>JAAWJJ010000064.1 GCA_022796875.1 Eubacterium sp. | reverse complement strand
CTTGCTTTTAAAAGCAAGTATATTTGTGATAATGGTGTGCAACAAGCTTCCCCCTCTCACCTATTCTTCTTCTGATCCACTATCCGCTTTATGAAACTCCTTTACTTTCTTTTGTTCTGTAGGTACATACAATTTAGGTACTGCTTTTACATAATAATAATATTCATCGTCTTCAAACTGAACCCGTTCCACCCGGGAATAATCCAGGGAAAACACCATAAACTGTATCCCTAACGCAATCAACGTGCTGATCACTTCTCCGATAATCAGCGGCACAATCATGGCCAGATGTTCAAACACGACATAAACTACCAGCAGCGAGATCAGGTTAAAAATGAAACCGGCCGCAATCGCCACCAGCCAGGCATGGTCCTGGGAAGAACGGCGCAGCAAATATACGATAACCGCAGTTGCCAGAAAAATAATCAAAACAATAAACATTTCCCGGTTTGAAAATATCTGGCCGAGTGTCAGTTCCAGCACGTCAACTTCCGAACCGCCTTTGCTGTTCGTACTGATCAGTCCGGCGCTTGCTTTCACTCCGGACAGGAAATAATATACGACAGTTCCGCCAACCACCGAAATAAACGCTGACGGAGAACCCAGTAACCCGGACGAAACCGGCATCAGGTAAGGTATCCCTACTCCAAACGACATCGGCGTCAGCAAGGAAAAAAATCCATATGCAGGCGCAAACCGAAAATACAGCAGCAAAATAACCAAAAACAATACTGCTCCGACTGCAAATACTTCCAGATGCAGCGCATATAAATGCAAAAGCACCAGTACCGCAGAAATGAATACCGTAACATTTACCGGCAGCAATGCGCTGATAATCGCCAACACGACCAGAATTGCCATATTGTTCAGCCGGTCCATATAACCCAGATTATAGTTAATCATAAAATACGCGGCCATTGCAAGTGCAAATCGAATGACAATCTTAACATATAACTCATACTTTCCACAAAACGCCCTGATAGCTTCGCGAAATTCATATAGCTTCGCCATATACTCCCCCTGTATCAGAATAATTCTGATGCTTTATCCTTTTCTTCCTTATACAGTTCATTCAACTTTTTCAGATGATGATAATAGCCTTTCAGGCTTCGGTAACTTTTTGTATATCGGATATTATAAATAATAAAGGTAATTACTATAAAAAATATTTCCCATAAAAGATAACCTATTAGGATCCGAATTGTCAAATCTTTCAGCTGGTCAATACGGATAATATCCATTCCCTGCTCAATAGAATATAAAATCCATGTCCCCATTACAAGTATATAGCCGACAGAACTGTAAATAAATGTTCTGACCATCTGCAGGCTGACATAGTCCCATCTGTGATAGGTACTCAAAGGAAGCGTCTTCTTGCCTTCCCTGTTTTCATACACGGCAAGCTTTGTCATACGTATGACTTTTTCTTCTTTTAACATAGGCAGCTCCATTGTATTTTAAGCAGCTTCCAGCAAACATTTTGTCCTGTTCTGTGCCGAAATGACATGCTTTTTGCATATTATACCATATCACAGCAGGATTGCAAACCCACGTATCAAAGTGTTTCGGATATTACAGTTCCGGACAGTATTATGGGAGCATAGAAAAGAAACAGCCGGAATGGCTGTTTCCTTTCTATGCTCCCATATCGTTCTCCGTCACAATTAATCCAAATATCTCATCCTGCTCCGGCTGTCTGTTTTCTTTCCAGGCTGTTTCGGCATCTGCGGTTCGTCTATCCCTCTTGTCAGATTTGTTTTCATTGCCCCTTTGCATTTTTCACAAAAACGTCCTGTTCTAACCATTGCCCCGCACATTTCACATTCCAGTCCTACCGGAGAATCGTCTGAAAACGTCAGTCTTTCCTCTCTGACCCATTGTTTGATCTGTTTTACCGACACTTCATTTTCGTCCGCAATCGCTTCCATCGTCGCATGCGGCACTTCACGAATATACTCTTTTACTTTCTGAAACTTTTCTTCCAGCTGCGAAGCACATGCCGGACAAATCTGCGGCCCGCTTATATAATTAAACAATCTTTTACAGCTTTTACAATTTTTTACATCCATTGATATATCCCTCCTAATCATTTCTGCCGATCCCGGCGCTGATACAGTATATCTCCTTTATCCCTGACTGCTGCAATGCTTCCGATACTGCATCGAGAGTACTTCCTGTCGTAAAAATATCGTCAATGATCAGTACTTTTTTTAATTGTACTATATTTTTCGTTATCTTAAAAGACTTTTTCAAATTATTTTTTCTTTCCGCAGCAGAAAGCGACATTTGCGGACGGGTATTCCGACAGCGGGAAACCAACTCTGTATTTACGGTCAGTCCTGTCCTGCGCGCCAGCGCGTCAGCCAGCTTCTCCGCCTGATTATAACCGCGTTTCCGGTAACGCGCCCTGTGTAACGGCACCGGGATCACTGTCCGAATTCTTTCCTTTTTTATCCATTCTCCGAAATAATACGCCATTTCCCAGCCAATGGCCTCCGCATAATCCGCACAACCCGAATATTTGAAGCGATGCAGCGTGTCCTTTATTTCCCCGCTGTATTCCCAGAGCGCCCGGTTCCTGTAAAACAGATGCCTGTTGTTTTTACAATCCCTGCAATATTCGTCTTCTGCTTTACGCAGTTTTTTTCCGCATTTTAAACAAAACGGCTCCCGGATTACTTTCCATCTCCCCTGGCAGTCATCACAAAACCAGGGATTTCTTTTCCGGATACCATTACATCCGTTTCGTTTGCCAGAAAAATCCGGATACCTGGCAAGCCTGCTCGCCTGCGGAAACATATCTTCCCACAATTCAAACAGGTTTCTCTCTATCATCCGGCCGCAGGCAGGACAACGGGGCGGAAACAGTATCATGCCGATTCCCGTTTTCCAGCGATAAAGTAACGTACCGGTATTTTTAATTTGTTTTAACATTATGATCCCTGACGGAATCTCTCTCTTTTCATTACGCGCTGCTGCGAAACCGCAATTGCTTTTCGTTACGCGCTACTGCGGAACCGTTATTGCTTTCAGGCGCACGGTCAATCCGTCCTGCTCCTGCGAACTGGATGCTCTATCGTCATACAGGTCGTTCCATGTATCGCCCTGCCATAAAAAGCTTTGTCCCGGCTGCACAATATTGACAAACCTGATCCAGTTCCCGTTTGTATAACTGCCGTCCACAAATACTTCCACGCTGCTGCCGTCATTTTTACCAAGCGTAACGACCACCGCAAATTTTTCACCGGGCGCAAAAACGATCGGTTCTTTCAAACGTACGGTATAATAGCCGGTCGTCTTTGTCTGTCCGCTTACCTTATTTTCTTCGCTGATACACGGTTCCCCTGCTTCCGGATTGATCACGGTTCCGTCTGTTTCAGCTTCTTCCGAAAGCCTGTAAACCTGAATATCGTAATTCACATAAGTATCGTACAGCGCAAAAGATACCGCTTCCAGCCTTTCCGTCCCCTGCGCTCCCGGGGCTGCCGCCGTAAATACGTTTGCAATCCTGCCGCTGCTCGGAACGTCCTGACGCAGATAACCGTTTGCGCCGTCATATTGATAAAGTGTACTGCCGTCTGCCGGAACCGTGTCAAATACATAGGCTTTATACGTGACGGAAGAAAAACAGGTATCCGCATATGAAATCCACAGATAACCGCTTTCGCCGAATCCGTCGCCGTAACTGTTTTTCACAAGCCATGCTCCGTCACGTCCCGGGTCAACGGCAAAATTTTTCCGCGAATAATCGTCATCCCATCCTACAATGACCGCCGCATGGTTCACCGCTCTCCCATCCGGACAATAGTAGCCGTATGTCGTGCGGTTATAATAACTCTGGTTCTGTGAAAAATAAAACTGGAAAGATACGGCCCCAAAATCTATAATTGCCTGTTTCATTACGTTCGTATCCGCGTATGCAATCCAAAATGCATTTTCCAGATGAAACAGGTCGCGGCTCCATGCCAGGCTCTGATCGTACAGATAACCGTCCGGAATATGCGAATCATCCGTCGCCGCTTCATACGGCAGATCGGCTTCCGACGTCAGTCCGGTTCTGTTTGCCATTGCAAACGTCGCAAAAATTTCGTTCCCACCCTGCGCCAGATAATTTGTATTCAGTGCCGTCGTCGTATCTCCCGCCGTATTGTTCAGCTGATCCGGTACATTATGGTAAAAGAAATAAGAAAGCTGCAGTTCCGACAAATCCAGTGTTCGGGCATCCGGCGCTTTTGCCTGGGCAAGAAGCGCAGATTCCGCGGCGGAAACTGCGGCAAACGACCAGCATGTATTGTACTCCCCTTGATTTTTTACGGAAGTTACAAAACCTTTCTGATTGGCGTTATATTTATAAAACTTCCCGGTTGCCGGATTGATCTCGTTTTCTTCGCGCGCTAACGTAATATAAGGCTTTCCGTCTTCATTTGGACTTACTCCGTCATCCGGGTTTTCTTCCTCATCCGGCTCTTCCTCGTCATCCGAGTCTTCCCCATCATCCGGTTCTTCTTCCACACCCGGATCTTCTTCCTCCGGATTCTGGTCGGAATCATCCTTGTCTTTTAAACTGTCCGAATCCGGGTCATCCGCATTGTCTTTATCTTCTTCGAGGCTTTTTGCCGGCAAATCGTCTGGAATGACCGTACCGCCGTTTCCGTCCGGAACATCCCCCGCCTGTCCGGTAATGACCGATTGTCCTCCGCTTTCGTCGGAACCGGTTTCAGTTTCAGGAGGAAGCATAATTGCTTCCGGAGCAGCAGCATCTTTTTTCGCAAAAGCCGCCCTGTCCGGCAATTTCTTCCCGTCCCGTCCGTCTGCCTGCCGCTCATTCCATGGCGCGCCTGCCGCTTTCAGAGAATCCTCATTCATACGGTTTACCGCCTGTTTTATCCAGTCCACTTCTGATAGGGAAAGTCCTCTTGCATCGTCTTCTTTCTCATCCTGTTCCGCATTTGTCTGCAGCACAGACTGATTTTTCGTATGTTCACGTACCGCCGTATATGTAAATATTCCACAGACAATTATGGCGGCCACAATCACACATAATAAAATTTTATGTTTCATATCCACCTGCTTTTCATTCCGTTTCCATCAGCTCTGTAATCCGTTGTTTCAGTCCGCTGTAGCGTTTGGATTCTGTTGTATTTTCTATCATTTTGAAAAACGTACTGTCGTCGCCTACTAATGTAACACATTTTCTGGCTCTTGTCACTGCCGTATACAGCAGGTTACGGTTCATCAGCACATACGGCCCCGCAAGCAAAGGAATGATCACCGCAGGATACTCGCTCCCCTGCGATTTGTGTATCGTAATCGCATATGCAAGTTCCAGCTCTTCCAACTGTTTCAGCGGATACTCCACTTGGCGGCCCTCGTCAAATTCTACCGTCATCCGCTCCGCATAGGAATTGATTTCCTTTACCACGCCCATGTCGCCGTTATACACTCCCATCCCCCGGTCGATGGCCAGCCCGTAACGGCTCTTGATTTCCCATTCCAGCTGATAGTTGTTTTTGATCTGCATGACTTTATCGCCTTCCCGGAATAAACCGCCGGAAGTTTCATGCTCCGCCTTATCCGGCTGCGGCGGATTTAAGTACTGCTGCAATATTTTATTGATCCGCTCCGCCCCTAACAGGCCTTTCCGCATCGGAGTCAAAACCTGGATATCATAAGGTTTCGCCTCTACATATTTCGGCAGCTTTTGCCTGATCAGTTGGATCGCCACACTGATAATAACGTCGGCATCCTGTCTTTTTAGAAAGAAAAAATCGCGGCTTTTATTGTCCAGCACCGGCATTTGGCCTTGATTGATCTTATGGGCGTTGACAATAATGTCGCTGCTGCTTGCCTGTCGGAAAATCTTGTCCAATGTTACTACCGGAAAATATCCTGACCGGATAATATCTTTCAGCACGCATCCCGGCCCTACGCTCGGAAGCTGATTGACGTCCCCGACCAGAATGAGCTTTGTTCCGGGAATCACTGCTTTTAACAGGGAATGCATCAGGGAAATATCTACCATCGACATCTCATCCACGATAAGTACGTCTGTTTCCAGCGGATTTTCTTCATTCCGTTCAAACCGGTTATTCTCTTCCGCCGCTCCGTTTACTTCCAGCAAGCGATGTATCGTCTTTGCTTCAAATCCGGTCATTTCGCTCATCCGTTTCGCTGCCCTGCCGGTAGGCGCCGCCAGCATAATATCTTTTCCATGCAGTTCAAAATAGCTGATGATCGTATTGATCGTTGTCGTTTTTCCGGTTCCCGGCCCGCCGGTAATGACCAATACTCCATTGACTGCTGCCTGCAGCACTGCTTTCGCCTGCTTTTCGTCTAATTCAATTCCGGAATTTTTTTCCAGTTTCCGGATCTGCTCTTTGATTTCAATTTCCGGAACGTCTTCCCACATATTCAGCTCCCGCAGCATAGCTGCCGTATTTAGCTCCATATAATAGAAAGAAGCAGGATAAATCTGCAGGCGTTTCTCTCCGTCCGGCAGCGGCTGTTCTTTTAAAAACAGTTTTCTTTCTATCGCCAGATCCATATAATGTTTTTCCACGGATTCCGCTTCCACTTCCAGCAGATCCGCACAACGGCGGGTCAGTTCTTCTTCTGGCAAAAAAGTATGCCCCTCATTTCCGGCTTTTAAAAGGACATATAAGATTCCGCTGCGAATCCGAAAATCCGAATCCGTATGAATACCGACTTTCGCCGCGATTTCATCAGCAATCTTAAACCCTACTCCGGGAATATCATCCGCCATACGATAAGGGTTCTCCTGTAAAATCCGATACACTTCCATTCCGTATGCCTGATATATTTTTACTGCCAGCGACAGGGAAATCCCGTATTTCTGCAAGTACAGCATAGCCGAACGCAGCTCTTTTTTTTCCGTCACCTGTCCGGCAATCTCCATCGCTTTCCGCTCGCTGATTCCTTTAATTTCAGCTAACCGCTCCGGCTCTTCCTCTATCATCCGAAACGTATCTTCTTTAAAACGGCGGACGATCCTTGCCGCCAGTGAAGTCCCGACTCCTTTGATCGCCCCCGAACCCAGATACCGTTCCATGGAAAACAAATCCTCCGGTGCCTTGTTCACAGCTTCGCTTACTTTGAACTGCGGTCCGTAAGTCGGATGCACGTTATATTCTCCGTGAAGTTCATAATTTTCACCCGCAGCAATTACCGAAAAAATACCCGTACAGGTGATTTCGTCTTCTTCCGTGAGATTTGCCTGCCTGTCTTCTGCTGTTCCGCTGCTTACAAAACTAAATACCGTATATCCGTTGTCTGCATTATGATATACGATATGGTCTACATAACCTGTGATTATTTCCAAAGCTGTGATTCCTTCCCGCTTTCTCATTTATCCGATGCGCGTTTATATTTGTCTGTCCGTATGTTCATCGTCTATTTACAAACAGCAGCGATCAGCATATTGAAATGCCAACCACTGCCGTATGATTTACTTTAATATACATTCATTGTACTAATAACAGGTAACAGTTCCATCCACACCATCCGCAAAAGCACTTTCAATGATTACCTATACATTGTAATTCCGTTTCATCTGCTCATATAAAGTCTGTGCCAATCCAAAACCGTCCCCTTGCGTTGCATCCGATGCATACTGCTGTATGATCTGCTCCTTATAGTAATCTTTCATCGTAGTCATTCCCGCATCAGAACTTTCCGATTCCGGCACGGTAGCTTCCATCGCCTTAAACATCTGCTCCACAAAATATGCTTCAAACTGTTTGCATACATCCATCAGTTCATCATCGCTTGCGTTAGATAAATCTTTATTCCCCACTTTCTTTTCTATAGAAGAAGCATTGGATGCATTTGAAGCTGAATTCATATAATAGGAAGCAAGCCCATCCATTGACAAACTCATACGCTATTCCCCCTATCTTCTCAACTGATTTGCCTGGCCCATCATCTCATCAGCTGCCTGTATCGCTTTCGAATTCAATTCATAAGCCCTCTGTGCAATGATCAGATCAACCATTTCGTCGGCAACCTGTACGTTAGAGCCTTCCAGATACTTGTTCATAACCGTACTTCTTGTCAGTCCCGCAGTCGTCGCTTCGCTCAGCGCCGGGCCGGAAGCCTCGGTCACTGCCAACAGGTTCTGTGATATTTTCATAAGTCCTGTCGGGTTGTTAAACTGATACAGTCCGAAAGTTCTTGTAACATTTCTTCCGTTCACCTGGTATGTAATAACGCCGTCCGGACTGAACTGCACGCTGCTCGCAGGCACGCCTGCCGGCAAAGTAATCGGCTGTCCGTTCGAATCCAGCACGCTGTAACCGTCCGCCGTACTCAGCGTCATACCGTTATTGCCGACCGCCCAGACAAAATTACCGTCCCTTGTATAATAAGTATTGCCGTCTGCCGCCCTGATAGAGAAAAATCCTTTTCCGTTAATCCCAAACGCGGTATCGCTTTCCGTTGCGATCATTTCACCCTGTGTATAAATAGAATCGATCGCTGCCGTCCGCGTACCGAGGCCTACCTGTGCGGAAACCGGTTTTCTTTCCCCGTTTGCAGAAGTTGTTTTCTCCTGGAGGGTTTGATACAGCAATGTTTTAAATTCCGCACGCTGTGTTTTATAACCGTTTGTATTTACATTAGCGATATTATTCGCAATCGTATCCACATTTGTCTGCTGCGCGATCATACCTGAAGCAGCAGTCCATAATGATCTCATCATAATACTTTATCTCCTTTTTTACAGTCTTCCGACATTATTTACTGCTTTCTCCAGCATACCGTCGATCGTCTGGATCGCTTTCTGATTTGTTTCATATGCTCTTGTGATCGTGATCAGTTCTACCATTTCCGACACAACCTGCACATTTGACATTTCCAGCGCGCCCTGGACTACCTGCGCATTCGACGCCTGGATATTCCCACCGTCTACAAGGTCATACAGGTTTTCCCCATATTTGGAAATGTAGTCATAATTATCAATATCAACAACGCCAAGCTGCGCCACCAGAGTATCGTTCTGGTATATATTGCCGATTTCGTCGATCGTAATCGCCGCCGTCGGATCCAAACGGATATATCCGCCTGCGCCCGTCGCGCCTGCAAGCGCCGCATTCCGATTCAAAACATAATCGCCGTCCGCAGTCACCAGATATCCGTCCGTTGTTAAATGAAATTCTCCGTCCCTGGTAAATTTCACACTGGCCTGACCCTGTTTATTCGTAAATTCAATTGCAAAAAAACCGTTTCCGCTCAACGCCAGTTCCGTGGCATTGTCAGTCACATTAAATGGCCCCTGACTATAATCGGTATAATTTTCACCGATTTTTACGCCCGGATAAATATATCCGAGAGGATCCGCATACCGTGGAGTATTTTTGTCTTTAATGCGAAGCGCCAGTTCTTCCTGAAACGGATGCACCGTAGTTCCTTCTTTTTTGAATCCTACCGTGTTCGCATTTGCCATATTATTCGACAGGATATCCATCCTGTTCTGTTCATTCAGCATCCCTGCCCAAGAACTGTATAAACCTTTTACCATTCTTTCAACCTCTTTTTCTTTCTTTAGAATGCTAACTGAATGAGTTTGTACTACATAAAATGATTTAATATATAATATACATTATTTTATATCGGCATTTCCTTTGTTAATCTTCAGTCTTTCCAGACAAAAATTCCACATATTTTCCCGTGCCAATTGCGACACAACTCATCGGTTCTTCCGCAGTAATCGTATTGATTCCGGTTTTCTCTTCAATCAATTCTTCCAATCCTCTCAAAAGAGCGCCGCCGCCAGTCATGACAATCCCTCTGTCGGCTACGTCGGCCGCCAGTTCCGGCGGTGTTTTTTCAAGTACGCTGTGAACCGCTTCCACAATCTGTAAAGTGGTTTCGCGCAAAGCGTCTTCGGTTTCTTCGGAAGTTACCGTTACGGTTTTCGGAAGCCCTGTCACAAGATTCCTGCCCCGGACATCCATTGTCTTCGGTTCCGGTAGCGGATAACAGCTTCCGATCTTAATTTTGATATCCTCCGCTGTCCTTTCACCGATCAACAGATTATGCTTTTTCCGCATAAAGCGTACCAGCGCTTCGTCAAAATCATCTCCCGCGATTTTAATCGACGTGCTGACTACTGTGCCGCCCAGGGAAATTACCGCAATATCCGACGTACCGCCGCCGATGTCGACAATCATATTTCCGCACGGCCTGGCAATATCAATACCAGCCCCGATCGCTGCTGCCACCGGTTCCTCAATAATCGCCACCTCCCTGGCTCCTGCCTGGAATGTTGCGTCTTCTACCGCTTTTTTCTCCACTTCCGTTACCTGGCTCGGAACGCAGACGCTGATCCGCGGTTTCCGGAAACTCTTTTTTCCCATTGCTTTCTGTATAAAGTATTTTAACATTTTTTCCGTTACGGTGTAATCGGAAATTACTCCCTGCCGCAGCGGCCTGACCGCTACAATATTGCCCGGCGTCCTGCCAAGCATCAATCTTGCTTCTTCACCGATCGCTTTGATCTTGTTTGTATCTCTGTCAAATGCAACCACAGACGGCTCTTTTAATACGACACCTTTTCCTTTTACATAAACCAATATACTGGCTGTACCCAAATCAATTCCAATATCTGTCGAAACCATGCTCGTGTTTCTCCTTTCATCCATTACTATATATTTTAAACAAATATTTCCTTATTAAACAAAATAACACGAGTTTATTATATACAAATAATGTCAATTTTGAAAGACTTTTTAAAAAATATTAAGAAAGAAACGTATTTTTTTATTTCCTAATTTTTTTTTAATTGTTTTTTTCATTTTTCATCACATTTTCGTCACATTTTATGGGTACATTATAGGAGTACTAGCAATAAGCTAATATAATTTTTCATAACTCAAGCCGCTTTGGTTTCCCAATATCCAAAGCGGCACTCCCCGAAAGTTACAGCGCTGCAAAAGCAGCGCTGTTTTTAATAATCTTCATAAATATTTTGCAGCGATCGACGCATACGCCCATATGTCGCTTCTTTCGGCGCTGCGCCCAGAAAACCGTTTTTCTCAACCGCTCTTTCCGTACACCCAAAACGTCTTCCAGAGTAATATTCCTCTCTCAGGGACAAGATATTTGTTGCATGCAGCAGCGTATTTTTGATATGCCCTGATCAGATATTTATTTATCAGCCGCAGTGCTTCCAGTGCATGCGTATCTGCTTTTTGGTTATGATTTTTAGACGTATAGGCTTCCAGTGCATGCGACATTGCGTCAAATCCGGTAGCGGCCATTACGGCCGGCGGAACCGTCAACGTAAGTTCCGAATCTACAATTGCCAGATTCGCGCTGCGGCAGACCGGAACTTTTGCATCCCGCTTCCCGTCATGGACAACGCACAGTCCCGTTACTTCGCTGCCCGTACCGGATGACGTCGGAATCAGGATTAACAGAGTATCCGTCTGCGGAGCCTTTCCGGTTCCCGGATAATAATCCGAAATCTCCCCCAGGCCGGATACGAGAACGGAAACGGCTTTTGCCGTATCCAGACTGCTTCCGCCGCCAATACCAATGACAATATTCGTAAGGAAAGAAACAGCCTGTGCTCCGGCCTCATTTACCATAAAATCCGGCGCATCCGGTTTTACATCGTCAAATATCATTACTTTTATGTTATTCCTCTCCAGCAAATCACAGACTCTGTTGACGATCCCGGTGCTTCTTACCCCCTGGTCGCAAATGCAAAACGCACGCGTGCCATGAAAAGATTTTATGTGTTCCGGCAGATCGCCTAAAGTACCGCATCCAAATACAACCGGACAGGTTTGCTGATATATGTTCAACATTGATTTTACCCTCCTGGTTCTTACATCATTCCCATCAGTTTTGGAAAGAATGTGATAATAGTCGGAACCATCCCGAATAAAATGCGGGCAATCAGTTCTGCAATAAAAAACGGGGTGACGCCTTTAAAAATTTTAGTGGGACTCTCGCCCGTAATAATCGCCGTCGTAAATACCGAATTTCCGACAGGCGGGGTAATATTACCGAGTTCGCATAAAAGAACAAGGCATACGGCGATGGCATACGGATTAAAGCCAGGTTCCTGAAGAAGCGGCAGGATAACAGGAACCGTAATTAAATAATCGGCATAACCGCGATAAAACATCCGCAAAACAGATAGAACACGACAACGATCAGAAAAATAAAGATCGGAGCCATATTCAGTCCGGAAATCGCATTCGCCAGCTGGTTTGCAAGCCCTGTAATGGTAATAAAACGGCTGAACAGGGAACCGGCCATGATCATTGTGAAAGAACCGGTCAACAACGGCGTAATCGTCCACATGGACCAAAACACCATATGGACCGTTCCGGGAGAATGTTGGATCACGGGTCTTCATATGGAAGACGGCTCAATCCTTCAGACTCCGTCCGGCAAAACGCTAATAATTTCGTACATAAAAGAAAGAAACTACATTGAAAGTTAAATCATTTCAAAACATTGTTGATGCAAATACTGTGTTTTGCTAAAATTTAAGAAAGAAACGTCGGCGATCGCTCAGTATGTGGAATCTGCAGAAATCGTCGGCTGCACGGAAGATTACAATACGGTACAGAGAGTTGCCGGTGAATATGCGGCATCCGTAAATGAACAATAATATTTCATAAACAATAACACTCCATTTATTCAGGCGCCAGGGTTGCCGGAATTTTCCGGACGACCCTGACGCCGTTTCTTTTTTTCGTAAACCAATCGCTGTTGCTTCTGATAATTTTTCCTTTTCCTGGAAACCAATTGCTGTTGCTACTGATAATTTTTCTTTTCCCGGAAACTGATCGCTGCTACTTCAGATATTTTGCAATATATTTTCCGGTATAGGATTCCGGCACTTTTGCCACTTCCTCCGGCGTCCCGGCGGCTACGACCCGGCCGCCGCCGTCGCCGCCTTCCGGCCCCATATCAATAATATAGTCCGCGGTTTTAATGACATCCAGGTTGTGCTCGATCACAATTACCGTATTCCCGCTGTCCGCCAGCCGGTGCAGTATTTCAACCAGTTTATGCACGTCCGCAAAATGCAGTCCCGTCGTCGGTTCATCCAGAATATAAATCGTTTTTCCGGTCGCCCTGCGGCTCAGCTCGGTCGCCAGTTTAATCCGCTGCGCTTCTCCGCCGGAAAGCTGCGTGGACGGCTGTCCCAGACGGATATAAGAAAGTCCTACGTCGTAGAGCGTCTGTATTTTCCGCTGTATCGACGGCACGTTTCCGAAAAATTCCAGCGCTTCTTCCACAGTCATATTTAACACGTCGTAAATGTTTTTTCCTTTATATTTCACATCCAGCGTTTCCCTGTTATACCGTTTTCCCTGACAGACTTCGCACGGTACGTAAACGTCGGGCAGGAAATGCATTTCTATTTTTAAAATACCGTCGCCGGCGCAGGCCTCGCAGCGCCCGCCCTTGACATTGAAACTGAAACGTCCTTTTTTGTAACCTTTCGCTTTCGCATCCACGGTCGCCGCAAACAGATCGCGGATCTGGTCGAATACGCCGGTATACGTCGCCGGATTGGAACGCGGCGTACGGCCAATCGGCGACTGGTCGATATCAATTACTTTGTCCAACTGTTCCAGGCCGTCGATCCCGTCGTGGTTCCCCGCAATCGTGCGGGCGCGGTTTAACGATTTCGCCAGATGCTTATACAAAATTTCATTCGTCAGAGAACTCTTTCCAGAACCAGACACTCCTGTAATACAGGTCATTACGCCTAACGGAATCTGTACGTCTATATTTTTTAAATTGTTCTCTCTCGCTCCGCGAACCGTGATGTATCCGGTCGGTTCTTTCCGTATTGCCGGAATCGGGATTTCTATTTTTTTACTTAAATACGCTCCGGTAATCGAATTTTCATTCGCCATAATCTCCTGCGCGTTTCCCGCAGCAATCACTTTCCCGCCGTGCTCTCCTGCACCCGGCCCGATGTCCACGATATAATCCGCTTCCATCATCGTTTCCTCGTCATGTTCCACAACGATCAGAGTATTTCCCAGATCCCGCAAATGTTTTAACGTGGCAAGCAGCTTATCGTTGTCGCGCTGATGCAGACCGATACTTGGCTCGTCCAAAATATAGGCCACGCCTACGAGGCCGGAGCCGATCTGTGTTGCCAGACGGATCCGCTGCGCCTCCCCACCGGACAAAGACCCCGTTGCCCTGCTTAAAGTCAGATATTCCAGACCGACGTCGATCAGAAATTTGACGCGCGCCCGTATTTCTTTAATGATCTGACCGCCGATCAGTTTCTGCTGCGGCGTCAGTTCCAGTCCGTTCATAAAATCATATATCTTTTTTACTGACATAGAAGTGACTTCATAAATATTTTTTCCTGCTAAAGTAACCGCCAGCGACTCTTTTTTCAACCTCTGTCCGCCGCATGTTTTACATGGCGTGATGCGCATAAACTGCTCGTATTCCTGCTTAATGACATCCGAACCGGTTTCCCGGTAACGGCGTTCTACGTTCTTAATCAGTCCTTCAAAGGCAACGTCATAGACGCCTTCCCCCCGTTGCCCGCGGTAATGCACCTGTACTTTTTTCCCGTCCGTGCCATGAATGAGTATCGCGCGGATCTTTTCCGGATAGTCCTGATACGGCGTATTCAAATCAAATCCATATTCTTCCGATAACGCTTTTAAAATGGCAAACGTATAACTTTTCGGATCATTGCACGACTGCCAGCCCATCACCTGTATCGCGCCCTCCATAATGCTTAACCGCATATCCGGTATCATCAGGTTTTCATCAAATTCCATTTTATACCCCAATCCAAAACAATCCGGGCAGGCACCAAACGGATTATTAAAGGAAAAACTCCTCGGCTCGATTTCGGGTATGCTGATCCCACAGTCCGGGCAGGAAAAACTCATGGAAAAATTCATCGGCTGACCGCCGACTACATCAACAGTCAGCAGTCCGTCCGCCAGTTTCAAAGCCGTTTCCATGGAATCGGTCAGGCGCCGTTCAATTCCTGTTTTCACTGCCAGCCGGTCGACAACAATTTCAATATTATGTTTTTTATTTTTCTCCAGCTTAATCTCTTCGGATAATTCATACAGGTTACCGTCTACCATGACCCGGACATAACCGCTTTTTTTCGCCTGAGAAAATACTTTTACATGCTCCCCTTTCCTGCCGCGTACGATCGGAGCTAACAACTGGATTTTTGTCTTTTCCGGCAGCGTCATAACCTGGTCTACCATCTGGTCCACGCTCTGCTTTTTAATTTCCCTGCCGCAGACCGGGCAATGCGGCGTCCCTGTCCTGGCGTATAACAACCTGAAATAATCATAAATTTCCGTTACGGTTCCTACCGTGGAACGGGGATTTCGGTTTGTGGATTTCTGGTCAATAGAAATCGCCGGGGACAACCCTTCGATTTTTTCCACATTCGGTTTTTCCATCTGCCCCAAAAACTGGCGGGCATAGGAAGACAACGATTCCATATATCTTCTCTGCCCTTCCGCGTATATCGTATCAAATGCCAGTGATGATTTTCCAGAACCGGAAAGGCCCGTAAAAACTACCAGTTTATCCCGAGGAATATCCAGATCGATATTCTGCAGATTATGTTCGTTTGCTCCCCGTATTTTTATAAATTTGTTTTCCGACATATTTTCTCCTTGCGTTACACAATTTCTATTTATACTTATCCTTTATGCGTCTTCCTTACGCCATGTCCCTGAGCATTTCCTTTAACTCTATCATCCGGTCGCGGAGCTCTGCCGCCGCTTCAAAGTTTAATTCTGCCGCCGCTTTCTTCATCTTCTTTTCCACGTCTTTGATCAGTTTTTCCAGTTCTTTTCGGTTCATGGATTCCGGATCTTTCTCGAATTCAAGCTGTTCCTTTGCAATTTTTTTGGAAATGCTGATCAGATCGCGCACCGATTTCTGTATTGTAGTCGGCGTAATGCCATGTTCTTCGTTATATTTTTGCTGAATCGTACGCCGCCGTTCCGTTTCATCTATCGCCACACGCATAGAATCGGTAACGTTGTCCGCATACATAATGACATGCCCGTCTGCATTCCTCGCCGCCCGGCCGACTGTCTGGATCAGCGATGTTTCCGAACGTAAAAATCCTTCCTTATCCGCATCCAAAATGGCAACAAGCGTAATCTCCGGAATATCCAAACCCTCCCGCAGCAAATTGATGCCCACCAATACGTCAAAAATGTCTAACCGCAGATCCCTGATAATCTCCGCACGTTCCAACGTATCAATATCCGAATGAAGATATTTGACACGGATTCCCACTTCCCGTAAATAGTCGGTTAAATCCTCCGCCATTTTTTTTGTCAGCGTCGTAATCAACACTTTATTTTTTTGCTGCGTTTCCTTTTTCACCTCGGAAATCAGGTCGTCAATCTGCCCGGCTACCGGACGCACCGATATTTCCGGATCCAGCAACCCCGTCGGCCGGATGATCTGTTCTGTACGAAGCAGTTCATGCTCTTTCTCATACGCTCCCGGCGTTGCAGATACAAACATCATCTGGTCTATTTTACTCTCAAATTCCTCAAAGTTCAACGGCCGGTTATCCAGCGCGGACGGCAGACGGAATCCATATTCCACCAAAGTCGTTTTCCGGGAACGGTCCCCGAAATACATGCCTCTGACCTGCGGCACCGTTATATGCGATTCATCAACAATAATCAGATAATCCTCCGTAAAATAGTCCATCAGCGTCATCGGTGTCGCTCCGGCAGGCATCCCTGCCAGATGACGGGAATAATTCTCCACGCCGCTGCAAAATCCGGTTTCCCTCATCATTTCCACATCAAAATTCGTTCGCTCCGCAATCCGCTGTGCTTCCAAAAGCTTGTCTTCCTTTTTAAAATAACGCACTCTCTCTTCTAATTCTTCTTCAATCGCATCGCACGCTTTCTTTATTTTTTCTGGCGGTACGACATAATGCGACGCCGGAAAAATAGCCGCATGCTGCAGTTCACAGCGAATTTCCCCTGTCAGCACGTCGATTTCCGTAATCCTGTCGATTTCATCCCCGAAAAATTCCACCCGTATCGCCCGGTCGCCGATATTTGCCTGAAAAATCTCCACCACATCGCCATGCACCCGGAAGCTGCCGCGCTTAAAATCAATTTCATTTCTGATATATTGAATATCAATCAATTTCCGGATCACTTCATCCCGATCACATTCCATGCCCGGCCGCAGGGAAACCATCATATTCATATAGTCTTCCGGACTTCCGATTCCGTAAATGCACGATACGCTTGATATGACTACCACATCCCTGCGCTCCGCCAAAGAAGCTGTAGCCGACAGGCGCAGCTTGTCAATCTCTTCATTGATCGCCGAGTCTTTAGCGATGTAGGTGTCGGAAGACGGCACGTAAGCTTCCGGCTGGTAGTAATCGTAGTAGGACACAAAATACTCCACTGCGTTATCAGGGAACATCTCTTTGAATTCTCCGTACAACTGAGCAGCAAGCGTTTTATTATGTGCTATAACAAGAGTGGGTTTCTGTAATTCCTGGATGACATTTGCCATCGTAAACGTCTTGCCGGAACCCGTAACCCCTAATAAAGTCTGGAATTGATTGCCTTCCTTGAAGCCTTTGACCAGCTCGGCAATGGCCTGGGGCTGGTCGCCTGTGGGCTTGTAGGGAGCTTGTAATTTGAACTTTGGCATATGAAAACCTCCAATTTGTGACCGAAAAAAGTTTGCTTATTCGCCCGAAATTCGTGTAATTCAGTTTTCGATTCGTGTAAAATGGGCTTGCATAGCTGGCGAATAAGCGTTAAAATAGCAATTACACGAATGCAGGTCACAAAACCGTATTTTTAAAACGAAACAACACTGAATAACACCAGCCAGTACAGATAGTATTCTCCAGTCATTTGGTTTTTCATTATAACACATAAGTCAAAAAAAGTACAGACCAAAATCGAACTTTTGTTCTGTACTTTTTTATGTCTTTTTATATGATTCGGTTATGCCAGTATTTTAGTTTCATGCAAGAAACTCTCTGATTTGTTCTATATAATTATCTTCTGAAAAATCTGTACCGCTTTCACTTTCCTCCTTTGGGATTACTTCATCAATAAACGGCTGGAGATCGTCTAAG
>JAAWJJ010000011.1 GCA_022796875.1 Eubacterium sp. | reverse complement strand
ATTTTCAGAAGCAAGGGTATATTCAGCAACCGGTTTTCCGCCGCAAATATGCTTTTCCAATACGTCCATTGCCTTTTCCGTTGTCATTTTGATATAGGTAACTTTTTCTTTTCCCGGCTCCAATACTTCTACGATCGGCTCGTACTGGCATAATCCGATACATCCGGTCTGGGTTACCACTACGTTGCTCAGCTTCTTTTTCTGTACTTCTTCTACCAATGCGTTCAATACCGGCCTTGCACCGCTTGCGATCCCGCAGGTTGCCATGCCTACTACGATACGGATTCCGTCTTCATTTTTCCGGACGCCAACCTGTCCCTGCATTTTCTCACGGATCGCTCTCAATTCCTCTAAAGATTTCATCTTTAATCCTCCATACTGTTCATGACAATAGAAAGCAAACAAACCTCCGCTCTCTACCGCATATTCTTTATTCCGCTTCTTTCTATACTTTCCGTCGTTATAAATTAATCAAACTGCGCTAAAATGCCGTCCAGTTCATCCGGAACAAGCCTCCCGAATACCTGGTCGTTGATCATCATAACCGGTGCAAGTCCGCAGGCTCCAATACAACGGCATGCGTCCAGGGAAAACTTCCCGTCTTCCGTGCATCCTCCGCCTTCAATACCGAGTTTCTCAATCAGTTTTTCATAAACTGCGCCAGAACCTTTTACATAGCAGGCCGTCCCAAGACAGACAGAAATCTGGTATTTTCCTTTCGGATACAGGTTGAACATTGAATAAAATGTCGCAATGCCGTAAATTTTTGACATTGACACGCCGGTATCGTCAGAAATAATCTTCTGTACCTCGTATGGGAGGTATCCATAAATTTCCTGAGCTTTCTGCATAATCGGCATCAGGGAGCCCTTTTCATCTTTCATTTCCGCGATGATCTTATGTAATTCGGCTTCCTGCTCTTTTGTTCCTTTAAAAGGAACCGCGTTCTTTTTTTCCACTTTAACCCCTCCTGTTGTTTTTCGTTACTGCACAAAGCAATTTCATTCACCTTGTTCTATATCGGTATACAAAGTAATTTAATTGCCTTTAATTTTTATATTATCACAACAGATTGTTTTTTTACAAGTACATTTTTCATTTTTTGTCATACTTCTTTGCTTATACTCATGTGACCTGCATTATAAACAATCCCGGATAACCTTGAAAATACGGCTTCTGCCATTCCTTACAGACGGTAAAAATCCGCAAAAAAACGACTTAATGCGTCATAATCTTTGCGCCCCATCATCTCTCTGGACGAATGCATCGCCAGCATCGGCACGCCGACATCCACGCCCCATACCGGCAGCGCCCGCGATAAAATAGCGCCTATTGTCGAACCGCCGCGTTCATTGGAGTGATTTACAAATTTCTGATACGGAATGTTTCCGTTCCTGCAAATCTGTTCCACAACTGCAATCGCTTCACTGTCCGTCGCATATGTCTGGCTGGAGGCCTCTTTGATACAGAATCCCTGATTTAGCAGCACTTTGTTTGTCGGATCCGATTTCTCCATTTTATTCGGATGCGCGGCATGCGCCCCGTCCGCCGAAATATATATGCTTTTGTACAGATCCGCCAGAAACCGGTTTTCATCCGCTCCTGAGGAAAGCTTGATCTTTTTCAAAATATCACGGAGCAAAAACGACGCGGCTCCCTGTTTGCTGCTGCTGCCGATCTCTTCATGGTCAAAACAGGCTGCTGCCGTGATTTCCGAATGGTCATCCTGCCCCGCCAACGTAAACAGCGATGCCGCCACCGAAACCAGATTGTCCAGTCGCGGAGCAGATAAAAATTCTTCTTCCAGCCCCAGATATGCCGGTTCCTCCGCGCAATAAACAAATAACTCGTAATCTAAAATATCTTCCGCCGTTACCGACAGTTCTTTCGCAAGGGATTCCAAAAACCAGCGTTTTCCGGAGTTTTGGCTTTGCAGCATCGTAGCGGTCGGCAGCATGTCTTTCTGCCGGTCTATAGCTACCCCCTCGTTTACTTTTCGGTTAAAATGGCTCGCAAGATTCGGTATCGTAACGACCGGCCTTTGATAATCGACCAGACGCATGTCCGGATGAAAAATATCTTCGCTTTTCAGCGCCGCACGCCCGGCAATGCCAAGCGGCCTGTCCATCCAGGTATTTAAAATCGGAGAGCCGTATACCTCCACGTTTAACTGTGCATATCCGCTGCCCGGCACTTCCGGATGGCATTTAATCCGAAGCGACGGCGAATCCGCATGCGATGCAATGATCCGAAAAGCGGCCTCTTTTGCGCCTTTTTGCGGAATCCGGAATGCAAACAGGGAAGAAGCTTTGTCGATATAATACTTCCCTCCCGCCTTCAACTTCCAGGCGTCCTGCATAGACAGCCGGCAAAATCCCTGCCGCTCCAACTCCTTTTTTCCTGTTTCCACTACATGGAACGGAGAAACTCCGCGCTTTAAAAAATGTAATAATTGTTCTTCCTTAATTTCCGGCATATTTTCTTAACGCTCCCTGATTTTTTGTTACAATTATATCAATCAGGCAGACAATACCTGAAAAAACGACATAATTGTGAATCATATTTTCATTTTAACACTTTTTTGACATTTTTGCACTTATTATTTGTTCCAATTTGATATAAGTGGTACACTAATGTTACAGTTCACTCGTCAGCCGCTATGAAGATAATCACATGCCTGCATGATGATCTCTCCATTTGCGCTAACGCAGGGAAGTATATTAAACTATATTTATATGAGGTATTTTTATGATCGCTTTCGAAATAAAAGAACAAAAAAAATTTATGGAAAAACTCCTTTGTACCAATATGTTCCATCACTTTCTGTTAGAAGAAGCCGTAATACATTCCGCCGCGGCCTATACGATCGACGGACATATTAACCGGGCGTTTTATAACGGGAACGAAACGGAATTAACCCCGCTGTCCGGCCTGGACTGCCTGCCGTTTTCCATGCTGCAAAAACAGGTGTTTTCCATGATCAGCGGCGCACATACGCCTACCGCATTCAAGCTGATTTTTAGACTTTCTCCGCAAAATATGGAAAATACGGTCCGCTCCCTGGACACGGCGTTTACCGTACATGATATCAATGGGTTATATTTGAACCTGCATTTTAAAGAGGGGCGGCTGATCGCCACCCCTGCTGTTTCTTACTGCAGTTTTTCTTTAGACCGCAGCCTTGAAAAAGGCTGGGAAAAACTGGTACGGCTCTTTCTGTCCAAAAACGAAGTGCCGTTTACCGAAGATTAATACGAAAAACGAACGGGAAAAATCAATTATCCACCGCCGTCAAAATACTTCCAAGGAAAATAAACATATCCGACAGGTTATATGCAAGTTTTCCTTTTTTTCCGTCTTTGCCTTTAAAGCTGAAATAGTCTGTGACTTCACCGTTCTGATGCCTGTCGTACAGATTCATCAGTCCGCCTCCCAGCAAAAAACTCAGTCCCAGCTTCCTGACCGGATGTTTGCGGCAAAACAATTCTTTCACCCATAGACACCCTATCATGGCGCAGATAAACATGGTAATCTTTTTTACCAAATCCGGATTTTCCTCTAAAAAATTGCAGGCAAATCCTTTATTCGTACATTTATTTAACACGACATGGCCGCCCAGAATTTCTTTCTCATCTCCGGATTTTAACTCAGTGTTAACTTTTTTCTTAACAAAATAATCGGTCGCAAATACCGCCGCCGTTATGAACGGAAATATCATCCTGCGTTCCTCCTTTCACACCTGTACCTTTTTCATTTGCTGTCATTTTACATTTGCTGCTATCTTCCATTTGCTACATTCGTTTACAGTATATACTCTATACAAATTTTTTATGTGCGGTACGCTTCAAAACCAATTTTTACATTTTTAAAAATATTCCATTCTGCGATTTACCTATTTTTAATTCCCTGCCGTTCCATGATACGGCAAAATCTGTGTCATCTGCCCTGCATCCTTACGGATTACAGTTCCCGCACGGTTCATATCCCAGCCCGATCAGTTCGTCCCGCGTACCGGTAAATTCTTCTCTATTTTCCTGCTTAATCTGGTCTGCGCTGCCGCAGCCCGTCCTGTGGAATTTCTTCGTGTTGGTATTCAGGATATACGTCTGCTCCGGAACGTCTGTACCGCGCGCATTTTCACCGGCATCGTCCTGCACGGCTTCGCTTTCCGCTCCAGCGCCGTCCTGCATAGCTCCGCCCTCTGCTCCCGCTCCGTCCTGCACGACTTCGCTTTCCGTTCCCGCTCCGTCCTGCACGGCTTCGCTTTCCGTTCCCGCTCCGTCAAGTCTGCTCTCACCGGTCGCATAGTCAATTTCGATTCCCGGCTGCACGTTATACACAAACACATGGAAACAGATTCCTTCCCCGGAATCTTCCACCGACCAGGCTTCCATTTCCACGCCGTTTGCCACGAGATTATCCCCGTCGTACACCGGTGTGACACGATACAGGACATGATTGCCCGTTTCCTGTACATACTCCGCCACACGTTCTTCAAACGGCAGCATGCCCTCCACATTGAAATAACGGGTTCCTGTAATCAGATTTTTTTCATTTGCATTTTCACCCGCCAGCTGAAATCCGATCAAATGACAGCGATTATACAAATAATTGTCTTTGATGACTTCCGGATACTTTACCGTATGCCATCCGCTTGGGCGGATATGGCCGATCCCCTCCCGCTCTTCTTCCGGCATAAGTTCCGGGCATATATTGGCATAGGCCGTCCCGCAGCGCCCCAAGCCGTCCAGTTCGCTGTATTCTTCAAAACTGTCCGTCGTTATTTCTTCCGTTGTAAAAGCGGGAATATTTCCCTCCAGCTCCACATAAGGGCTGCCGCTGTATGACGGAATAGCCGACAGGGATAATTCATATTTTTGCTCCGAAGCTTCTTTTAACGGCAGCTCTGTTTCTTCTATCGGCTGTTCCGACGTTTCTTTTAGCGGCTGTTCCGATGCCTCTTTTAACGGCTGTTCCGGCGTATCGTTCGGCCTGACTTCGCTAAAAGCGCCTCCGGCGCAGCCGGACAGGCAAATGATTAATACGCATACCGGAAGAATATATTTGTTCTTTACGAAAAATTTTCTCTTTTTATGTAAGTTCATTTTCTGTTTTTCCTTTCACTGAAAATTCGTTATTTCCAAATCAGACTTTATAAACAGTAATCACATGGCCTGTTTTTTCTCATATCCAATATGGATTTATATGAAAATAAATATGTAAATTACTATGCCGCTCCAAAGAATGTAACCCATGTTTAATATACTTCCATGAATCCGGAAACGTATCGGGAACGCCAACTGCATATTCCCCTTTCAGGCCTGCATCAAGATTTTGAATATTATACAATGCATGGTCCAGATTTGACGACATAAAATATCCCGTATATGGTATACTTTTTATAGTTTTCAGCAGTTTTTTATACTTCATGTAATCAGTAACTTTTTCATTTATAATTTGAACCGCTTTTTCCTCCATCATTTTTTCATACCAGACATTTTGTCCGGATTGCTTTTTTCTATTCCTGCCTTACATTATAATCAAATCCATACAAAATGTCCAGATTGCCTCTTTTGCAGGTTGCCTGGTTTCGGAAGACAGCGAAATGCTTTAATACCAGTTTTACCAGCGGAGGAAATCAGCATATCGGTAGTTCTGTTAAATATTTCAGAATACTGGCAGCATAAGGGCAAGTTTTCACATACATGAAATGTCAGGCCGTACAAAATAATAACCAATTGTCCTTGCGGAAGAAAATCCATTTGATGAAGCAGGCAATTGTTATTTTTTGTATGGACTGACAAAGAACATATGAAATCAGTCACTCAGAAAAATCTCATTTTGTCAAACGTATTATAGAGATTGGCTTTTCCATATCCCCATACCGGATTCGGGACCAGACGGCTGTCCGCCTGTTCACAGCCGCGGATAAATGCATTTTTCACTGTCGTTCCGTTCATGAGCAAATCATTCCCACGGACGATTCCCCATTCCAGCATTAGGGCAGCCGCCCCGCTGTTGATCGCTGTCGCTCCGCTCGTACCGGTACGGCTTTCAATGATCCCGTCACGCCCCCGGCCCTCTACCCGTACGCCCGGCTGTGTAAAATCCGGTTTTACCACGCCGCTTAAGGAATACCCCCTGCCCGAATCCTGATAGATGCCGCCGGTTACCGCATCATACGCGCCGACTGTCATCGGGGCAACCGCCATTCCCGGGGTCGTCACCGTATTCTGCGGATCAGACTGTAAAAATATCACCTCCCCGCTTAAAAACTCCGAAATTGGCAGCCACATATGATACTCTCCTCCGTTTGAGCCCCCATTGTACACACGAATATTCCATAAGCCTTTGGCCGGTTTGTCAAAACGAAGAAAAACCAATTCGTTTCCGCTTCTGCCTCCGGTAATCCGGTAGGCAATCGAAACTTCCGTCTGTTCAAACACAAAACGATACGTTCCGCCCACTCCCTGGCGCGGCGTTGTCCTAGGAACAAATTCTCCAGACGGAGAAATGACTGCTACCGAAAACAGCCGCGGCACATCTCCCCAAAGTTCCAAAACAAAGCCGGTAACATTTTCGCCTACGTTAATTTCCACATCTTCATACTCTTCTTCCGCGTCCAGCGCCCCTTTATAATGATGCCGTTTGTTTGCTTCATTGCCGGCGGATATGCTGACTGCGCATCCTCTCCGCAGCGCGCTGACATTGACGATTCCTGACAACGGCGTTTCCCCTGCATGACTGCCGTTATTGCTTCCCAACGGACAACAGACGGAAAGCGGCATTCGAAGTTTTCCTGCCAGCTCGTTCAAATACCAGATTGCCGCCATAATATCGTTTTCCTGGTAACAGTGTGCATCGTCACGGATAAAATAAAAATCCCGCAGATACTGTTTTGCCGGTTTTAACTTGACGACCGCAATCACCGCCTCCGGCGCCGCCCCGATAAAGACTCCGTCTTCCGACTCTCCGCCTGCTGCCAGGGACGCCATATAAGTACCTTCCCCTTCCGAATCCCGATGCGGCACAACCGCGTACGGTTCCTCGCTCTGCAGCGCCTCGTCTATTTGCTCTTTTGTATATTCCGTTCCGTATAAAAATCCCTCCGGCGGCACCCCCGCGATACTCTGATCCCAGATAGCCGCAATGCGTGTGCTGCCGTCCGCGTTCCGGAACATAGGCTCTTCATAACTGATTCCCGTCGCAATGATCCCCACAAGGACACCGTTTCCCCTCAATTCAAAGCCATCCAGATTCTGAATCGGTAAAATTCCCGCTTCTTCCATCATTTCCCGGCTTTCCAAAGCATAGCAATTCGGGATTGCC
This sequence comes from Eubacterium sp., assembly GCA_022796875.1. Taxonomy (GTDB): domain Bacteria; phylum Bacillota; class Clostridia; order Lachnospirales; family Lachnospiraceae; genus JAAWJJ01. The sequence continues at coordinate 66,164 of JAAWJJ010000011.1, read as the reverse complement.
GTATACGTATACTCTTCTACGCTAAGCGGAGGCAGCGTTTTACCGTCGTAATATGCCACCTGCCAGACCTGCGTCAGCGGCTGTATACAAATCGGCTCTTCACCCGACACCGGAAAATACCCGTATTCCACGATAAAATCGTATACGTCTTCTGACAAAATATCTCCACAATCCATACTTTTCCCTGCTGCAAAAAGGGCTGTCGCATTTTGCAACAGCCTTTTATACTTTTTTTATTACAATATTCTCTTTTTCAAATATCGTTCCCTCAGACGCTTAATTTGTCAGCATCTTTATAAAATCTTCCGTCTTTAAATGGCTGAAGCACCGTTCCAGATCAAAATGCCTGAGTTTTGCAGACAGTTTTTCTTCCTCCAGTTCGCAGCCTTTCAAAAGCATTTTCAGTTCTTTTGTCGCACCCTCTCCAAAAAAATCCCCAAAAATCTCTAACTCCTGAATACAGCCATGTTCCACATTCATATAAACGTCAAGACGACCGACTCCGTCTATCTTCCGCTTTTTCTCCACGGAAAATGCCGGCGACTTCCCATAGTTCCAGTCCCACCTGTCGTATCTGTCTTTCTGTATTTCACGGATCTGCTCCAAATCCCGTTCGGCCAGCTGGTAAACGGACATCTCCTGATTCCGGACCATATTCTTTTTCAACAACTGTTTAAATTTGGTAATATCCATATCCTGCGGCAGATACGGCCTGATATTCGTCACTCTGCTTTTGACCGATTTAAACCCTTTCGATTCATATTTATCCGCTTTCACCTGCAACGCATCCGCCACCACGCTCAGGTCAGAATCAAACATCAGCGTACCGTGATGCATAATCCTGCCCTCTTTGATGTACTGGGAATTACCGGAAAATTTTTTCCCGTATATCGTAATATCGTTTCTACCGCTGATCTGTGCGTCTACACCAGCCATATTTAACATTCGCACCACCGGAATACAAAACGCCTGCAGGTTGAGCTGTTCTAAATTGTCTGCGTCTGCGATAAACGTAAAATTTACATTTCCCATATCATGATAAACCGCACCGCCGCCGGACAGGCGGCGAACCACGGTAATATCATGTTCCTTTACATATACCGGATTAATCTCTTCCAGGGTATTCTGATGTTTCCCGACTACGATCGTATTGTGGTTCTGCCAGAGGATAAAATAATCGTTCTCTCTCGGCATCCTGTCAAAAACATATTGTTCCAGAGCCAGGTTAAACCTGGGATCGTTTGACGTACTTTCGATAAATACCATACTTTTATTCACTTATTTTTCTCTCCCCTTTCTTCCACAATTCCAACCGCCGCCGGGACGATTCTGCTTTTTCCTGTAATTTAAGAAACCAAAAACCGTTTTCTGTATTCTTCTTCGAGCATATCCCGAAATTCCGGCGCCGCGATCCCGATCAGGCGGCGCGCTCTTTCCCGCAGCGTTTTTCCGTGCAGTTTGGCGATTCCGTATTCCGTCACTACGTAATCCACGTCGCAGCGCGGCGTCGTCACTGCCGCGCCTTCTGTCAGCAGAGGGACAATTTTGGAAATTGTACCGCCGGCCGCCGCAGCAGGCATGGCCATAATCGTACGGCCGCCTTTTGACATATTAGCCCCGCGGACAAAATCTACCTGACCGCCCACTCCAGAAATCTGCTTTAATCCGACGGATTCCGAAGCCACCTGTCCCATCAGGTCTACTTCCACACAGGAATTGATCGACACGACGTTGTCATTCCGGCAAATCACCCGCGGATCGTTGACAACGTCCACCGGCATCAGTTTTACCGCCGGATTATCATCTACAAAACGATACAGCCGATCCGTTCCCATCAGAAACGTCGCCACGCACTGGCCTTTGTCGATCTGTTTGTACCTGTTTGTAATTACGCCCGCTTCGATTAGTTCTACTACGCCGTCCGAAAACATTTCGCTGTGGATGCCAAGATCTTTTTTCCCTTTCAAAAACAACAGCACCGCATCCGGAATTGCTCCGATTCCCAGCTGCAGGCAATCCCTGTCCTCTACCAGGGAAGCGATGTTTTCTCCGATCTTTTTTTGCACTTCTCCGACCACAGGGGGCGGAAGTTCAATTAACGGCGTATTTTCCGCTATTATATAATCCAGCCGGCTGATATGGATAAAATTATCACCATGTACCCGCGGCATATTGGCATTGACCTGAGCGATCTTTAGATCTGCGGTTTCCGCGCACGCTTTCGTATAATCACAGGACACGCCCAGGGAACAGTAGCCGTGTTCGTCCGGTTCGCTCACCTGAAGCAGTACTACGTCCGGATGAAGCTCGGTACGAAACAGCTTTGGTGTTTCCGAAAAATAGACCGGGGTAAAATCGCCTCTTCCCTCCGCTATCGCTTTTCTGGTGCTTCCACCCAGAAACAAGCCGTTGTGCCGGAAATGTTTCGCCATATCCGGTTCGCAGTAACCGGCTTTGCCCATGGCCACCATATGTACGATTTCTACGTCTTTCCAATCCATCCGTTCCGCAATTTCCACCATAGCGTCCGTCAAAATCACCGGCTCGCTGCAGGCATGCGCTACCGCTACGCGGTCGCCGGACTTAATATGCGATACTGCTTCGGCTGCGGAACAGATACGGTCTGCATACTTTTCTTTCCACAACATAATTTTTTGCTCCTAATACAATTCTTTGTATATTTTGTAAACCCTGTCTTTGTCAAGTTCTACAAAATTGTTTGCCATCAGACGCCCCTGATTTACCATGACGGATTCCGTAAAGTCAGCCAGATCCTGTTCGGTCACGCCGTACTCCCGCAGCGGTTTTTTCTGAATCAGCACGTTTAACAGCTTTTCCAGCTCATCATAAACATTTTCCACGCCGCACCCGATCATCTCTGCAATGAATGCGTTCAGTTTCGCAATCTCCCCGTCGGTCTTCAGTTCCATATAATTTTTCATAACCCCGGTAAACATCGCATAATTCGCTTCCCCGTGCGCCACATGGTACATGGCTCCCAGCGGATAACTAAGCGCGTGGACAGCGGCGCAGCCGGCATTTCCAAATGCAATTCCTGCATAATTGGAAGCAACCAGAAAGTCCTCCAGCAATTCCATACGAGCTTCCTCTCCATGATCCCGAATCTGCACATAACCTTTCAAAATCATTTCGATCGCTTTATAGCCGAACATCCTTGTATACCCATTCCCTTTCGGAGATAAGCTGGATTCAATTGCATGAATCAGGGCATCGATCGAACTCGTCGCAAAAAATCGGAACGGAAGCCCGTTTAACAATTCCGGAATCAAAACCGCCGCGTCCGCATACATTTCATCGACTGCCAGTCCCTTTTTCGTACCGCGGCTGTTCAATGCCAGAATCGCGATATTCGTAACTTCGGAGCCGGTTCCGCACGTCGTCGGAACGAGAATCAGTTCCTTGTCTTTTTCCATCGGAAGTTTTCCATCGTACAAATCCAGAATCGGAGAAACATATTTTAAAGCAAATAATTTGGATATATCAATCACCGTACCGCCGCCGATTGCAATAATGCGCTTCGGCGTTCCTTTTATATCTTTATAGATGGCCTCCGCCATATCGTCCGACGGTTCCCCGGAACCGTATTTCTCCTGAAAAATAACGTCGCAGGCCAGATTCATGCCGCCGAACGCAGGGCCGTAAATATATTCGTTTGTTATTACAAGGTCGCCTTCGCCAATTACAAATTCTTCCGCAAATTGCCTGCACGTTGTATATTTGTATATTGTCGGTTTTATCATTAACTGCTGCATCATTCTACCTCTTTTCTTTTTCCTTTTTTCCCGACGGGCCGGAGCGGGGGCAGCCGCCAGCCGTCCCGCCGTGCCAAACTGCAAATCAGCCGTTGATCGCCCTGCCGTAGAAAGCGGCCATGAACGCTTCGGCTACCGATTCCGATACGGTCGGGTGCGGATGGATGGCCCCGATGACTTCCTCCGCCGTCGCTTCCGTATGCATTGCCACGGAAATTTCCGCAATCATGTCCGTCACATGTTTTCCGTACATATGCACACCCAGAATCTCTCCGTATTCTTTGTCCAGAATTACTTTTACCACTCCGTCGGTATCTCCTTCGACAAGGGATTTTCCGTTCGCCATCATATTGAATTTGCCGACTTTTACTTCATAACCTTTTTCTTTTGCCTGCTTTTCCGTCATACCGATGCAGGCAACTTCCGGATCCAGATAAATACAGGACGGGATCTGGCTGTAATCCATGGCATGCGCGCCGCCGCAAATATTCTCTACCGCCACAAAGCCTTCATGGGACGCCGTATGCGCCAGCATGGCTTTTCCGTTGACGTCGCCGATCGCATAAATATTCGGTATGTTTGTCTGCATATATTCGTTGGTTTTTATCGCGCTCTTTTCAAATTCCAGGCCGATTCCCTCTGCGTTCAGGCCGTCCGTGTTTGCCACGCGGCCGACTGCCATAAGGACGGTTTGGGCTTCTACGGACTGCTGTTCTCCCTCGTACTCGTATACCACGCTGTTATCTTTTACTTTCTGCACCTTTGCGCCGTTATAGAACGTAACTCCGTTTTTCTCCATGCGCTTTTTCACCATTTCGGATACTTCCTCGTCCACCATCGGCAGGATATGGTCCATCAGCTCCAATACCGTTACTTTTGCGCCAAGATGGGAAAATACATGGGCAAATTCAATCCCGATAACGCCGCCGCCGATAATAGCTACGGATTCCGGAAGCGCATCCAGATCCAGTGCTTCCCTGCTGGTGATTACATTCGTATTTCCCTCAAGAGGGATAAACGGCGGCATAAATGTATTGGAACCGGTAGCGATAATAAAATATTCCGCCGTATAGTTCTTTCCGTCCACTGCAATCGCATGTGTATCCTGAAACGACGCCAGACCGTTTATGATCGTTACCTTATTGCCCCGAAGCAGGCCGCGCACGCCGTTCGTCAATGTGCTTACAACCCCGTTTTTGCGCTCCTGGAGTTTTTTCATATCTACACTGATTTTGTCCTGCGGCACGCCGAAAATCGCATACTTTTCCGCCTCTTTCATCTCGGTATACAAATTTGCGGTGCGGATTAACGTTTTCGTCGGGATACACCCCTCGTTCAAGCACACCCCGCCGAAACTTCCTTTTTCCACGATCGCAGTCTTTTTCCCGAGCTGAGCCGCTTTGATAGCCGTTTCATATCCTCCCGGCCCGGCGCCGATAACGATAATTTCATAGTCGTAATTCCCTGCCGCCGGCTGTGCGTTTGTGCCTGCTGCCGCTGTGTCTGTGCCTGCTGCAGAAACCGCCGGTGCGTCAACGTCCGCGCCGGCTGCGGCCAGAGCCGCATCCGCATCTTCGCCCGGATTGCCGACTACGGCGATCGGCGTAAACACATCCGCCGTTTCCCCCTCGTCCAAAACAATTTTTAATACGATCCCGTCCAAAGTAGCCTCTACCGGCATCGTCGTCTTATCGGTATTGATTTCAAACAAAACCTCTCCTTTGGCAACAGTTTCGCCCTCTTTTTTATGCCATTTTACCAATTCGCCTTCGTCCATATTGAATCCCAGCTTTGGCATGATAATTACTTCTGCCATGACGTCCCTCCTACAATAAAATCTTTAACGGATTTTCCAGTAATTCTTTCATATATTCTACAAACTGTGATGCCAGCAGGCCGTCGATCAGCCTGTGGTCTACCGAAAGCTGAATATTCATCATCGGACGGATCACAATTTTGTCCTCGCCGTCCTCTTCAATAACGACCGGCATCTTGCGGACGGAACTTACCGATAGAATTGCCGCTTCCGGTGGGTTGATGATCGCCGTAAAGTTTCCGATTCCAAACATCCCCAGATTGGAAATGGAAAACGTTCCTCCGGAATATTCCGCCGGAGCCAGACGGCCTTCTTTCGCACGGTCTACCAGGTCGCGGTTTTCTTCCGATATTGCGGTCAATGTCTTTTCCTGCACATTTTTAATCACCGGTACGATCAGCCCGTTATCGCCTGCTACCGCCACGCCGATATTCGTACTTTTATAAGTAACGATATTTCCGTCTACGAGGGAAGTATTGATACCTGGGAATTTCTGCAGAGCCTTGCTTGCCGCATAAACAAGCAGATCCGATACCGTAATCCTGCGGTCCGACACTTCGTTCATCTGTTCCCGGAACGCCGTCATATTTGCAGTATCCACTGCATCCGTAAAGTAAAGGTGCGGCGCGGTGAATTTGCTTTCCGCAAGTTTGTCACCGATGATTTTACGGACGCCTTTATACGGCACGCTCGAAAGCACTTTTTTCTCTTCCGTATCCGCAGGCGCTGCCGTCTGCACAGCGCCGGCCGCTGCCTGGACGTCTGCTTTCATAATTTTTCCGTTTACTCCGGTTCCGGTCACGGCAGACAGATCGATGCCTGTCTTTTCCGCAATCTTTCTGGCTAACGGCGACGCTTTAATATCTTTTGCGGTAATGCCTCCCTGGAATCCGGTTCCCGTGATTCCTTTTAAAGAAGCCAGGTCGATTCCCTCGTCTTTGATTAGTTTCCTTGCTTTCGGCGTCAGTTTCAGAGCTTTCACATCGACTGCCGCTGCGGCTGCCTGGCCATCCTGGCCTGCGTCCTGCCCGTCGCCATACGCTGCCAACGCCGCGTCCGCATCTTCTCCGGCCTCTCCTACTACGGCGATCGGCGTGAACACTTCCGCAAATTCGTTTTCTTCCAGCATAGTCTTTAAAAGTACGCCGTCCGCGGTTGCTTCCACCGGCATCGTCGTTTTATCCGTATTGATTTCAAATAATACTTCGCCTTTTTTGATTTCTTCGCCTACCGCTTTGCACCAGCGTACCAGCTGGCCCTCGTCCATATTAAAACCAAGCTTCGGCATGCAAATTACTTCTGCCATCTTTTTGTCCTCCCTTTCTTAGAGCATCTCTTTGATCGCTGCGTAAATTTTCTTGTCGTCCGGAATTAACGGGAATTCCAGCGCTGGGCTGAACGGAAGCGGAACGTCCGCCGTTCCCAGCCTTTTTACCGGAGCTTCCAGATCATAAAATACATCCGGCATAATTCTCGTAGCGATCTCGCCGCTGATACCGAAAGATTCGTGCCCTTCGTCCACAATCAGCAATTTGCCCGTTTTCTTTACCGATTTGATAATCGTTTCCGTATCCAGAGGAACAATCGTACGAAGGTCGATATGGTCGACGGATACGCCCTCTTTCTGTAATTTTTTAATTGCTTTTTCCGCTTTCACGGTCATGATGGAATTTGTTACGACCGTGATATCGTCCCCCTTGGAAACCATTCTGGCTTTTCCGAACGGAATCGTATAATCTTCGTCTTCTGGTACGTCAAATTTTGTCGTATAAAGCATTTTATGTTCAAAAAACATGACCGGGTTATTGTCACGGATTGCCGTTTTCAACAGGCCTTTTGCCTCTGCCGCCGTAGACGGAACGACTACTTTCATTCCCGGACAGTGAGCGACCCATGCATGGAACGACTGGGAATGCTGTGCCGCTGAAGAACGTCCGCCGCCGATCGGCATACGGATAACCATCGGAACCTGTACCTGCCCGCCGGACATATATGTAATTTTTGCCATCTGATTACAGATCTGGTCCATGCAGACCATAATAAAGTCGCCAAACATCAGCTCTACGACCGGTCTGAGCCCGCGAAGTGCCGCGCCGACGCCCATTCCGACAAAACCCTGTTCTGCGATCGGCGTATCTTTGCACCTGAGATCGCCGTATTTCTCCATCAGGCCTTCGGTACATTTAAAGTTTCCCCCGAGGATCCCTACGTCCTCTCCCATATTAAACACGGAATCATCTCTTGCCATTTCCTCATCCAACGCTTCCCGAATGGCATCTCTGTACATCATATTTTTCATTCTCGTTTCCTCCTTAATCTACAAATACGTCGGTATAAGCCTCTTCCATATCCGGATACGGGCTTTCTTCCGCAAACCTGCACGCTTCTTTAATTTCTGCTTCTACCATATCTTTGATTTCCTGAATTTCTGCTTCTGTCAGAAGATCCAGTTCTTCCAGTTTTGCAATCGGCTCTTTTGCTTTCCATTCCGCCACTTCTTCATCAGGCCTGTAAATTCCCGGATCGCCTACGTGGTGTCCCTGCCAGCGGTAAGTCATACATTCGATGATCGTCGGGCCGCCGCCGTTTCTGGCCTTATCTACCGCTTTTTGCGCCTCCTCATATACTTTAAATACATCGTTGCCGTCGATGCATACTCCTTCGATGCCGTATCCTGCCGCACGTTTGGAAATATGATATTCCTTTGTAACGCGGCGTATATCTACGGAAATACCGTACAGATTGTTTTCCACCACATATACGATCGGAAGATTCCATGCCGCCGCCATGTTCACGCTTTCATGGAACGTTCCCTCATTCGAAGCGGAATCTCCGAAGAAACATACGGTTACTTCATCCGTTCCTTTATATAAAGAAGCGTAAGCGGAACCAGTCGCGATCGGAATTTCTCCGCCGACGATACCGTTGGCTCCCAAAATTCCCTTGTCCATCGCCATAATGTGCATGGAACCGCCTTTTCCTTTGGAATATCCGGTTTTCTTACCGAGGATCTCCGCCATCATTTTGTTTAAGTCCGCTCCGCGGGAAACCAGATGTCCGTGTCCTCTGTGCGTACTGCCGATAAAATCTCTTTCTTCCAGCGCGCCGCATACTCCGGCCGCTACCGCTTCTTCACCCAGATACAGATGCGCCAGGCCCGGCATCAACCCGCGTTTGTAAAATTCAAATACTTCTTCTTCAAATCTTCTCGTACGATACATGATCGTATAAAACTCTTTTGCTTTGTTTTTCTTTTCCTGCTTTGTCACGTCAACCGCTCCTCCTTATTTTCTTCCTGCGCTTTTTGCGCTTTTTTCTTGATACTTATATAACAGCAAAATGCATGCCAGTTTTATTTCCACATAAAAACCGCCAATACAATAATTTTCTGTGTCGGTACTGTGCCGCAATGTGTCATTTTGTCGCACATGTCACACTTTTTTCCTGTGTCACACTTTCTTTTCCTGTGTCACACTTTTGCTCCCCGCGCCGTGCCTTGCGTCCTTTGTCACATTCCGACATTTAAGATCAGATCCGCCATAATCCGGTTTCCTTTTTCGTTCGGATGCACGCCGTCCGAAAAATAATCTTTCCATTCGCCGACGGCATTCCGCTCAAAAGCTTTCTGAAAATCCAGAACTTCCACATGGAACGTTTCTGCAAACCTATAGATCCATGCCCTGTATTCCTTTGTTTTCTGCACTATTTCTCCAAAATTCGTAAACGCCGCCCAGTCTTTGCGTACAATCGCCGGATCCAGTATAATCGGAATCCCTATCACCGGTACGATTTGATAAAAAAACGCCTGATGCACCATCGCCATCAGATTGGACTGCACAACTCCTCCGTCCGCCCCCATAATAAAATCGTTTTCACCGCCCATAAGAATGACGCATCTTGCCTCTTCCTCTACAACATCCCGGTAAAACCTTGCCAGCATCCCGCCTGACGTATCGCCGCAAACCCCTTTATTCACATACGTATGTACCGCCTCTTTTTGCAGAATACTGATCCAGTGCGACGGATCGTTCCGATCCATTCCCGCCGTCAGGCTGTCCCCCAGACATACAATTTTCATATTGATCACACTCCTGTTTTTCCGTATTTTTCAACTCCTGTTTTTACCTGCAAATTTCATTCCAGTTTTACTGAAATATTCCGGGTGCCATGAAGTATTTGTATTTCTTTTTGCGGTATGCTAACATAAAGACAGTAACGGCTTTTCGGCCACTAACATAAAGAAGCAATTTGCCATGACGCCAACGATTTCCATCGGAGCACAGGATTTTCAATTTATCAGGATGAATCACTGTTTTTATGTTGATAAAACATATTTTATTAAAGAATGGTGGGAAAAATATGCCGGCAGAACGCATCCGCCGCTATGGATTTGCCTTTGAAAGAAAAAATATTTTAATCGGATAATAAAAAGAGGACAGCAAACATGACCCAGGAAACTTATCAGGAACGGCTCAAAAAAGCCAGAGAAGATTTTATGAACGGAACCGGCCATCCGGAGCGGATCATCCGCAAAGAAATACTGGATTCCTGGATCCGTTCCAGATCTTTCCGCATCGACCCGGAATATGCCAGAGAACATATTTTAGACGAAACACAATTACAAAGACGTATTTCCAAAAAACAGACGCTGTTTGATATTGCAACATCTTTTATGGAATATCTGTATCAATTTGTCAGGGGTTCCGGTTTTATGCTGATGTTTGCGGACGACGAAGGCTATATTTTAAAGACCATCGGCGACGAAGATATCGTCGCCACTGCCCGCGAACAGGACATTCCTCTGATTACCGGAAGCTGCCGCCTGGAATCCGTACTCGGAACCAACGCAATCGGTACGCCGCTCTGCACCGGAAAACCGATCCAGTTGTTTTCCTACGAGCACTTTTTTGAACTCAGTTCCAACTGGACCTGCTCTGGAGCGCCCATCCTGCAGGACGGGTATATCCTGGGAGTCGTCTGCATCAGCGGCTTCTGGAAACGCACCCACGCCCATACCCTGGGCATGGTCATGTCCGCCGCCGAAGCCATTTCCAGGCAGCTTTATTTGAAAGAAAGCAACGACAGGCTGCTTTCCATGAAACACCAGCTACAAACCAGCATTGATTCCATCCACAGCGGTATCTGCCTATTGGATGAAAAATACCGGATCGCTTTCGTTAATTCCGTGACGTTAAATACGCTGGAATATACGGAAACGGAAATTTCTGGCCGATTTTATAAAGAAATTTTTCCGGATCTGGAACTCGAAAAGCTGAAAGAAAACACTTACGATATAGAAACATCCGTCAATGGAAAGCACGAAATATTTCCCTGTTACATCAGCATAAAATTTGCGCAGCATTCCCACCTGAACGGACAGGAAACGTTTCTGATCTCTTTCCGTAAGACGGAGTACCTGCAAAAACTGGCGAATAAAATCATGGGATACGACGCGCGCTATACGTTCGATCATATCATCGGCGCGTGTCCTGCCATGGAACGCATCAAAACGCTGGCCCGGAAAGTGGCGCAAAGCAATACCAACGTACTGATTACCGGCGAAAGCGGAACCGGCAAGGAACTGTTCGCCCAGTCCATCCACAACGGCAGCCGCTTTGCAAACGGCCCTTTTGTCGCTATCAACTGCGGCGCTATTCCGAAAGATCTGATAGAAAGCGAATTGTTCGGGTACGATTCCGGCGCTTTTACCGGTGCCAAAAAAGAGGGCCGCGCCGGAAAATTTGAGCTGGCCAACAACGGAACCATTTTTCTGGATGAAATCGGCGACATGCCTTACGACGTGCAGGTAAGGCTGTTACGGGTGTTACAGGAAAAAACCATTACCCGGATCGGAGGAAAAAAAGAGATTCCCTTAAACTTACGGGTCATCGCCGCCACGAATGTGAATTTGGAAGAAGCCATTGAGAACCGGACGTTCCGCAGCGACCTGTATTACCGCCTGAATGTATTCAGCCTGCATATTCCGCCGCTTCGCGAACGGGGAAACGATGTTTTTCTTTTGACGGATTATTTTCTGCAAAAATATCAGAATCCGGATTATGAGCCGATCACGCAGATCGACGGTTCCGTGCGGCAGATTTTCAAAAACTACGACTGGCCCGGAAATATCCGGGAACTGGAAAACGTAATGGAACGGGTATGCATCCTGACATCCGACGGCAGGCTTTCCACAGACGCGCTTCCGTCCGGTATGGCAAACAGACAGATATCAAACGCTCCGGCGGATGCCGACGCAAAAGGCGCTCCGCCAAATACCTCCCAGGGACTTTCGCGCACCCTCTCTGTCGGCGCCGCGGAACGGGAACTGATCCTCTCCCATATCCGGCAGTCGCAGGGAAATATAAAAAAAGCGGCAGAAAGCCTCGGCATCAGCCGCCGGACTTTATACCGCAAACTGGAAAAATACGGGATAGTACCGGACGAGGCCAGGGTTCCCGGAAACACTTCCCCGTAAAAGCTTCCACGAATGGCATTTTGCCATTTGTGAAAGCTTTTTCTTTCCTTTCCGTCAGTCCATATCCTTTGCAGACGGCATATCCCATGCTTCATGATCGGTATGGAGCAGTTTATGGGACTTATGGGATAACGGTTTATCCAGAAAATCCGCATAAATTTCCTGAATAGACGGATTTTCATGGGAAAACCGGATCGGATTTTTCTTATCCAGATCATACAGTTTTGCCCCGCGCGGAGCGGCACATTCCTGCCCGTCGTGGATTGGCTGCCCGCCTCCTCCAACGCACCCGCCCGGGCACGCCATTACTTCCACAAAATGGTACTCCGCTTTTCCTGATCTAATGCGCTCGATCAGTTTCCTTGTATTTCCAAGACCGTTTACCACGGCCGCTTTTATGTTGACACCCGCAATATTGACCTCTGCTTCCTTAATCCCATCGATGCCTCTCACCATTTTAAAGGCGTCCGGATCCGGATTCACGCCGCTGACCAGATAATGCGCGCTCCGCAAAGCCGCTTCCATCACGCCCCCGGTTGCACCAAAGATAACGCCTGCTCCGGATCCAACGCCAAGGGGTACGTCAAAATCCCGCTCCGCCAGCAAAGCAGGATTTAACTGATTGGAACGGATCATATCGTCCACTTCACGCGTCGTCACCACAATGTCCACATCCTGCCCCGTGCCGGCATCGTTCATCACTTCAATTGCCGCCTCATGCTTCTTCGCCATACACGGCATGATGGATACGCAGAAAATCCTGGACGGATCTACGCCAAGCAGCTGCGCATAGTAGCTTTTCGCCACGGCGCCGAACATCTGCTGCGGTGATTTCGCCGTAGAAAGCTGCCCCACCTGTTCCGGATACTGGGATTTCAGGAAACGCACCCATCCCGGACAGCAGGAAGTATACATCGGCCATTTATAATCTTCCGGATGCGACAGGCGTTCCAAAAGTTCGCTGCTTTCTTCCATAATTGTCAGATCCGCAGTAAAATTTGTATCGAATACATAATCCGCGCCCATTGCTTTCACAGCAGCTACCAGCCGTTTTTCGGTCGCCTGTTCCGGGGACAGCCCCAGCGTTTCCCCCCAGGCTGCGCGTACGGCCGGGGCAATCTGGAAAATCACGATCTTGTCCTCATCCATAATTGCTTCCGTTACTTTCCTGACATCATTACGCACGCTCAGCGCGCCGACCGGGCAATGGGTGACGCACTGGCCGCACAGGGCGCAGTCCGCTTCCTGTATTTTACGCATACCGGATACGTTGACGCTGGTCCTGCGCCCGGTGTTGACAATATCCCAGACTCCCAGCCCCTGTACTTTTTCACATACTTGCACGCAGCGCATACATTTGATGCATTTGCTGGCGTTGCGGATCAGCGGATAATCGCTGTCCCAGTCAAATTTCTCATATTTTTCTTCAAAAGGGGTACGGTCTACCGCCAGGTCGTATGCCAGCTGCTGCAGCGTACAGTTGCGGTTCCTTACGCAGGTTGCGCAGCGGTAATCGTGGTTCGCCAGAATGAACTGCACGTTCATTTTGCGGGCAAATAATACGCGTTTTGTATGCGTATATACCTCAATCCCCTCTTTTACTTCCGTATTGCAGGCGGCTACCAGGTTTTCCTTGCCCTTGATCTCCACAAGGCAGACACGGCACGCCGCAATTTCATTGATATCTTTTAAATAACATAACGTCGGAATTTTAATCCCGTATTTTTTTGCCACCTCAAGGATCGTGGTACCCTCTTTCGCCTGAACCCTGCGGTCGTCAATCGTAAAATTTACCATTTATCCACTCTGCCTCCCCTGAATGATGCGCAGCCGTGATAATCGCATCGCAGGCACCGTCCGCTTTCCGCGTACGCATCTTCCTCACTCATTGTCATCTCTACGCTTTCAAAATCCTGTTTGCGTTCCCACGCTTCGCGTTCGCCTAAATTCGCACGCCCGCGCGGTGATTTATTATTCAGAATCGGAGCCGGAATATCAATATCACATGTGATGACATGCTCGAATCCCAGAAATTCATCAATATTTGCAGCCGCTACTTTACCGTTTCCGATCGCTTTGATTACAGTAGCCGGACCGGATACGCACTCTCCTCCTGCGAACAGTTTATCGGTATCCACGACTTTCCCTGTCTGGTCAGTCACAAAACAGTTTTTTGACACCGGAACGCCGTATTCCGCAAAAGATCCGGAATTTACATCCTGTCCCACCGCTACAAGTATGATATCGCACTCCAGGCATACTTCCGGTTTATTTGCATCCATCGGAGCCGGGCGCCCGTTTTTCACTTTGCCGATCCGCTGCGGCTGGATCCAGAGGCCTTTCACCTTTCCCTCATCATCTTTTTCAATCCGCTTCGGCGCGGCCAGCGTCACCAGTTCCACTCCTTCCGCAATGGCTCCCTCTATCTCATCCCTTAAAGCCGTCATATCGTCCTGACGTCTTCTGTAAACAATAGAAACACGTTCTGCATGCGCGCGTATTGCCGTACGTGCGCAGTCCATCGCTACGTTGCCTCCGCCGATTACCATGACTTTCTTTCCGGTAAAATCAGGATATTCTTCATCACCGATCGCACGCAGCATCGCTACTGCGGAAATTACATTTTCCGCATCTTCGCCCGGCAGACCCAGTTTCTTGTCCGCATGCGCGCCGATTGCCAGATACACGGCATCGTATTCTTTTACGAACCGCTCCAACTCCTCTTTCCCGATACCGGAATTGGTATGTACTTCTATCCCCGTCGCCAGAATCGCGTCGATATCTTCCTGCAGGCGTTCCCTCGGGAACCGGTAATTCGGAATCCCGTAACGGAGCATGCCGCCCAGCCTGGCTTTTTCTTCATACACGGTTACCTCATGCCCCATCAGACGCAGGAAATATGCCGCGGTAAGGCCGCTTGGGCCGCTCCCGACCACCGCTATCCTTTTGCCTGTCGCTTCCTCGCAAAGCGGCGTTGGAATCTCTTCCACCGATGCATTATCCACAATATATCGTTTCAAACCGCGGATGTTAATCGAACGGTCGATCATATTACGGCGGCATTTTGCCTCGCAGGGATGCTCGCAGATCAGTGCGCACGCCGTTGCAAACGGGTTATCTTTACGGATCAGGCGCAGGGCATCCGTATGGCGGCCTGCATTTGCCAAAGCAATATAACCGGGAATATCCACATGCGCCGGACATAACGTCACACACGGAATCGGCTGCTCAAACGTACCGGTGCAACGGTGTTTGGTAATATGGGAAATATAATCTTCCTCAAACCCTTCCAGACCGGTCAGTATCATGCGCGCCGTTTCAAATCCGATCGCACAGTCCGCAGAATACATAATATTTTTCGCTGTATGCTGTATTAATGTCAGCGTGTCCATAACCGCTTCATTATTCACTACTTTCTCCAGCAAGACTTCCAGTTTTTCCAATCCCACACGGCATGGTACACATTTCCCGCAAGTCTGCGCATGGCACACTTTCAAATATGCAAGCTGCAAATCTACAGGACAAACGCCCGGCGGATTTGCCATAATTCTCTGTGTAAATCCCCTGCTGATCGCTTCAGAGGTAACCTGGGCTTTGCCGGGTTTTTCTACTAACAATCTACTCATTTGCTTTCCTCCTGGATTTCTCGTTCCGTCATCACTCTAACCTTAAGCATCATAACAGAATTTGCGTCTGTGTTCAATAATGATTCCAATTTCCTATAGAAGTCCCTGCTCTTTTAGCATGGCTACAAACATTTTGTCCCTGAATCTTTCTACTCTTTCCACGGTATTTCCCCTGTCTTCCGGTCGGTTGCTGATTTCTGCCTCTACGCCGTCTGCACATATAATATCGCTTTCTTCCGGCTCTTTGCCATATTTTTCCGCTACAGCACGCAATCCGCCCTGTACGCCAAGGCTCAGCGTCAAAATCTGACCGGTTACCGCCATACGCATACCGGGACCGTACATAATCGCCTTGTCTATATCCTCAACTGTACATATTCCCTCCATAACGGCCTCTTTGGCAATATCCATTGCTGCCCAGGATAATCTGTTTACCAGAAAACCCGGTGTTTCTTTCCTGCAGCGGACAGGCACTTTTCCCATTCCCCCATAAATCTCCATTGCTTTTTCGATACTCTCTTCCGACGTCTTCTTCCCCCCGCAAACCTCGATCAATGGGAGCAGATAAGACGGATGGTACGGATGTCCGACTAAAATAGTTTCCGGATATAAAGCGCTCTCCTGTAAAACAGAAGGCATGGTCGCTGACGTAGAACTGGCAATCAGCACTTCATTTCCCCGAACTTCCTGTATCTGCCTGTAAACAGAACGTTTCAGTTCTATCTTTTCCGGAACACATTCCTGTATGAATCCAACATCCTTTATTGCTTCTTTCAAATCATCCGTATAGCTGGCGTTTTTTAATAATTCATTTCCTCTTTCTTCTGAGAACGCACCTGCAGAAACCATGATCTGAACCACATTTTGAATCGTCTTTTCCACTTTTTCCGGTTCTGCAACATCATAAATTACCGTGGGATAATCATTCAACAACGCGTTCACAGCAAGTCCGCCGCCGATCATTCCGGAACCGACAAAAGCTATTTTTGTTTTTCTCATTTTACACTTCCTCGCCTTTATTGATTGCAAATTCTTTATCGTTAAATAAAAATACCATAAATGCTGAAATAAGAGCCAGTACGATCATTAACTTATAAGCCGGAAGATAACTTCCCGCTTTTACCAGCGTAACCGACATAATTGTAAAAATGGTAGAGCGGATTAAACCGGTAATCAACGTTGCAATCCCGTATGCTTCCACAAATCTTTTTCTTCCAAAAATACTGCCGCACATAGAAGGCATCAGATTTACATATCCGCCGATGCCGCCTGCAATCAGTATGCAGGCAGGATATACCAGTACTTCAAACGACTGCGTCCCCACCAGGCAGGCAGAACCTAACGCAAAACAAATTCCCAATAAAAAAGTAGCCATTTTCGTTCCGATTTTCACATCCAGCCATCCGAACAAATAACTCATCGCAATCGCAATCAGTCCTGCTATAAAAAATAAAAATACTGCTCTGTCATATGCAACGCCTACCTGCGTCAGTCCTGTCACTAACTGAGATACAAGGCCTGCACAACACATTCCCATAACGCCAAATAATATAGCGTCTATCCAGAAATTACGTTGTTTCAGCAATTCTCCCAAATGAAGTTTTTCTTTTTCCTCAAATTTCTCACGGCTTGCTTCAAGTTCTTCTTTGGTCATTGGCATATTGTCCGGAGTCAGTCCCATCTGTTCCGGTGCGTCCCGGTAAATAAAAAACGTAATGGCTGCAAACGCCATAATAATAACTCCAACTGCCAACATACCGCCTCTTAAACCTCCGAAACGGCTGAAAATATAAGTCCATAAATAAACGCTGATTGCCGAACCGACATTTGACCCCATAGTTGCCCAACCCAGCGCCAATCCTTTTTTCTTTGGCCACCAGTTTGCGGCAAGCGTCATACTCGCATTCGCAGTAATCATCTGCACACAACACTGAATGATGATATAGCAGACAGCCCATTGCCCGGTCCCGTCTGATCTTCCCCAGAAAATGGCGATAACTCCCATAATGATCAAACTAAGCGTACTCATCATCCTCGGTCCGATCTTCCTGATAATAAAAATAGTAAATACGCCGTAAACCAGCGCTATCATCTGTCCGACTGTAACAAATTTCAGTAATTCCGGTATCATCAGTCCGTTATCCCCAAACGTCGGAAGAAGAATGTTAAATCCGTCCCCGACCATAAATCCAGCCAGAAATAAAAGAACTGCAATATAGACAATCATAAACCAGCCCATTTTTCCAAAACGGCTCGAAGTTAAACTTGTCGTTGTTCTATTTTTCCCCATAATCATCCTCCCGATAATTCTTTTTAATTTTAAAAAACTGCTGCCCCCCTTAACAAATGTTTCCGGTGCAGCAGTTTATGTATCCATAACACCTGTTCTGACACATCATTAAATAAGTAACCTGACTAACAGCCGGATAACAGACCGGCTCACTAACGTACTGATATATATCTCTTGTTCCATACGTCGATCAGGCAGTCAATTGGAAATGTACAAAGCCTTTCGTATCCGTCTTTGGTAACAACGATCATATCCTCAAGACGCACGCCGTCCCTGCTTCCCGGTTCTCCATACCATGTTTCGAGAGCAATCACCATACCTTCTTTTAATTCTACCGGAGGAGTATCCGGCATCTGTTTCTGTAATGCAAGCTGAATAAACGGACGGTCATGCAGGCTCAGTCCTACGCCGTGCCCGACTGCAAACGGAGTACAGTCATTCCAGTTATAATCTGGTCCCCAGTACCCCGGATCATCCGGCCAGTTTTTGTAAATATCATAAGAGGTTGCGCCAGCTTTAATGTTTTTATAGGAATTTTCCAGAAGTTCCAGGCATTTCCGGTAACTGTTCATCTGTTCTTCACTTGGCTGCCCCATGCTGAATGTACGGTATAGGCAGGTCGTATATCCATGGAACTGATTTCCGGCAATATCAAGGAAAAACAGATCTCCCGGCAATATCATACGGTCTGTACAGGACACTGTCAACGGATTTGTCATACACCCGGAAGATACCACCGGATCTTCAATATGCTCACATCCCTCTTCATACAATGCTTTTGCAACAATTCCCGCAAGTTCAAATTCTTTCATTCCCGGTTTTGCCTCTTCTACGATTCTGGAGAACGCTTTGGATACGTTATCGCAAGCCATTTTCAGAAGAATCAGCTCTTCCGGCGTTTTACACACACGCGCTTCATCCATAACATGTTTACAGCTTACGCATTTTACTCCTCTTTTCTCGAAAGCCTGCATAAAAAGTCCCTGAAGCGTAGATCCGTCTATGCCCAATGTAATTTCTGCCGGATCCATGCCATATTCCTCCAGGCGTTCCATCGTTGCATTTACATAATTATTCAAAACCGGATCGTCGCAATCTCTTGCCGACAGGCGTGGCGCGCCTAATCCGCCGATCACGCCATCCAGCCACGGCATTTTATCTGTCAGCTGTTTTACCTGATACGGCCCTCCGATCATCCATGCGTTGGAATCCGGCGTGTTTGCCAGGAAACACATTGCCGTTTCAATTTTCCGGCACGGAGTTGTAATAAAATAATCGCAAATATAACGCTGTGCATCACAATCAAAAGTGATCAGGGCGTCAATCCCAAACTGTGCCATCGTATCTTTCGTTCTTTGAAGACGTTCTCTTCTTAATTTTTCAAAATCCATTCTTGATTCAAATCCAACTGCCATTTTTCCATAATGCGGTTCATATGCGCTTTTTTTTGCCATGATAAAATCCTCCTCTTGATTTTCTTAAATTATTTCGTTATCTGCTGACTTCATTTTCTGTATTGTTATCTTGTCTGTCCACCGTCCGGATAAATCGTCTGTCCTACAACATTATTTGCTGCGTCGGAACACAGGAAAATACACGGACCTACGCAATCTTCTGCAACTGCCAGCGAATGTGTTGGAATACCGGCCAGATATTTCTTTAATCCTTCCGGATCTTCTTCCATATGTTTTTTTACCAGCTTCGTTGGCGTTAAACTCGGCCCGATTCCATTTACGCGGATCCCATAAGGGGCAAACTCAACTCCAAGTACTTCCGTCAAATGGTTTAACGCCGCTTTACTGGTCGGATAAGCCCAGTTAAACGCTCCCGGCGGCGGGCAGGATATGCCTGTCACAGAAGAAATATTTACAATTCTTCCCCACCCCGCTTCTTTCATCCCGGCGGCAAACACTTTGCAACAGGCCATCACACCCGTAACGTTTATTTCCATTGTTTTAGAAAACTCATCCACCGGATAATCCATGGACCTGCATCCCAGATTTATCCCCTGGCTGTTCACCAGAATATCAACCGTACCGCCCATTTCAGCCGCCGCGTCTTCTGCCAGTTTTCTGATACTTTCTTCATCCGTGGCATCAACCGAAAAAGCATACGCTTCTTTCCCTGTCGCTTTTGTGATTTCCTGTGCCGTCTTTTTACAGTTATCCAGATTCCGGCTTGCCACTGCAACTTTGGCCCCTGCTGCCGCAAGTCCTTCCGCCATGTAGCTTCCCAATCCTCCTGCACCGCCGATTACAACGGCTCTGTGCCCGCTCAGGTCAAACAATTTTTCCACATAACCTTTTTCCATCATTTTAAATCCACCTTTCTCCTGTTTACTGCTTTGGCGGAATTGCCGCAATCACCAGCATCTTTGCAATATCGTTACTTTTGTTCAGCAATTCGCGGTATTCGTTAATTTCAAATCTCACGGAATCGCCTTGCTCCAAAACAGTATCGCTGCCATTTTTGTCGGTAACGGTCATTTCCCCTTCCAGCACATAATAAATGACATCCGCCATCATCTCGCCTCCTTCGCACCCTCCTCCCGGAAGGAACTGCGACTGTCCAAGAATCAGAAGATTATGAAAACCTTCCGGTTCCATTCCCTGCAGTTCAAGGGACACCATGTTGAAATGTTTCGGCGGAACCCCTGTTTTCGCTGTTGCCAGTTTTGTTACTTTCATTCTAAATCCCCTTCTTTCTTAATCCCAGAATCTCTCTCGTATCTTCGGCTGTTGCAACTGTCCTGCCGCATTCTTTTGCAATCCTTACCGCTCTTGACACCAGCATTTCATTTGTCGCAAGTTCTCCTTTGCTGTAATAAATATTATCTTCCAGTCCCACCCGAACCCCGTTGGCTCCCATGGCAATAGACGCCAGAAGCATCGGCATATGGCACTTTCCGATTCCCGAACAACTCCAGGTGGCATTTTGAGGCAGCTTGTTTTTCAAAAACACAAGGTTTTCCACCGTGCCGTCCAGGCCTCCGGAAACGCCCAATATAAACTGATAATGTGGATTTCCCGTAATGTAACCTTTTTTTATATAATAATCCGCATTCCCAATCATACCTCCGTCAAAAATCTCCATCTCCGGCTTGACATTATTTTGCACCACACATTCCCCGAGCATTTTTAAAAATTTTGGCGAGTTCTCAAATACAAACATATTTCCCCAGTTAAACGTCCCGACATCATAGGAACACATATCCGGCTGCAGGGACTTTAAATGAAGCAGCCGTTCTTCATCTGTGGCAGGTCCTCCGGAAGTAGTCAGATTGATAATCATATCCAATCTTTCTTCCTGAAGCGCATTCTTTACCATTGTTACGACTTCCTGGAAAACGCCGGCATCCATCGTGGCACGTCCCTGTTTATCCCGGCAATGAATATGCGCTACTGCCGCGCCTGCCTTACAGCACGCTACTGCATCGGCGGCAATCTCTTCCGGTGTAATTGGAACGGCGCTGTTTGCCTCTTTGGAAGTTCCGCCTCCGGTTAATGCGACTGAAATAATTAATCGCTGATCCATTGTTCTTTCTTTCCTCCTTTTTTCCTTTTTTCCTTTTGGTTTTTACAATCTTGTAAGCGCAAATCCTGTGCCAACTCACAATTTTGAGTTTTCCAGACAATAGCCCACAAAATATGTTACTTTTGTTCATATGTTTACATTGTGACACATCACAAAGAAACAACTGTCACCCTGTAATATTACACAAGTGACAGTTTTCGCCCTGTAAAATAGTTTTTCCACATTCTTTTTCTGACAGACAACCTCCCCAAAACTGGCACCAAATTTGCTTTTTATAAATCTGAAATTATTAAATTGTAAAATCCCTGCAAAAGGGAACAAAGAGAAAAAGGAGGAACTAAAAAATGAGAGAAGCCGTTATTACTGCCGCCGTACGTACCCCGGTAGGAAAAGCCAAAGGCTGCTATACCAATCTGCAGCCGGAAGAACTGGGCGCCGTTGCGATCAAAGAACTGCTGAAACGGACAAACATAGAACCCTGTGAGATCGATGATGTGATCTATTCCACTTGCAGAAACCTGGACATTGCCATCCCGGGCCACATGATTGGATTGCAGGCAGGACTTCCTTTGGAAATCCCCGGTTTTGCCGTAGACCGGGGCTGCGCCTCATCACTGACCGGATTTGCCATTGCGTCTTCCATGATACAAACAGGTATTTACGACACAGTAATTGTCGGAGGCGTGGAACACAGCACCAGAGGCATTTATAAAATGCATCCGGCGCCGCAGGCATTTTCTATGGCGCCTCCGTCCTGGGTGGAAGATAAAATCACACCGCCGGAGTATGAAAATCTCGGCATGGGCGAAACAGCGGAACGAATTGCTCAGGAGTATGGCCTGACAAGGGAAATGTGCGATGAATTTTCTGTCTTAAGCCACAAAAGAGCGGCAGCCGCCTGGGCAGACCATCGTTTTGACGAGCAGATCGTCCCTGTTGAAATCAAGGACCGGAAAAAAGGAACGATTACGATTACGCAGGATGAATCCGTACGGCCGGACTGTTCCATGGCCGGACTGGCAAAATTGCGTCCCTCTTTCCGGAAAGACGGTATCGTTACCGCCGGCAACAGTTCCGGATTCGTAGATGCTTCCGCTGCCGTAATGGTAATGGAAAAAGAAAAGGCCAAATCGCTCGGCCTGCCTATACTGGCCCGTTTTAAAGACTGCGCTGCCATCGGCGTACAGCCGCAGATCATGGGAATCGGTCCTGCCAAAGCAACGGAAAAACTGCTGAAACGCAACAAAATGACACTTGCAGACATTGACCTGATAGAATTAAACGAGGCATTTGCTTCACAAACGCTTGCCTGCCTGAAAGAACTGAATCTTAATATGGATAAAGTAAATGTTAACGGCGGCGCCATTGCCCTTGGCCATCCATTCGGAGCAACCGGAGCTTTCTTATTAACTAAACTTGTCTATGAAATGCAGCGCACAAACGCGGAAGCCGGCATCGTCACATTCTGTATCGGCGGCGGACAGGGATATTCCGTCCTGCTTGATCGGGAATAAACAGGAAAAGGAGGTAAATCCGTATGAGATACACAAGTTTTCATGATCTTACAGAAAAAATAAAATCACGTTCCGGCTTATCGCGATGCGCCGTGGCAGGCGCTGACGATATTCAGACAATTAACGCCGTCGTCCGCGCCAAAAAGGAACATATCATAGAACCGCTTTTAATCGGGAACCTGAACGCAATGCGGGAAATTCTTGTCCAAAAAGGAGAATCCCTTTCGGACTATACTCTTCTGGAACAGACGTCTTCGGAAAACGGCGCGCAGCTTGCAGTAAATCTGGTAAACGATGGTAAAGCCGACTGCATTATGAAAGGACTGATTGAAACCGGACATCTGATGCATGTTATTATGAAAAAAGAAAACAACATGCGTACCGGCCGTTTAATTTCCGCTATGTCCGTTATGGAAGCGCCCTTTTACCATAAACTTATATTTATGTCTGACGCCGGTATCTGTATGTATCCGGATCTCGGACAAAAAAAAGAGATCATCCGAAATGCGGTGGACGCCATGAGAAAAATGGGAATTGATAATCCAAAAGTTGCCGTTTTATGCGCTATTGAATACCTGAATCCGAAAATGCCTGAAACGGCGGACGCCGCCGCTTTAAAAGAAATGAACAAAAACGGCGAAATCGGCAACTGCATAATAGAAGGCCCGATTTCTTATGACGTTGCCATGTACAAACATGCCGCAGAGCAGAAACATTTCCACAGCTCTGTTGCAGGCGATCCTGATCTGCTGGTCTGGCCGGATATTACAACAGGAAACATCGCCTCCAAAATAATGGACCATTCTGCCGGCGGAAAAGGCGGCGGCCTGGTAATCGGTACAAAAGTACCGATCATTTTGACTTCCCGTGGGGACGATGCGGACGGAAAATATCGCTGCATTGTCCTGGGCGCGGCATTTCACAGGGAATAAATCCACAAAACCCGTATTTCCCATTTCTGCCATCCTTGTTTCAAAAAGCGGTTATTTTAAAGCAAAAAGCGGTCCCGCAGTTCTTTGTTGCCTGCGGGAACGCTTTTTCATTTATTTTCTTCTTCCATCTGCTTTTTTCCATCTGTTTTAATCCCTGTCGTCAATTTCTTTTGTATATTCATGAATCGGAGCTTTCCCCTCCATGGCGTCCCATACGGACATTGCCATAGCCTCCATTTCAAATTCGCCAGGGAATATATATACCGGCGCAATAAATTCCGTATATTTGCGAATCCATCCGACAAACATTTTCGAACGGGAAAGCCCTCCGGATAAGGCGATGCCATCAATATTGCCTTTTGCCGTCGCTGCCAGGGACGCAATCGCCTTTGCTTCCTGAAGCGCCATGGCCCGATAAACGATTTCCCACTCCTTATTCCCATTCGCAATTTCCCGTTCTACCGCCCTTGCATCCGTTGTTCCCGTATAGGCATACAGCCCGCCTTTCCCCCGCATCATCAGTAACAGTTCTTCCTCGGAATAACCTCCTTGCAAGACCATATCCAGATACCCGTGAAGCGGCAAACCACCGGAACGTTCCGGACCAAACGCTCCCTCGGTATCCCCGATCACATCGACGATCTTTCCTCCCATATGCAGCCCGATTGTAGTTCCGCCGCCCATATGCGCAACAATCAAATTGCTTTCTTCATATTTCTTTCCAATCTTTTTGCATACTTTTCTGGAAACAGCATACCAGTTTTCCATATGGCCTTCGCTTTTTCTGCGAATCTGCGGCAAACCGGATATTTTCGTTTCCGCTAACATGGAATCTTCCGCAAAAGAACTGATATATGCCGGAATTCCTGTTCTTTTTGCCAGTTCAAATGCAATCACACCGCATAAATTGGCGACATGCCGTACTTTGGAATGGTTTAGCAGCTTATCCACCATCCGTTCATTGATTTCATATACTCCGCAAATTGGCGCTGTCCCGCCTGCCCGGCCGATCATCGCATCAAAATCTTCCAATGAACAATTATTTTCATTTAAAAAGGATATAACCGACTCATAACGGAGCGGAATCTGATCATTAATTCCGGAAAACTCTTCCAGTTCTTCTCTGGAATAATCCACAGCTCCTTTTCTTTCTTCCAATCCGTCTTTGTATATGGCAAATTTGCTGGATGTGGAACCAAAATTAATTACTAATACACGTTTTGACATAGTAACGCGCCCTCCTTTCTTTACTATATCAACGTGCAAATATCATGCCAGTATTTATCCCAATCCGTATTCCGAAAGTTTTACGTATAATGTTTTCCTAGAAATTCCCAACAATTTTGCAGCCTGCGAACGGTTCCCTTCCGTTTCCTGCAAAGCCTGACTTATATTTTCCGCAGTCAGTTCTTTTCTTCGGACATCCTGTCCTGTATTTTTCAGTCCGTACTGATTCATGTATTTATATATGGTTTGCCGGGAAACCCCTGCTGCTCTGGCTGTTTTTGTGATATTATACCCATGCTCCTCTAAGAGAACCTTTAACCTGTCAGCTGAAAACCAGCTTTCTTCCGCCGCGGTTTCACTTTGAAAAGTTTTCTCCTTTTCGCTGCTTTTTACACCGGCAAATCCAAACAGATCCGGCGTGATTTCTTTTTCGCACATTGCCAGGGCGCGGATTATAATGTTTTCCAGCTCCCGTATATTTCCTGGCCAGTTATAGTTACACAAAACCTCAAGCGCTGCATCGCTTATCGTTACATCTTTTTTATCAAATTCATGCTGGTATTTTTTCATAAAAGAGCGTATCAGCACCGGAATATCCTCTTTCCGTTCCCTGAGGGGCGGCAGGCGGAGAGAAAATACATTTAACCGGTAATACAAATCCAACCGAAAATTTTTTAGTTCAATTTCTTTTTTCAAATTCCTGTTTGTTGCAGCTATAATCCTCAGGTCAACCGTTACCGGCGTTGTTGAACCGACTTTTGTAAATGTACCTGACTGCAGTAAACGCAGCAATTTCACCTGCAACGTCAGTGGCATTTCGCCAATCTCGTCCAGAAACAGCGTACCGCCGCTGGCCAGCTCTACTTTTCCGACCTTTCCGCCTTTTTCTGCACCGGTAAACGCGCCTGACTCATATCCGAAGAGTTCGCTTTCTGCCAGCTCTTTTGTGATCGCACTACAGTCCAGAACGACAAACGGTCCGTTCTTTCTGGTACTTTCATTATGAATTGCCTGAGCCATCAGCTCTTTTCCTGTTCCGCTTTCGGATTCAATCAGAATCGGATGGTTGTTCCATGCGATATATTTGGCCTGCTGTATCGTATTCTGCATTGCTTTTCCGGAATAAATAATATCGTCAAACGTATATTTTGCAATATTACCGGCAAACTTATTGACCAGACCTTTTACCTGATGCATATCACGCAGCAGGTCAAGGACGGCAATCGTTTCTCCCTCGTCATCGACTACCGGCACAATGGTACGAACCGCCTGCATCTTATTTTTACTCCCTTTCTTCTGTAAAAAAACTACTTCGTCATAGACTGCCCTTTTATTCTTAAATACATCGTTTAATAAGTCTTTTTCGTGGATCTGTTTCATAATCTCCACACCGATCATAGCGTTCATTTCCACGCCCGAATACTGCTGCGCTTTTTCATTTGCATAAGTAACGGTCATTTCTCTATCAAGAATCAGACATCCTGCCGGAATTGCGCTTAAAACGGCATTTAACAGCCTGTTTTGCGTTTCCGCTTTCATATGTTCCCGCATATTCTGCAAATTTGACTCAAAAAACCTGGCGTATGCGCGGAATAAATCCCATCCGGTCAAAATATCAAAATTTTCTTTCATTAAAGCAGCAAAATAAAAAACTTCATTATCCCCGGTTCGTACCGGACAGCAAACCGAATGGAATTTTTTTAATTTCATAACATCATGCTCCTCTGGCGGCACATATTCCATCTTTCCGCTTTTCATAGCTTCCGTAATAGCATTTTTCTTATTTTTCCAATTTGTCAGATGGTCTTCCGGCGCCGGGGATTCCTCGTCAAAAAACTCATATTCCCCTAAAATCACAGAATATCTGTAAATAATTTTTTCATCTGCGCTTACTAACGTAAAACTATTCGTTTGCCTGTAAATATTATCTACATTCTTCAGTAACTCAATAATCGTCATAAAAACTTTCCTGTAGTTCATAAATTTCCTCCGTGAACCATATACAAGTTTATAACATTTAAATATATTCCCATTGTATCAAACTGCCAGCGTTTCTTCCAGTTCTGATTATTTCTCAATTGCAAAAATCGTCTTTACATTTTTCCATAATGACGATATTATTGCTCCAGCTAATTTCTCGTACCAGTGGTGCGAGTTATATAAATCATACCACCAAATTGATATTTTCAGTAATGACCTGATATCTATCTGTTTCCAGTTCATTCCCCTGGCATTTTAATACAATATACGCAAAAATACAATCTGATCTTCATTATTGTAAACACGGCTATTTTCCCGAAGAAGATACCCTGTAAAATCTTTCCTTAATCCCACGCTGCCTGTAACAATCCCAGACTGTTTAGTACCAAGACCCACAAAAATATTGTGGCAACAGAAATCACTGAAGTAAACACTACGATCATGCCCGCCAGTTCCCCGTTTCCTTTCATTTCGCAGGCCATAGTATAAGAAGATACGGCGGCCGGAGATGCCAGCATAACCATGAGCGCGGTCAGTGAACTGCCCCGGAATCCCAAAAGCACTGCAGCTGTAACAAAAATGAGCGGAACTATGGCCAGCCTGCCAAGACAGGACAAAATCAGCTCTTTCCGGTAGGCGGAAATTTTGGAAAATGCAAATGTTCCTCCCAGACAGAGCAGCGCCACCGGCGTCGCGATCTGGCTCACGCTTCTCACGATGTTTTCCGCCAGTTTCGGAAGCTGCAAATGCGCCGCTTTTGCCAGGATTCCAAACACAGAGGCCAGAATCAGCGGATTTTTCAGTATGCCTTTTAATATGTCCCGCCGGTTTCTCTTTTCGCTTCCATACCATTCAAACAGACAGACGGCCAGCACGTTAAACATTGGAATAATCACGGCTACCAGTATGGAAGCCATACCCATCTGATTTTCTCCGCAGATCGTCTTTGTCACTTCCATTCCAAACAATACGAAATTACTCCGGTAAATTCCCTGAATCACAACGGAACGGTTTTTACTGCCGGGAAACAGCCTGTTTACCAAAAACACAGAACTTAAGAACACACAAAAAACAGCGGCAATAGCGAATACCAGCACTTTCCCGTCAAAATCAGCCCGCAGATTCGACTGATAAATATTAAAAAAAATCATAACCGGCAGAAAGCACCGGAAACAAATCTTATTCCATTCCCGAAAAGACTGCTCTCCCGCCAGGCCTGCGCGGCGAAACAGATAACCCAGTCCCATAAAAACGATAAGGGGCAAAATCACTTTCATGCCAAGCATTAAACTATCCATACTCTCTTCTTCTTTCTTCAAACGCCTGAATCCATACTCCGCAGAAATTCTATTACTATAAACAGCAACAGTTCCCGCCTGTATCCAGCCGGGAACCGTCGTTTCAAATCTATTATATTATTTGGGAAATAGAAATGACAATATACTTTTTCTATTTTCCGGAACTGAGAAGTATCAGTTCAGCCCACGCCCCTTAAACAAGCCACAGACCGTCTGCAAAGCAGACTATCCGCTGCTAAAAGCAGCTTCTGTCTGAGGCTTACGGGGCGTTTCGCTCATCGCCGTTATTATGTGCTCATTCATGCAAGCATGATTCGCCCATAATTTTGGCGATGGCTGAACTGATTATAAATACTGTTTCAGCGACGCATACGCCCTTGCCGCCGCGCGTTTTAACGGCAGTTCCCGATGGTCGATCGCGATAATCTCACAGCCGATCGTTCCGGTGTAACCGAGTTCCAGCACCCGGCGGATAAAATCGCCGCACTCAAAATCGCCTTCCCCTGCCGGAAGCCGGTAATCGCACGTATCTCTCCACAGGCTCTTGCTTACCAGTTCCGCATAACCGTCGTCTAATTCCACGGTGACGATTTCTTCCGGTTTGATCAGAGCGATATCATCATAGGAGCTCGGTCCCATAAACGTATGCCAGGAATCCAGGCAGAATCCGCCGTTTTTGGCTCCGGCAGCGCGGAACACTTCCAGGCCCTGTTTGATACAGTTCATATCTTTTTTGAAAGGCATAAATTCCATTGCAATCCGGGTGCCGATATTCTCCGCATCTTTACACAGCTTTGCAAATTCTTCAATGAAGCGGTCTTTATCGCAGTCCCCGTCCGCACCGAAGACTTTGATATGGCGCGCACCCAGCTTTTCCGCCGCCTCAAAGACATTCTTTCTGGAAATCTGGGCTTCTGCGTTGTCATAATCCCACCATTTATCCAGAACTTCCACTTCTACTTCGGTAATGCCGTTTGCATCAAGAATTTTCTTCGCTTCTTTATAACCGTACTGTTCTTTTGTATGTAAAAGATCCAGTTCCACAAAACCGGCTCCCTGAAATCCGATCTTTGCGATCGTTTCCATCCGCTCCTTAAAATCCACGTCCGCGATTTCATAATGATCCCCGCAATAATGGTTTCCGGCAATTGCCCAGTGGCTTGCGATCAGTTTGTTGTTGTACATGACGTACCTCCTTTATGATTTGCAGATTAAACGCGTGCGATTCCGCCGTCTACGACCATCGTCTGTCCAGTCATAAATCCTGCTTCTTCCGACACCAGGAATTTGATGGCTCCTGTGAAATCCGTCGGATACGGATATTTCTTGATTGACTGCAGGCCTTTCATCAGATCCCACTTGTTGAATCCGCCTTCCGGAATTTCACCCGGCGCGCCGCCGATCTTTTTAATCGTTTCTTCCGTTACGAATAATCCAGGCGCTACGCAGTTTAACGTTACGCCCATCGGGCCGTACTCTGATGCAAGCGCTCTTGTCAGTCCGATTACAGCGCCTTTTGTCGCAATATAGCCTGCTAACATCGGTTCCTGCGCGTTCATAAACGCATCCGAAACGATATTTACCACGCGGCCCCATCCTTTTTCTTTCATCTGCGGAAGCAGGGAGTACAGGCAGTTGTACGGACTGTCTACATTCACTGCGAAATAGTCTTTCCATGTTTTGTAATCCAGATCTTCAAACATAATGTACGGGTAAATGCCGATATTGTTTACGAGAATATCGCAGCCGCCGAAATCCGCTACTTTTTTGCCCATCTCCGCAACCTGCTTTGGATCCGCGCAGTCGCAGTTGATGGTCAGTACCCGGCAGTCTTTCCCTAATTCCGCAATTCTTTTTTCGGTATCTTCGCATCCTTTTCTTGCGATCAGTACAACGTCATAATTACAATCCCTTACAAACTGAAAGGCAATTTCCTGTCCCAAACCTCTGCTTGCACCTGTTACTACTGCTATTTTATTTGCCATAATCCTATCCTCCATTTATATTTTTTCCTGCATGCTTCTTTCCTGTTTGTTTCTTTCCTGTATACTTTTTTCCTGTATGCTTCTTTCCTGTATACTTCTTTCCTGTATGCTTCTTTCCTGTATACTTCTTTCATTTATGCTTTTTTATTTGCATTGCTTTCTTTTACGCTGTTTTCGTTTATTTATGTTGCTTTCTTTTATGCTGTTTTCACTTTTGCTGTTTTCTTACCTCTGGTAGCCACAGGCTTCTTCCAGTACCTGCGTCAATACGGAAAAGTCTTTCTGCTCCTTTCCGGTCGCGGCAGCCGCCTGCAGCTGCTGCCTTGTGATCGCCGTCACCGGCATGGACACGCCGTATTGTTTTGCCGCGTCAAACGCCAGATCCAGGTCTTTCATCATGAGTTTTACGGTAAACGCCGGGTCGTAAATTCCCTCTGCAATCATTTTCGCTTTGTAGCTGCACAGAGGGGAACCTGCCGCCGAACCTGCGATGACGTCGCATACCTGCGCCACGTCAAGTCCTGCTTTTTCACACAGTACCACCGCTTCCGCTTCCATCTGCATCGTGGACGCGATCATTGTATTGACTGCAAGTTTGAGCACGACTGCCTGTTCGCCGTCCCCGAGATAAAACTGATTCTTCCCGACCTGTTCCAGATACGGCAGTATTTTTTCATACGTTTCCCTGTCGCCGGATGCCAAAACGCCCAGCGTCCCGTTTTCCGCCAGCGCCGTACTTCCGGTGACCGGCCCGCGGATCAGTTTACATCCCCGCTTTTCTACCGCGCTGTTTAATTCCGAGGATTCTGCCGGGGATACCGTACTCATATTTACAACGATTTTTCCTGGTTTCAAACCAGATACCAGACCGGCCCTTTCGTCGAGAGATACTTTTTTTAATGTCGGTCCGTCCGAAACGCAGATGAAAATAATATCTGCCTGCCCGGCCAGATCTTTCGGGCTGGCAGCAGCTTTTGCTCCTGCCGCCACCAGATCGTCGGCGCGGGATATGGTACGGTTCCATACGACCAGTTCGTTTCCTGCTTCCAGCAAACGCCTGCTCATCGGTTTGCCCATATTTCCCAGGCCTATATATCCTAATACCGTTTTCATACCTCTCCTCCTTACGGGAACATGCAGCCCGCGAAACCGCAGGATACGATCTCGTCCGCCGGGAAATGCGTAATCACTTCGTGTCCGGTTTCCGTTACCACGATTTCTTCTTCAATACGTGCGCTTCCGGTACCGTCTTCGGACGGACACCATGTTTCAATCGCAAACGTCATGCCCGGCTTAAACTCCAGCGGATGATCCAGCGAAAACAGACGGGAAATCGCCGGATTCTCCCAAAGTCCCAAACCGATACCATGTGCAAACTGAAGCAGGAACGCTTCTTTTTCGTTGTTAAATCCGAGTTCTTCAGCGCTCGGCCATACTTTTGCGACATCCGCTGTCGTTGCGCCCGGTTTAATCTGATCAATACCGTCGCGGATCCATTTCAACGCTTTTGCATACGCCTCTTCCTGCGCTCTGGTCGGTTTACCGCAGGAAAATGTGCGGTAATAGCAGGTATGGTAGCCGTTATATACATTTCCTACGTCAAAATATACTAATTCGCCCGGTCGGATCATACGGTTGGACGTCGTATGGCTGTGAGGATTTCCCCTCTGCCCGGAAATGCAGTTTACAAATTCTACGGATTCCGCGCCCCACTTAAATAACTGATGCTGAATCAGCGCCGCCATCTCATTTTCCATCGCACCCGGTCGGAGATTTTTGGCTACATCCCAATATGCTGCGTCCACCATCGCCGCAGAGCATTTCAAAAGTTCGATCTCATCCGCTGTTTTGATCATGCGGGCGTTTACCATTACTGCCTGGCCGTCGCCGATTCTTACACCGGCTTTTTCCAGCTGCTGATACAGCGGAATATCTACAATGTCAATGCCTAACGGCTGGTCGAACACGCCGTGTTTTTTCAGATAACCGACGATCTCTTCTACTTCCTGCTCTACCATCCCTACCTGCGACGGAATGGAACCTCTCATAGAGCCAACTGCCGGCATAATGTTTTCCGGCCGGATCCAAGACACCCTCTGGCGTTTGGACGGGCATGCCGGGTCAAACAGGATCGGCTGGTCGTAACCGTCGATTAACAGGCAGTGGCGGTTCATTTTGTTGCGGTTCCACTCGCCTACATGAGTACCCGTTATATAACGGATATTGTCAAAATCATAGCAGAGCAGCGCGCCAAATTCGGATTCTTTCAAAAACTTTTTGGCCCTTGCCAGCCTTTCTTCACGAAGACGCTCAAAATTAATATTGTCTTCAAAATCCACACCATTAAATCCAGCTTTCATTTCTATTTCCCCCTTAATCATAATAAATATTTATATTCTGCCGCTTCCGGCCATTCCGTCAGAGGCGGCGGACACACAATTGTTTACTGTTCCGTATCCGTTCCGGTTTTTTTCTCACGATAAACGCCATATACGCCAAATATCATAAAAAATCCCATAATTGCCGCAAGAATGATCATCAAAATAGTTTCATTCATAAGTTTCAGGCCCCCTTATTTTTCTTTGCTTTTTCTGCTATCGTAAACGCCGCGATTACCACGATGGCATATATCAACTGGATTCCTACCGCTTTTAATGCAATATCAACAAACATATCTTTCCTCCTCATTTTTCGTTATGCGTTGCCGTTTGCCTTTTCTTCCAGATAAATCCGGTGCGCTTCTGAATTTAACCATTCCTCGCTCTTAAAATACCCCGGCTTTCCTTTGGTCACAAGATTACCGATAATTAATACCGCCAATGATACAACGATAATGACATAACTGATATGTACGCCCCCTAAACCGATCACATTCGGCAGCTGCGGGAAAAACGTCCACACCGTCGCCACAATCCAGCTGAGCAGGAATGCGGTAATCCCTACTTTCAGGTTGCGTTTCCACCAAAGCCCGAACATGAACAAAAACCATACCGGTATCATAAACGAATAGATCCAGGTGAACATTGTGACAATCGTCGGCAGACACTGCGCCATGATTCCGCAGACTACTGCCCCGATGCCGATAAAGAGGCGGATGCAGTTCGCTTCCTGCTTTTCCGTCATATCTTTTTTGTAAAACCGTTTTACAAAATCCACTGTAATAATCGTAGACGGCCCGATCAAAAATCCGCCGAACGAAGAAAGCAGCGCTGCGACAAACGCGGCGAACAAAATCGCGATAAACCATGGAGGCAGCAGCTCGATCAACATTCTCGTCGTAACCAGTTTGTTATCAAATTCCGCAAACTGCGGCAGCGTGCGTGCAGTCATTGCCAGGCAGATGGAAATTGCTCCGATTATAACGTTCATCGGCCCCACAAACCATGCAACACGCTTTAAAGCTTTTTCGCTCTGTGCAGAAGCCGCGGTCTGGATCGTCTGCTGTCCCGCGCTGTGTGCAAAAAACGGCGCGATCAGAACCGGAATCCCCACTTCCAGGAAATGTTCTTTGCCACCGGTAAACAACAGGAAATTCGGATAGGCATCCGGATTTGCCGCATAATGCGCCGCAATTGTATCAAAATTGTGTCCCGGAAGCTGCACGAGGATAAAGGCCAGCGCGCCGAACATGCCGACATAAAGAATAATGACATTAATCATATTTAACATCGCTACCTGCTTCGTCCCGCCGAATACCACATAGCAAAATCCGATCACCGTACTGATCAAAACGGCAAGTTTCAGCGGTATGCTGGTCATCGAATTGATAATGATACCCATTGCCTGCGTTTCAAAAGAAGTTACCGCCCAGCCTACGGCAATGTTTACCGCCGCAATCAGAACTGCCAGTTCGCCGCCGTACAGCTTTGACGCCACTTCCCCGGTCGTTGTAATTCTCATACGCCGGCACCAGCGGTACAGCGTATACGCCCCCAGCGCCATGGCAAAACCGTTTGCCATAACATGCCAGATCTGCGTTGCCCCCAGCGTCAGGCATCCTTCAAACGTCCCTGTCAGATGCCCGGACCCCAGTAACGTCAGGCACATGGTCGTACCAATCGCCCACGTTCCGAGACTTCGTCCTCCAAGGGCAAAACTTTCTTCGCCGACCGCCTTTTTTCTTTTCGCAATCAGCATACTTACAATACCGATTGTAATGATCTCATATAGTGCAACGAATATAATTACGCCTATTTTCATTAAAATCCTCCCTGTTGTGGCCCTTATGCCACCCGTTGTTTTCTTTTGCTCCATTCATAGTGGCGAAAGGCCATCCGGCAGGCTTTCTGCTGCTTTTCCTGCAGGCTCGGTATCTCGTTTCTTAACCGATTCATATTCCAGCCTTCTATCGCAAGTTCCTCTGCTTTTGATTTCCTGAGCCATCCGCTTTTAATACAAAATGCTTTCGCAATACACCCGTTCTTTTTTACCGCCAGCATCACGTCCGTAGAAGTAATAAAAAGCAGTCCTTTCGCACCCCCGCAGTAAATTTCCGTCTGCTCCGGCATTTGCTTCCTCACTTTTTCCACCACCCGCGTATGGCAGGTAGATACGATTCCGTTTACGATAAATAAGGCTCCAATCAGAATGATAATATTCCATAGCATAGCCAATCCCCCTCTGATATTCTGATATCCGCTCACCGGATATCCTTTCTCCGATACCTTTCTTACCGGATATCGTCAAACGGATACAGAACCACTTCCAGCGCCGTCCCGTTCCTCATTGCTTCCAAGCCGGTTTCGAACTCTCCGAGAGGTAATCTGTGCGTGATGAGTTCCCTGAAATCCGCCACTCCTGTTTCCAATGCTTTCGCCACGCTCCGCAGCGTATAATTACCGATAAAGCTTCCCAGTATTTTGATATTTTTCCGCGCGATATCCGACTGGCAGATCGTCTGCTTGGCATTTTCATTTAAACCGAACAGCAAAATCTGTCCTCCCATCTTGACACAATCCAATGCATCGTTGATTAAAACCCCAACGGCATCCACAACGATATCAACGCCGCATCCGTCCGTTTCTTTCATAATCTCCGCTTTCAGATTTTCTTTCTGAGGATTGATTACCCTGTCGGCGCCGAATTTTAACACATAATCGCTGCGGAACTCCGATACTTCCGATACAAATACTTTTCCGGCTCCGGCCTGTTTTAAAAGGGATTCGTAATAAATACCGATCGGACCGCCGCCGAGAATCAATATGGAATCGCCCGGCATCACCTTAAGCTGTTTTACACCGCCCATCACGCAATTCACAGGTTCTGCAAAAATAGCTCGATCCAGTTCCAGGTCTTTTGCGATTTTTACGGCCGAACTTTCCGGAACCACCGCATACTGTGTAAATATCCCGTCAATCTGCACGCCCATTGCTTCTACGCCCGTACATACGTTGTAGTGTCCCTCCTGACATGCCGGACATACACCGCACGGAAGATTGTTATCGCAGATCAGACGGTCTCCCGGCTGAAACGTTCTTACACCGTTGCCGACCTCGATCACCTCTCCCACAAATTCATGCCCCAGAATAATATTCGGCGTCGCCTGATATTCCGGCGGATCTGCAAGAATATGTACGTCTGTGCCGCAGATGCTTGCCGCGAGGATCTTTACCAGCATCTGATTGCCATTTTTGATTTCAGGAACGGGTCTCGTTGTGATTTCGTATTTCCCTGGCTCCGTGAAAACAACCGCCTGCATTTCTTTGTTCATTTCTTATTTCCTCCTTACTGTTTTTTGTTTATTTCAAAAGCGCTCTTTACTTGTGCCCTCACTGTACAACAAATATGTGTGACTTGCAAGGTAAAAATGTGGGTATTTATAAAGTTTGTATGCTTTATACAGTTTATATGTATGTATTTTATCTTATTTTTCCGTACAAATTTTGTGTATAAAAGAAAAAAGAGCGCCGGCACGTATTTTCATACATGCCAGACGCTTTTTTTAAGTCCCTGTATTTTGTTATTCCCATATTCTGTCTGTTCCCGTATTCTACCGGACCACCAGTTTGGGATTAAAATCATAAGAAATGTCCAGCGCCGGATTTTTGATTTTGTCCAGCAGGCGCATCGCAGCATACTCGCCGAATTTTTCTTTCGGATGCGATACCGAAATAATTCCCTGCTCTTTGGCGACGTCCGAATCGTCAAATCCGCAGCTTACAATATTTTTACTGTATTCCTCCTGCCCGCCCAGATATTCTTTCAAATAGGCGGCCAGCCTGTCGTCCTGACAGATTACCGCCGTACAGTTTTTTAATATTTCTTTCAGTTTATCCGGCAGTGGTTCTTTAAATATTTCTTTAAATCCTGGTTCAAACAACATGTAGATATTTTCATCCAATACATGTATGCCTTTTTCCTGAAACGCTTTTAAATATCCCAGATAACGTTTCTGTCCGGTCTGTTCGTCCATTTTGAATATACCGGCAATTTTTTTGTGTCCCTGCTCCAGCAGATAGTCGGTAAGTTTGCGCCCTGCTTCTTCATCGTTTGTCGTTAAAGACGGCAAGCCCAATTCCGGAATTTTTGCATGGATCAAAAGCGTCGGCGTTGTACACGCGATTTCCTGATAAAGATCGTAATTCGGCTGCGGCAGCGCCGCTTTCGTCGGTTCAATAATATATCCTGCGAAATCCCCGGCCATCATATTCAGCAAAATATTCCGTTCCTGGCTGGTATTATGGTTTGTAAAATGAAGCGCGGCATAATATCCGTACCGGTTCAATACGACGTTCACTCCCCTGACAATATCCGGAAAAATATAACTGTCTACATCGTTCATTAATATTCCGATCGCTTTTGACCTGCTCCTTTTCCCAGTATATGCCTGGCCTATCGACGTATCCCTGACAAACGTCCCGCTTCCTTTCACCCGATACAGCAGTTTCTCTTTCTCAAGCACCGCGATCCCCTTCCGCACCGTATCCCTGCTGATCTGAAACTGCTTTGACAAATCCATTTCCGTCGGTATCCTGTCGCCCTCTTTGAAAGCTCCGGCCCGGATCTGCTCCCGTATCCAGTCCGACAGTTCCGAATATTTAAAACGTACCATACATTTATCCTCCCGCCTGTAGATTAACTTGTGTCGTATTCTATACATTTTCGTTTACTATTCCATACAATTATAAGACATATTTGTATGAGTTTCAATACTGATTTTTTGTATGGCTATTTTCCTCATTACTTGCGAGAATGGACCTGATTCCATATGCTCGCTGTCAGCTGCCAGTTCTTAAAAAGATTTAGCGGAACTATTGGAACTGTCGGTACGTCGACTTCTTCCACTTACAAAAATGTTTTTGTGGCGGTTTATCTGTTATGTCTGTATTTTTCTTATAAATACCATACATTTTTTTTGTTGATTTCCTATAAACATATATTTTTCATACAAATTTCTCTTTACTGTTGATAATTTGTATGATAATATGCAGACAAATGAATATAGAGATACAAGGAGGTTTCAACATATGTCAGCATTAAAAATGATGTCTTCCCCGATTACGCTCGGCCCTGTGACATCCAAAAACAGATTTATCGTTTCCGCAATGGTTATGAACTGCTGCAACGAAGACGGTACCGCAACCGAAAAATTTATTGCATATCATGAAGAAAAAGCCAAAGGCGGCTGGGGACTGATCGTCACGGAAGACTATGCCGTAGATCCGACCGGCAGAACCTATCAGTACGTTCCGGGCCTGTGGGCGGATTATCAGATTCCGTCCCATAAAGAACTGACCGACCGCGTCCATGCTGCTGGCGCTAAAATTTTCGCGCAAATTTACCACGGCGGGCGCCAGACAGAAGAATGGATTACCGGTCAGCAGGTCTGGGCGCCTTCGCCGATTCCGTGCCCGGTCAAAAAAGCTCTGCCCCATGAAATGACGACCGCAGAAGTGGATGAAATGGTCGAAAAATTCGGAGATGCTGCGCTCCGCGCCAAAAAGGCCGGTTTTGACGGCGTACAGATCCATGGCGCGCACGGCTACCTCGTCTGTGAATTTGCATCCGCATATTCTAATAAGCGCGTGGACAAATACGGCGGAAACCTGGTAAACCGTATGCGTTTTCCGGTAGAAATTATTAAAAACATCCGCAAAAAATGCGGCGATGATTTCGCAATCGATTACAAAATTTCCGGCGAAGAATGTACGGACGGAGGAACCAATATTGAAGATACCAAAGCAATGGCGATCATGCTGGAAGAGGCCGGCATCGATTCCCTGAACGTATCCGCCGCCGTATACGAAACCTGGTATATGCAGGTGCCGCCGTCCGTTATGGGACACGGCTGGCTATCGAATTATGCCGCCGAAATCAAAAAAGTTGTGGATATCCCTGTCACCACAGTCGGCCGCGTCAACGACGCCCATATTGCGGAAAGCATTATCCGCAGCGGCAAAGCCGACGCCTGCTATATGGGACGCGCCTCGCTGGCCGATCCTCATATGCCGGAAAAAGCGCTTAACGGCCAATTTGAAGACATTATCCACTGTATTGCCTGCCTTCAGGGATGTACGGAAAAAATTGATACCGGGTTCCATGGCGGATGTACTTTAAATCCGAGAACCGTTATGGAAGACGAACTGAATATTACGCCTGCGAAAAAAGTTAAAACCGTTTATGTTGCCGGCGCAGGCCCAGCCGGTGCAGAAGCTGCCATCGTGCTGGCACAGCGCGGACACAAAGTCACAATATTCGAAAAATCCGACCGGATCGGAGGCATGTACGGTACCGCGGCCGTTCCGCCATGGAAAGGGGAAATTTCCGCGTTTGTCGTATGGCAGAAAACACAGATGGAAAAACTCGGCGTCACAATCAAATACAATACGGAACTGACAAAAGAAATCGTAGACGCCGACAAACCGGATACCGTTGTCGTTGCCACTGGAAGCCATCCTTTCGTACCGCCGTTCCCTGGCAAAGACCAGGACTTTGTAAAGAGCGCCGTAGATATTTTAAACGGAAAAGAACAGGCCGAGGGCACGATCGCCGTAATCGGCGGCGGACTGGTCGGCGGAGAAACCGCCAATTTCCTCGCCACGCACGGAAGCCAGGTAACAATTATCGAAATGCTGCCGGAAATTGTAGCCGAAGAACCGGACAACATGAAACGGTTCCTGCTGAAATCTTTTGCAGAACACCAGGTAGATATCCACGAGAATACTGCGGTTTCCACTATTAACAGCGACAAAACAATTACAGTGGACTGCAAGGGCGAGAAAAAGAACCTCGGACCGTTCGACTATATCGTAACCGCCGTGGGCATGCGCGCAAATACCGAATTAAAAGACACTCTCGAAGATATCGTATCTGAGGTCGTCTATGTCGGCGACGCCTCCGCTCCAGGCAACGCTCTTTCCGCGATTAAGGACGGATATGTAAAAGCGCTGGAGATTTAAAACAATTACAAAAAACATACCGGACAACCGCACTTTAATTTAACACGGTATTTCCTGAGATAGAACAAACTTTCCTATGATATAAAAAAATCGTCTGAGTTTTTACGCTCAGGCGATTTTCTATTGCGAATCTTTATTATAAGACAGATTGACGCGAAAATGATTTAAGCCAGCGTTTTTTCCTCTATCACAGGACACCCCCGCATCATAATGACAGGCCCGCCGGTTTTTTCTATATATTCTTTCGTAATGACTACTTTGCCGATATTGTCGTCTTTCGGCACTTCATACATAATATCCAGCATGAAATCTTCAATGATCGCCCGCAGCGCACGCGCGCCGACTTCTTTTTCTTTTGCTTTCCGAGCGATTACATGCAGCGCTTCCTCTTCAAATTCCAGATCGACT
The DNA here is from genome assembly GCA_022796875.1 of Eubacterium sp. Lineage (GTDB taxonomy): Bacteria > Bacillota > Clostridia > Lachnospirales > Lachnospiraceae > JAAWJJ01. Next base: position 25,908 of record JAAWJJ010000011.1, on the reverse strand, counting down.
TCGTCTAACGACAGCAATTTCTGATACTGCTTGATAATTGCATTTTTCGGCTCTTTTAATATTTTGACCAGCATATCTTCCGTCAGCGCTTCTAAAGAAAACAGGATTGGCAGACGCCCGACAAATTCCGGGATCATCCCGAAATTTTTCATATCTTCTACCGTCACCTGCTGCAGCAGGTTTTCTTCCCCGTCGTATTTATCTTTCAAATCCGCCTTAAATCCCATCGAAGACCGCTTATTCAAACGCTCTTTAATAACATTTTCCAGATCCGGGAACGCGCCGCCGCAAACAAACAAAATATTTTTCGTATTTACGGTCGTCATCGGCACCATCGCATTTTTGCTCGTTGCGCCCACCGGGACTTCCACTTCCGCGCCCTCTAACAGCTTTAACATTCCCTGCTGTACGGATTCCCCGCTGACATCCCGCTGATTTGTATTTTTCTTCTTGGCAATTTTATCAATTTCGTCAATGAAAATGATGCCGTGCTCGGCTTTTTCCACGTCGTTGCCGGCAGCCGCCAGCAATTTAGATACTACGCTTTCGATATCATCGCCTATGTAGCCGGCCTCCGTCAGGGAGGTCGCGTCGGTAATCGCCAACGGTACGTCCAACAGCCTGGCCAGCGTTTTTACCAGATACGTTTTGCCGCTTCCGGTCGGTCCGACCATCAGCATATTGGATTTCTCGATTTCAATATCGTCCATTGTATCGGTCGCCACACGTTTATAATGATTGTATACGGCGACAGACATGATTTTTTTTGCCTGTTCCTGCCCTACCACATAATCGTCCAGGCTCGCTTTGATTTTATGCGGAGCCGGGATGGATTTGATATCCAGTTTCGGCTGTTTCGCTTTTTCTTTCGGTTTTTTCTTCTTGATACGCTGGTTATTCGGCATCATATTCTGCAGATCCGACAGGTTAATCATGCTGATATTCGGCATTCTTCCCAAATTCATATTCAAAATATCATCCATGTTAAACCCGGAACTGTTCATACTGTCGAACGTTTTCTGCATACAATCGGAACAAATACAAATATTATTCGGAATCCGCATCATCTTCCCGGCTCTGCTTTCCGGGCGATGGCAGATGTAGCAGACGTCTTCATATTCGTTGTCGTTATCCTTATCACGTTTTTTGGTATTCTCTTCGTAATCTTCGGTATCTTCTTCGCTTTCCAGGTCTACTTCCAGTTCAATATCCTGGTCGTCATAATTTTCACTCATCGCTTTTCTCCTACAATAATTCTTTCAACATCTGATTTACCATTGCCGGATTCGCTTTCCCTTTCATCGCTTTCATCGTCTGTCCTACCAGAAATCCCAGCGCTTTTTCTTTTCCGTTATGATAATCCTGCACGGACTGCTGATTTTCCTGTATGACCTGTTCGACTGCTTTACGAAGCGCGCTTTCGTCATTTACGGTCTTTAAACCGTTTTCTTCCACATATTTTTCCGGATCCGTATCGTTTTTAAAAATCTGTTCAAATACGTCTTTTGCAACGGTATTATTTATTGTACCAGAATCTACGAGATCAATCAATGCCGCAAGGTTTTTTGGTGAAAAAGAAATTTCTTCCGGTTCTTTTCCCTGCTCTTTTAACAGGCGCATCGTTTCTACCATCAGCCAGTTGGACACTTTTTTCGGTTTCCCGCAGATTTTGGCGGTACTTTCAAACAAATCGGCCATCTTTTTCGATTCTGTAATAATCTGCGCGTCATAATCTGGAAGATGATACTCTTCTTTATAACGGGCCAGTTTTTCAGTCCTCAGTTCCGGCTGCGCTGTCCGGATCTGCTCCAGCCACTCGTCGCCGATCACGACCGGCGTCAGGTCCGGCTCCGGAAAATAACGGTAATCCTGCGCGTCCTCTTTGGACCGCATCGCATAAGAATATTCCTTGTTGTCATCCCACCTTCTCGTTTCCTGGACGACGGCCTTGCCCTCCTCGAGCAATTCTATCTGGCGGGCGCGCTCTCCTTCGATCGCGCGAGTGATCGCCTTAAACGAATTTAAGTTCTTCATCTCCGTCCTGGTGCCAAATTCTGCCGCGCCTGCCTCCCGTACGGACAGGTTGACGTCCGCACGCATGGAACCCTCCTGAAGCTTGCAGTCGGAAGCCCCCAGATACTGAATGATCAGGCGCAGTTTTTCCAGATACGCAATGACTTCCTCCGCCGAACGCATATCCGGCTCGGAAACGATCTCGATCAGAGGTACGCCGGAACGGTTATAATCCACGAGGGAACAGTCCTCCCATTCGTCGTGAATCAGCTTTCCGGCGTCTTCTTCCATATGGATTTCATGGATTCCGACTGTTTTCGTACCCGACGCCGTTTCAATCTCAATGCCGCCGTTTCGGCAGATCGGCAGATACAACTGGGAAATCTGATAATTTTGCGGATTGTCCGGATAAAAATAATTTTTCCGGTCAAATTTGCAATACTGCGTAATGCTGCAATTCGTTGCCAGCCCTACGGCTATTGCATATTCCACCACTTTTTTATTTAACACCGGCAGCGATCCCGGCATGCCGGTGCATACCGGACACGTATGCGTATTCGGCGCGCCCCCGAACGCGGTAGAGCAGGAGCAGAAAATTTTTGTTTTCGTGGCCAGTTCCACATGGACTTCCAGGCCGATCACGGTTTCATATTGTTTGCTCATATTCTCTCCTCCTTTCCCGCCTGTTCTTTCAGAAACGGAATATCCGTTTTTTCAGCCAGCTTCTCTTTCAGAAACGGAATATCCGTTTTTTCAGCCAGCTTCTCTTTCAGAAACGGGCTGCACATTTTTACTCCCGACTGCTCGAAAGCATACGCGGCGCGGATCATTTTTTTCTCTTTAAAACAATCGGCCACCATCTGCACACCGATTGGCAGCCCTTTACTGTCGGCGCCGCATGGCACGCTGATGCCCGGCAGCCCCGCAAGGTTAACGGAAACCGTATAAATATCGCTCAAATACATTTTGATCGGATCATTGTCATAAGAACCGAGAAGCGGCGCCGTCGTCGGCGCAACCGGGCCGAGTATCACGTCGTATTTTTCAAACGCTTTATCAAAAGCCTGTTTTATCATGGCTTTCGTACGCAGCGCTTTTAGATAATAAGCGTCGTAATAGCCGGAACTCAACACAAAGGAACCAAGCATAATCCGCCGTTTTACCTCTTTTCCGAAGCCTTCCGAACGCGTCTTTTTATACATCTGGTGCAGGCCGTCGTAATTCCCGGCGCGGTATCCGTATTTTACCCCGTCGAAACGGGCGAGATTCGAACTGGCCTCCGCGGACGCAATAACATAATAAGCCGGAATCGCATATTCCACGAGGCTCAGGTCAAATTCTTCCACAACGGCGCCTTTCTGTTTCAATACTTCCGCCGCTTTTAATACGGCGTCCTTTACTTCCCTTTCCAGCCCGCCTGTCAGGTAATCGCCCGGAATCCCGATCTTCATTCCTCTGACGTCGTCTACAAGCGCAGCGGTAAAATCCGTTTCTTCCCGTTTGACGGAAGTCGAGTCTTTTTTATCATAAGACGCGATCATTTCCAAAACGGCCGCGCCGTCGGACACGTCTTTTGTAATCGGCCCGATCTGGTCTAACGAAGACCCGTAAGCAATTAATCCGAAACGGGATACGGTTCCGTATGTCGGCTTGATTCCGACAACGCCGCAAAAAGAACTCGGCTGCCGGATTGAGCCGCCGGTATCGGAACCCAGCGTATAAAATGCTTCCCCCGCCGCTACCGCCGCGCAGCTTCCGCCTGAAGAACCTCCCGGCACCGCATTCAGATTCCATGGGTTTCTGGTCACGCCGTAATAAGAGCTTTCCGTCGTGCTGCCCATCGCGAACTCATCCATATTCGTTTTGCCAAGCAGCACGGCTCCGCCTGCGATCAGGTTTTCCACCGCCTGCGCCGTATACGTCGGCCTGAAATTTTCCAGTATTTTCGAACAGCATGTGGTTAACATGCCTTTTGTGCATATATTGTCTTTTACCGCCATCGGAACGCCTGCCAGCGGGCCGGTCAGTTCTTTATTGGCAATTTGCTTCTGAACCTGCTCAGCCTGCTGTAACGCCAGTTCCTGGTTCACCGTTACATATGCGTGCACGCTGTCTTCCTCTTTTTCGATTTGCGCAAAAGACGCTTCCACCGCTTCCACGACGGAAATCTCTTTCGCCTTTATTTTTGCTGCCGTTTCCATTGCAGTATATTGTATGATTTCCATTTTAGGTCCCTCCTGGAATCCGTCGCGCTGAGCATGCTTTTTAAACTGACGGCACGCTCATGCGTATTGTATTATAGCTCCTTACTCTACTGTCCGCGGCACTTGAAAGCTGCCTGCTTTCTGCGCCGGGGCATTTTCCAGCATTGCCTCGCTGCGATCGCCGTTTTCCACAATATCTTCCCTGAAAACATTATTCACCGGAAATACATGCGACATCGGCTCTACCCCGTCCGTATTCAGTTCATTCAGCTGGTCAATATAATCGAGCATCCGCTCCATATCCTTTTTTGCCTGTTCTTTTTCTTCCTCGGACAATTCCAGCTTGGCTAAAATTCCCACATATTCCATCACTTCGTCCGATATCATATTCGCCATATCCTTACCCTGCCTTTTCTATCATAACCTCTGTGCCGCCATAATCTCTGTTTCTGCCGCCGCTACATTTTTACCCAGACAAAATCTCCCATCGCATGGTTGACGTCAATACTGAGCACCACTTTTCCGTCTTCCAGAAAAGACTTGCCGTACAGCATCGTATCATCCGTAATTTCCATACGTTCTTCATAGGACATATCGAATACCGCCAGATTCTGACCCAGCCTTTTTTGATCCGGCATTTCAACCATATCCCCGAAAGAAAACAGAATGTCTTCCAATGTCATATCTTCCATCCCGATCGAATAATCGCTGGTATTTAAAAGCGTATCTGCCAGCTTTTCCGGATCCGCAAAGTCGCTGAGCGTCAGTTTTTTCCCAGTTTCCATATCAATATTGAACGTGTAACAATACGCATACGGATGCGCGGCTCCCTCCCAGTTGCTATGTTCCAGCATAATAAGAGAACAGATCTCATTGTTCTGCGTCATAACCTCAAATTCGATTTCTATAGAATCATTGATTCCGGCATCCTTGCAGATTTCCCTTACCTCATTATAAAACGTATCGTTCCATTCCTCCTGCGCTTCCTCGTTCTCCCAGTCGGAAATTTGAGGGTAGGTAACTTTTATCCCGTCAAGGCCGCTGTCATACCTTACCGTTTCAATGCGGTAATCGGTATCTTCATTTCCTTTCACAGAAACCGTCTGCTCCGTGCCTGCATCTGTATCGCCTCCTGTATTTTTGCTGCTGCTTTCCTCCGCATCGCTGCTGGCTTCTGCATTTTGGCCGGCTTCTGTATTTTCCTGTATACCCCCGGTTTCGCCGCTTGCATCTCCTTCGGTGTCCGCCGCGCCCAAACTGCCAGTATCGCTGACAGCCTCCGGACTTTCCGTATTGGAAAATTCCGGAGCTTCATAATCGTCCGCCAGATTTGTAACGGTTTCCTCTTTCCCTTTATCGCCGCAAGCCGTCAATGCCACTGCCAGCGTCGCTGCGAATAATACTGCAACTGCTTTCTTCTTCATAAAAATTTCCTCCTCATTCCTGCACTTTAAACTCTTTTTTCGGCTGACTCCCTGGGCGCAGCGATACCGTTTACGGCTCTAAACGGGACATATCCCTTGGGAACAGGCAGGCTTCGCGGACGTTTTCTTCTTTTAACATCTGCATCGTCAAACGTTCCAGGCCGATTCCCAGGCCGCCGTGCGGCGGCATACCGTATTTGAATGTATTCAAATAGTGCTCCAATCCCTCGCTCGTCATACCGCGTTTTTGCATCTTCTCTAACAGTATACCATAATCATGGATGCGTTGTCCCCCTGTTGTGACCTCAATTCCATTATATAACAAATCAAAACTGAGCGTTACTGTTTCATCCTGCGGATCGTCCATCGCGTAAAACGGCCTTTTTTTCGATGGATAATGCGTTACAAATACAAACTCCGCATCATATTCCTCTTCAAAATATCTGCCGATCAAAGCCTCTTCTTCCGGCTCCAGGTCATACGGATTCCGAATCTCCCGTTTATATTTTTCGGAAACCAACCGTTTTGCCTCTGCAAAACGGACGCTCGGAATCCGTTCGATATCGGGCAGTGCAACGTTTAAAATGTCAAGTTCTTTTCGATATTCCTCCTGCAGCAATTTAATAGTATATTGCAAAAACCCCGTTTCCATCGCCATAATATCTTCAAACCCGTCGATATATCCCATTTCAAAATCCAGTCCGGTATATTCGTTCAGATGACGTTTGGTATTATGTTTTTCTGCCCGGAATACCGGCCCGGTTTCAAATACCCGGTCAAATACTCCGACCATCATCTGTTTGTAAAGCTGCGGGCTTTGCTCTAACACAGCCGGACGATGGAAATAATCCAGTTTAAATATATTGGCTCCGCCTTCCGCCCCTTTTGCTCCGATTTTCGGCGTGTGTATTTCGGTAAAACCTTCCCTGTATAAAAAATCGCGGAATCCCCGAACAATGCCTTCCTGGATTTTAAACTTCGCACGCTCCCTGACGTTTCTGAGAGAAACGGAACGGTTGTTTAGCTTTGCTTCCAAAGAAGTATTTAACTTCCATTTTGCAATCGGAAGCGGCATCGGTTCCGCCGGTACGGATAACACTTTACACTCCTCCATGTATATTTCAAATCCATGCGGCGCTCTTTCTTCTGCCTTTACCGTACCGGTAATCTCTACTGCGGCGGCTTCTCTTATCGTACGAAACTCAAACGGCGATTTGCTTTTTTCACATACGCATTGCAGCAGGCCGTCCCGCTTTCTCAAAATAACAAATGCGACATCCCCCATATCCCGGATGCTGTGTACGGCTCCGCTGACAGTCACCCTGTCATGTGTTCCTGTCACGAGCTCGCTGATTTCCACGGTTTCTTTTTTGTTTACTCCTGTTAAAAATTTCATTTTTGTACTCTCCTTTTTACGACATTTTTTGTCAAAAGCTGCGGGACGGGAATCCCAAAGAATCCTCTGGATTTTTCAGAAGAACAAAGAATCCAGCTCTGCTGGATTCTCCGCCTGCGGCGGGTTGCTTCAGCAACATAATTCATTTCCGTCGCAGTGCGATCCTACCCGTAGGGTTTTTTATATCATAGGGAATTTAATACATTATCACTTTAATATAACGCGGTATTTCCTATGATATAAAAAAACGCCCTGAAATACTGTATTTCAGGACGGGACAAAATTTTATTTCCCGCGGTACCACCCGCATTGAAGATCTTGCCTCTTTGCATATTCTTCCACTCTCATGCTTAACGCGCATACACGGGCAACCCTACTGTTTTCTCAAACACATTCAGGCGGCCGGCTCCGGAATGTTCCCTGTTTTTGCTCCGCCAAACAGCGCTCTCAGCCGGTGACGCTGTATTTCTGTCAGTTTCTGCAAAAAAGAGTTTCCTTCACAGCCTTTAATATGGTGTATATATTAGCACATTATTTTTTTGATTGCAAGCTTTTTTTCCGCTGCCTTTGTTACTTTTCATGGGGGTGGAGAAGCTACCGGCCGTTTCACTGTTTCTTTTGCAAAACGGCTTTAAATATAAACTTCTATAAGTATGGTGATATAAAAAATGTTATCAGAACGCTTCGTTAGCCAATGGATTTCCAGGCTGTGCTGCCAGAGAGGGAAACATTGGAAGAATTTTTATAGTATCCCTTATCTCCGGGAAAATGGGCGAAATGGATTCCCCCGAGTTCACTGTCTGAGGTTTTCTTCAATGTTTGGAACGCACCTGGGCGGGACATGTTTTTCTTCCTGGACAGCCTTTCTGGTTTTTCTAACAGCGGCATCAAGCACGTTCGATAAGGGTATGCCCTGCGAAACTCGGGACTGCCATAAATAATGCTTAAATCTGAAAAAGTTTTGTTATGGCAGTCCCTCAGACAGTCGACCGGCATACCCATTTGTGCTTTTCCTGCCGCTGATAAGAAAAACACACAAAAGACTTCCAATGGAAGAAAAACAAAAGTCCCGCCTCCGGTGCTCATGCGTCTGACGGAAAACCGAGTTTGAATCGGGGGAATCAAATCACATCCGCCCATCCCGGAGTTAGGGATACTGAAAATTCCGGAACTGCTTTCCCGGTTCTGGCAGTATAGCCGGAAATCCATGTAAAAAAGTGCAGATAACATTTTTTATATCTCCAACTTTTAGAAATTGTGAATAAAGCCGTTCCGTAAAGAAACGGTGAAACTGTCATCGACTTTCTCCACCCCACGAAAAGCAACAAAGGCAGCGGAAAAAGACGCGGAACACTTCTGTTATGTTCCGCGCCTTTTTCTTTACCTATTGCTTCCTATCCTTTAGTAACTGTTCTTTGAACTGTTTTTTGAATAGTTTTTGCTGGAATCCGTAGCGTTTTTACCGCAGTTCTGAGCATTAGTTGCATTACTGCTTGTGTTGTTAGCGCTGTTAACAGAATTCGTAGCGTTAGTAGAATTAGTACTATTGCTGCTTTTTGCGTTGCTTGTAGCTGCATTTTTCCCGCTGTTGGAAGATGTTGTATTCTTCCCACAGTTAGAAGAAGATGCATTTTTTGTACTGTTTGTACCTTTGTTCTTGTCCATGATGCTCCTCCTGATTACATATTGTAATATTTTGCTTACAAAAAGCGATTCCTCGCTTTCAATACCAGTATGCGCACTATGAAAAAAAACATGCATCTTTTTTTCAAGATTCAGACATTTACGATTTAAATTTTTCAATAATTCCGGAAATAATCAATATAATCCCCAGTATGATGCCCATACCGTACCAAGAATTTATTTTAAATTTGCCCAGCCGGATATCCCAGCCTTTTTCGGCTGAAAACTCCGCCTTAACTCCGCGATAACCAGGTTCAAACTGGTCTGCTTCTGAATAAGCACGGCGCTTTTTTTCTTCCGTATCGTCTTTTGCCGCATCGGACTGCTCTCCAAACAACATAGAAGTACGCGCTTTTCGGTCAAAAGGACTCTCTGCCGGTTTATCCGCCGTAAGCGCGATTGTTTTTGCCAAAAGCTGCGGCGTGCCAAGTTCCTCAATGACCTGTTCCTGCGTTTTTCCTTTCCGAACCTCTTCCATAATATATCTGTCATAATACTGAATCTGTCCGTTAATTTGTGCCTGCGTCATTTTTCCAAATAACGCCTGGCTTAATTCCGCAATAAATTCATCTTTTGCATCCATTGCCATTCCTCCTGTCCCTGTCTGTACCAAAAAATATATGCAAAATGCCTAAAACATGCTGCCTGCCAACCATGCAGTGAATCAGGCAATTATGTAAGCAGACCGTTTCACCTGGCTCATTGTAGCATAAAACGGAAAGATAATACAATATATACCTGTACTTTCAATCAGGGTAAGTCTTTATTCTTTTCTCCCCATACACACAACTGGTCTAATATTTTCATAAGAGATTGTCCTTTCTGAGATAAACTATATTCTACTTTCGGCGGAATCTGCGGATACTCATTACGAATAACAAGATTATCCCTTTCCAGTTCTTTCAATGAATTACTCAGCGTTTTATGTGAAATCGTTTTTATATAACGTTTTAATTCATTGTAGCGAACGATTTTAAATTCCATCAGGCAATATAAGATTACCATTTTATATTTTCCGCTGATGAGCGATAAAGTATAACTGAATCCCGTATCTTCAAAATTTGACCGGGCAATATAATCTTTAATCATTTACACTCTCCTTTCAGTTAGTATCTAACATAAATGTGCGTACTTTATCTGCTTTGCATGTGCTGTTATAATCATACCATAATCTTTGGAGGTGTACAGTGTATGAGCAAAAAAATTTGTATCTTAAACGGAAGTCCCCGCAGCAACGGAAATACAAAGGAATTGATTAAGAGTTTTATGAAAGGGGCAGAAGCAGCCGGGCACGAAACGACTTGTTTTGATTTGCAGAAAATGAATATTCACGGCTGCCTGGGATGCTGCAAAGGCGGGAAAGAAGAAGAAAATCCCTGCGTTCAAAAAGACAACATGGCAGAAATTTACCCGGTATACCGGCAGGCGGATATTGTGGTACTGGCTTCCCCTATGTATTATTGGGGCATCAGCGGCCAGCTAAAATGCGCTTTTGACCGTCTGTTTGCAGTGGCAGAAATGACCCCCGACTATGAAAACCCCAAAAAAGACTGTATTTTATTAATGGCTGCCGAGGGCAATACGGAAAGTAATTTTGCCCCTGTCAGGGCTTTTTATGAGGGTTTGGTTTCTCACTTAAACTGGAAAAATATTGGCATCGTATACGCCGGCGGAAATATGGATGCAGGAGCAATTTTAAATAAAGCAGAGCAGCTTAACGCAGCAGAAGAACTGGGAAAATCTGTTTGACGGCCTGGTACAGCTAAACATTAAATAATTGGCAGTTTATCCGGTTTTCATGATACACCGTCAGGGAGCGGTATTCCAAATACCGCTCCCCATATCCATTTATGCAGGTATCATTTTATCGTTTCATAATATTTCCGCGGTAATTGACCAGATTATCGCTGTACGGAATATCCGGCACCATAATGCTTGTAAAATAGAACATCGGCTGTAAAAACGGAAATTTATCCTGCTGCGCCCAGGCCGGTTTCGGCAAATCCGCCATTTTTTCCACGCATGCCGTATACCACTCATTCGGCCCGTCAAACCACAGTTCCACGCAGCGGCTGAACTTACAGTCGTTAATATCCTGATACACATGGCTGGTAAGGATACGGGTTACTTCCGGCATTTCCCGAAACTTTTCCAACACTTCAAACATCCATTTTTCCCCTTCTTCTTCCGTAATTTCCTCCGGATAACGCACCAGAAACTGCCAACGGTAATTAAATCCGTCCTGTATCGTTTTCTCTTTTCCCTTCAAGTCTTTTTCCCACCACATCGGCAGAAACGCAAATACGAAAGGCCGGCAGCCGTTGGAACCGTCGGAAGCCCGGAACTCTTCCCCGGTCATAAAAACATCGGCGGTATCTTCGTCATCCGGCACCGAATTCTGCCATTTCAAAACTTCCCTCGGCATATACTCGTTAAACGCATGCGTCGTAATGATCGGGTCAAACGGATTGACCAGCCAGTTATGCTCGCACATATGGAATCTGGCTACGCCAAACCGCTCCCCCTCCGGCGGAACCGGCAGCGCCTGGTAAAATGCGTATTTTGTCACATACGGCTCAAACTGGGAAATACTGTCCGCTACGTGGAGCATATGCCACGCCAGCAGTTTATGGCGGTATTCCTCTTTTGCAAGATCCGTATAGATTACGCTTCTCATAAGCGTAACCTGCGGAAATTTCTGATCCATGTTTCTATTCTCCCTTCATCCTCAAAATATACATTCCATCGTGCAGTGTATCAATATAAATATAACCTCTGTCGTCTACTACGATATCTTCCGTAGTTCCGAGAAACGGCCCCGGCATCGGCACTTCAAACAGTTTCTTCTCCGGATTCGGCGGAATAAAATAAGCTTCTTCTTTAATGTAATATGGATCCGATACGTCGTATACCCGCAGTCCCGCATGGAAATAGCAGCAGTAAACACGGTTCGGATTGTCTTCCAGCCACGGTTTCCCCATCGGTTCATGAATATTATGCGGCCCGAACGGTCCCTGGCATCCGATCCCGCAGTCGTTAAAATTCGGATACGGAAAACTTTCCGGTACTTCCGGATACGGAAATTCCGCTACCAGCACCGGATCGGACGGATCCGACACATCCAGCATATGCAGGTTGTTCATCGGCTGCGCCCCCGGGTGGTTCCCTTTTTGTATCTTTTCTTTATCAAAAAAAGCAAACCGTTCCCCCTCGTTTGTCAGTACCGCAAAATCCCGTCCCGTCAGCGGCAGGAACGTATGGCATCTGGCCCCGCAGTTTTTCCCGGCAAACGGCGGCTGCATCTTTAACTGTCCGAGTTTTTTCGGCTGAGCCGGGTTTTCCACATCCAGAATGATACCTCCGCCGCCGAAATATCCCATATAAATCTGCTTTCTGCCGTCCCCCGGAATTGTACAGGCATGGCACATCGGCCAGTCTTTCTCTGCGTCATGCCCTACCGGATAAGTACCCTCGTCCATACCGTCTTTAAACTGCTCTGGCATCCACCAGCGTCCGCACTCTACCGGATGCGTCGGATCCGAAATGTCCAGTACACGTACAATAAACCCTACGAATCCAGGACACTCGGCAGGCATATAGACGTAGTTTCCACCGTTATAGGCAAACCGATGTACCCCCATACCATTTTCTATTCCGGTGCTCCAGTATGACAGTAACTTCGGATTTTCCGGATCTTCTCTGATATCATAGATCTGTAAACCGTTTATCGCCTTGTCTTCCGGCTTACAGCCATGTAAAAACGGAATCCCGCCGCCTAACGCCGCAATCATCAGTCCGTCCGCGATTTGAATCTTCGGCGTAGACTGTTTTTGATATTCCTGCGGATCACAACATTCAAAAAATTTCACATGCCTTGGCTTTGCCGGGTCCGTCACTTCTATAATGTTCCATCCGGCTCCTTTAAAAGAACCGCAGTACATATAATAACGTCCGTCATCCGTTTTATGGAGCGCCATCTGAAACGCCATTACTCCGTTCAGGTCATGGTATCCGACCACTTCCATGTTTTTGATATATCCCTGATTGCCCGGGCTCTTTGCATAAAAAACATCCGACATCGTTTTCACCTCCGCTTTTCGCTTCTTTTTTTCTGTTCCGGGACTTTCTCATAATCGACTGTCCGGCCATTTTTCGAAAAATCAGTTTTCGTATTAATATTTGATATAATTCTGCGCCGTTTCAAACAACGCATGCAGGTTTTCCGGTTTTGCCACATCCAGGCTCACGCTCGTATCCAGGAAATATCCGCCGCCCGGCGCCAGAATGTCGATTGCCTCCTTTACGTTTTTCACAACGTCTTCCGGCGATCCATGCTGCAGCAGGATTCCGTCTACGCCGCCCTGAATACAGATTTTTCCGGCAAACAGTTCTTTTGTCCGTTCCCTGTTGCAGTTAATGATATTTACAATACATTTTCCTGCCGGAAGCTCATTCGCGATAATATCCATTTTATCATCGTATTTGTCTTCCAGGAAAATACGCGGAATACCGCCCTCCTCAATGACCGCTTCCACACATTTTTTCAGTCCCGGCCAGTAAAACGTCTGGAACTGTTCCCGGCTCATAAACATATCGAACCCGTTATGGCAGAAAAACGTCACGGTCTTTACAAACGGACTTCTCCGGAACGTATTTTTAATTTCACGCACCTGCATTTTCGTACTCGTTTCAATTGCCGCCAGCAGTTCGTCCGGATATTCGACCATATCCATCGTCGTATTCATAAATCCGCGCAGTACGTCGTTAAACAGATCAAACGGAGCGGATACCGCGGCGTCGGTCGCGCTCGGGAAACCCATTCCGACCAGCGCCCCCATGATTTTGCCGCCGTCCTGGTCCATTTTTAACATCCGTTCTCCTGCCTGCGACATTGCTTCCAGAGCGGCTTTTACCGGCGGGAGCGACATCGGTATCATAGAATACAGTCCGCCCTGCCAGACCGCGTTGGACAAATCTACCATTTCCAGGCCTTTCAGCGCACCAAAATGCCTTGGCAGTATTTTCCTCATAATAAATCCGGTTGGATCCTCCGCGTATTCCAGATACTCTTCCGGAGTCATATACCCGTCTTCCCTGTCTACCACCTGGAAGCCTGCGTTCGGATTTTCTATCTGTTTCCCCGGCCAGCGAAGATACTGACAGTCCAGCAGTTCCAACGCCGCGCCCGGGTAAATGCTTTGCGGCCCCCACGCCAGATCCGGCTGAAACTCCTGATGGTAACGGATAAAAGAAGATTCTGCCTTACTGTAGTCCTGCATCGCTTCCTGTATCGTCGTTTCCCCATACATTAAAATCGGCAGGTACATGACCATAGGCGCCGCCAGCACTTTCTCCGTCCTGCGGCACGCCACGGTATCCTCATACAATTTCATTCTCTCCAAAAACTTCGGATTTGGCTGCATGTTCTGTTCACTCATTTTTCCCTCTCCTTTTCCTGTCATTCACTGCTTTTGTTTTTTAGTGATTTTTGTGAATTTTGTAATTTCCTTAATTTTGCTGTTTCTGTTGTCTTCCTTTATTTCTTTCATTTAATCACAAATCATTTTCTTTATATACATATATTTTGTATGAATATATTTTTTATTTTTCTTGTATTTTCATACCTTTCGTACTAAAATAGAAACAAACTCTGTATTACAGGAATGTTTCCTTATTATCCCGGAAGATACAGCGCATGTACGGGAACAAAAATATTTTATATGGAAAGGAGCCTGCCATGAAATTAAGTATGTGGATACTCGCCGACTGGCTGGAAGATTACAAACCGCATCTTGAAATCCAAAACGGAAAACGCGAAATTGGCTCGGTAAAATTATTCACAAGCCATACCGTGCCTCTGCCAGATACTGTTTATGTCGGGAAAATGAAAGATTTTTTTCAAAATGAAGACAATAAAGTATTATGTACTCACAAAAATGATCTGATTATACTGCCGACCGATGATTTAGAAGAAGTGCTGAACCAGATTCTGGAGGCATTTTCCTTTTATCGGGACTGGGACAGCGCCATGCTGGCGGCGCTGTCATCCGACTGCATGATCGATGATTTTGTCCGGATATCGGAACACATTTTAAAAGAACCGTTTTTTATCCTGGATTCCGGACAGCGGCTGTTCGGCAAATCCTCTCTTTACAAAGATGACGAAGTGGACGAACAATGGCAGCAACTATCCGAAAAAGGCAGCGCAGACCTGCCGTATCTGATCCGGTTAAACCAACGCTACCCGACGATACATTCCCAAAAATGCGTCTATCGCCTTGAAACCGATTTATTTCCTCATTCCTGCTACTGCCAGAATTTCTTTCTAAACGAACAATGGATCGGCATATGCAATCTGTTGGAGTTTCACGGGCCTCTTTCCCCGGGGCTTGTTGATATTTTCACCCTGTTCTGCAGCTATATCCAGCAATGGTTTGATTCTCATTCTCAGCAGCAATCCAGCCTTCTTCTGCACACAATGCTGAGGGAAATGCTCTCCGGAGAAGCGGAACATACGGATGAGGTCACCTACCTGTTTGAAGTTATGGACTGGAAGCTTTCAGAGCCAAAATGCTTCCTTTTGCTCCGCTGTTCTTCCACAGATTACAATATCCATAACCATCTGTGCCAGACTTTGTCCAAAAATTTTGACTTTTTGTATGCTTTTACTTACCATAACTCCATCTGTATCCTTTGCAGCCTGAGCCGCCACAGCCTGCAGCAATGTACGCAGAAACTGGTTCCGTGGCTGTCCAGAAGCAATTATTACGGCTGCTGCAGCGCTGTTTTTACGGATTTTTCCGGACTGTCGGACTGCTTCCGGCAAACAGAAATCATTTCCGAAAATTGTGGAAAAGAACCCGGATGTTTTTACCATTATCAGGACTTTTCCCTCTCCTACGGTTTTTCCGTTATGCAAAAGTCGGTTTCCGCCGACGTGATCCATCCTGTCGTAAACGAGCTGCGGCAATATGACGGCAAGCATCATACGGAACTCGGAAAAACGCTTTTTGCTTATCTGGCGAATGAACGCAGCCCATCCGCCGCTGCCCGGGCGCTTCAGATTCACAGAAGCACTTTGGTGTATCGCCTGAAAAGGCTGGAAGAACTGTTAAAATACAATTTAGATGATTTGGATACCAGAATACATATTCTGATTTCCTATCGGTTTTTAGACCATTCTTTTTCACAGGACGCAGAAAAGTGCTGACCACTCCGCCGTTGTTTCCGGAATCATTTTTTTCTAAATAAAGAACTATAGCGGTAAAAAATAATGTACTTTTCTCTCTGTTCATGTATAATAGCATATGTAACAAGGTTGAAAAAACCGGTTTTAACAGATCGCAAAGATTCCAGGAGGAATAAAATGAACAAAAAACCCGCGCCATCCATCGACCAATGGATGAAAGAAGCAAAAGCAGATCCGAACGCATCAAAAATTGGCATGTATCTCGTACACAACGGGACCGTACGGGAAACCGCGAAAGCAAAAGTCCGATTCGGCGAAGACCATGCGGCAAACGTGACCGGTATGGAATTTTCTTACGACGCACAAAAAGTAAGCGCCGCTATAGAAGAAGCGAAACATTATGAAGGCATTTATTTTGTACGTGTCTGGCTGAATGAGGGAACGCTTTCTTTAGGCGATGATATCATGTATGTTCTGATCGGAGGCGATATCCGCCCTCACGTGATTGACGCGCTCCAGGCGCTTGTAGGAATAATAAAAAATGAATGTGTGTTCGAAAAGGAATTGCATTAACTATCGTTTTTTA
Organism: Eubacterium sp.; assembly: GCA_022796875.1. Classification (GTDB taxonomy): domain Bacteria; phylum Bacillota; class Clostridia; order Lachnospirales; family Lachnospiraceae; genus JAAWJJ01. The sequence continues at coordinate 9,413 of JAAWJJ010000011.1, read as the reverse complement.
TCACTATCGCTTTCTTTACGCTTCCTGACGGCAGCAAGGGCGCCGCAGCATCATGCTCACGCGGCGCCCCTTACCATTTCCTCTTGCTGCTATATCTGCACGTTTTCCTGCTGCCTTTCTTATTTTCCGCTGCTTTTTCTATTTTCCTGCCGCCTTTCTTCTTTTGTGAAGTTTATACGGCCAGATAAAGAAAATCGGGATACACACTAATGGAATACCAATATAAGATATGATATTCAATCCGTAATTCAGCACCGTACTCAAGCCCAACATGGAAATTCCGGTACACGCCGCCAGATAGATTACCGCTATCATCATATTATTGCGATTATCACAAAACTCTTTTGTCCTCTCCTTACCAAACCCTTTATCCGGAAGCAGGTTCTGCCAACGGGAAGAGATCATATAGCATCCCGGCACAATAGAAGAGAGAATCGCCAGAAGCATAATAATATAATAAACCGTCGGAATCCATCCAAAATACCCGGAAATATAGTTATCCATAACGTACACCAACGGAACCGGATTCCCGAGCACTTCTCCGATAAACGGCAGGAATGTAAAACAGCTCAGCGCCATCATAATCCCGCCGCAGATCATTGTAAAAACACCGATCCAGACACTCTGGCGAAATTTTTTAATCGGCTGCTCCACACAGCAAAGAGTGATTGCAAATCCCGTAGAACCAAATGCAAAAATACGGATATTGTTCCACATCTGGCCGGGCGAAGAAGTTTCCGGCACATACCAGCCGCTCAGCGCTTCCATCAGCTTATCCCCGTAAAGAAGAATCACAAGCACTGAAATAACGATAAAACCGATCATCATAACGACAGACATGGCGCTGTTCATAAAACGAATCATTTTATCACGGAAATAAATCATTACCAGGCTGATTCCGGCCATGATCACCATGCCGGCCAACGGCGGAAATCCAAATAATTCCTGACAAAACGTTCCCGACATACTCTGAACAATCGCGCACCCCACCACGTTTGACAATATAATATAGATCTCAAAAACCCCTCTCAGAATCTTATTCCCTCCGTAAATTACATTTGCCGCAGCGCCGTAATCGTACGTTTTAAATTCACGGATAATCTCGGCCGCAAACACACACATCAGGCCTACGATTCCACAGGCGACAAACGGAGTCCATAAACTATTGCAGCCTGCCGGCAGAAAAAACGTTACCGCATAGGTTCCCGCCACCAGAGCCGGCCCGACGAGAGCGCCGATATATACATTGGCACAGGCAAAGGAACTTCCAAGCTCTTTTATCCCCAGACGTTTCTCACTCACAATATCTCCTCCTACTGTTATTCTACATAAACAACGGGTTTAATGCAGTCGGCCGGATGTTTGTCCATCAGATTGTATGCGTCCATGACATGTTCAAATCCATGGAAACGATGCGTGATCAGTTTGGTAGGATCCAAACGCCCAGCGGCCTGAACGGCCATCAGCCTTTCCAGCCTCCTTCTTCCGCCCGGGCACAAACCGCCGGTAACGGTTTTGTGGCTTGCCCACCCCAGCGTATCCGCCATAGGAATCACTGTATCAAACGTCTGCGCATGCAGATTGGAAACGGTTCCGTTCGGCTTGACCATCTTTACGCTGCGCGCAAAAGTATCCTGCGTCCCGCCTGTCGTAATTACACAATCCGGCTGGACCCCATGCAGCAATTCCAGCACCTGTTCATCAATCGGTCCGTCATGATAATCCAGTACATCCGTAGCGCCGTAAAATTTTGCCAGTTCTTTCGTAATCGGACGGGAACCGATTCCAATGATTCTTCCTGCGCCGCGAAGCGCCGCACCGGCGACGGACATCAGGCCCACCGGTCCGATCCCCATGACTACAACGGTATCTCCGATCTGAATATTGGCCAGTTCCGCGCCATGAAATCCGGTAGTAACCATATCCGACGTCATCAGGGCATGCTCATACGTCAACCCCTCCGGAATCAGAGCCGCGTTCATATCTACCTGGCGAATCCGAAAATACTGTGCAAACGTACCGTTTTCAAAACAGCACCAGTTCATACCATAATTCTGGCCGCCGGAATGTTGATGAATATTATCCTGGGCCTCTTTTTTATACCAGTCCGCGGTAACGGCTCCTACACAGACAATATCCCCGGCTTTGAAATCCGTTACCATTGCTCCCACTTCCACAAGACGCGCAACCACTTCATGCCCTAATATCATCCCCGCCGGAAGTCCGGCGTGAACCTGGTGCGGATCGGAAGAACAGGCAGCCAGAACAACCGGTTCCGCGATAGCGTCCAGCGGCCCGCACTGCGGAACTTCGGCTTCTATCAACCCGAATTTTTCAAATTCCTTTACAATCCCATACCCTTTCATCGTTCTTTCCATAGCAATTATCTCCTACCTGAATTTATTTTTATAATATTTTATAATATGAATTACTGTTTTTTCTTTGCTTTTTCTCCTTTTACATATGGAGAAAGATGAATAGCGATCAGGATAACAACCGCGCCGATCAGTGTACATACCGTCCAGATCGTCCACAGCAGATTCCATCCATGCGCAACGATCGCGCTGAAAGTAACCGGTCCCAACAACTGTCCGATGTATACGGCAACCATAAATGTCGTAATGATTTTGGCGATTTCTTTCGGTCCAAACACTCCGTGCGCGGCCAGCGACGGAAACGCCGCGCAGAGAGGATATCCCAAAGCGCCGAAAATCACAATCAGGACCATCATAACCGTAGACGGCTGCGCGCCCCAAACCATCATAAATATAAACGCCAGTGCAAAAGAAACCGCTACGTATATTGTAAATCCGGTAGAACCGATCTTTTTAAACAGATTCCCCGCAATCAGCATAACTACCGCAGAAGCCAGCAGCCAAACCGCATTCCATGTCGCAGACGTAGTAACGCTCATGCCCATTCCCTGCCAATACGCCGCGTTATAGGAAACGAAACCGGAAGCTCCCATTATCGCCAGTACGCAGCCAATCGATAATAACCAGAAACTTGGACTCTTTAAAGCGTCTTTATAAGACATGCCCGGAAGTTCGACATCTTTGGCTCCGGCCTGCTCTTTTTTCAGTTCTTCCAGGCCGTCCGGTTCCTGCCCGGCTTCTTTCGGCGTCCTTACCAGAAAGATCACTGCAATCAAACCGATTACCAACGCCGCTACCGCCAGAATATGATAGCAGGTCTGAAACGTAAACCTTGCCGCAAGCTGTCCGGAAACAAACACCCAGATCGCAGCTCCAAAAGCGGCTCCGGAAGTGACGACAGAGGTCATTTTTTCTCTCTTATGGGTGCTTACATACCACTCGGCGACAAGACTGGAACAAACCGCATGCGTTCCGAATGCGATTGCCACAGAAGCCAGAAAACCAGCGACATAACACAAAATCAGGCTTCTAAGATTCTGTCCCGGACTCGTCAATGTGTACAGCGTCACATGCGCCGCACAGGCAAGAATAGAAATCAGCATCGTCCACCTCGGCCCGATCTTCTGCACTACTTTAATTGCCACAATGGAAAGCGCCGCATTTGCAATCGTATTGATTGTACCCAAAATAGCCACCGTACCGATCGGCCATCCGATATAATCTGCAATACTTGCTAAAAATACGCCTAAACAGGTGCAAAGTCCAAGGTTTACAAAAATAACCAGAAACGCGCCAAAGGCCGCCTTACTCCCATAGAATTTTTTCGTAGATTCCATGTTTTTCCCTCCCATACTTTATATGTTCCTTTACTGCAAAGCCATTGCTGCATAAAATCCTTCCCGGATCGCTTTCGCTGCTTTTGCAACGCCGGCGCAATCTCCCATCACGGTCAGTTTTGCAGCATATTTCGCTTCCAGCTCGTCAATCAGGGCCGTATTCGGCCGCTGTCCAAACGCTGTAACGATCGTATCCGCCGGAATCTTATCCTGAACGCCATCCCGCTCTATGACTACGCCGTCAGACTCAAACGCAACGACTTTGGCGGACGTTTTAATATCGACCTTATATTTTTCCAGATATCTGCAGACAGACATTTTATTAATGAAAAATACCCCGTTGCAAATGTCCGGAAGCATCTCGACGATCGTGCAGCTTTTGCCGTCTTCCCCCAGTTCGACCGCCGTATCCGCCCCGGAAAGCCCGCCGCCGCAAATAACGATGTTTTTGCCGTCAACGCCATGTTTATGCGCTTCGGTAACATCTACTACATTCGGAAGATCTTTTCCCGGAATCGGCGGAACAAACGGTACCGAGCCTGTCCCTGCAAATATTTCGTCCGCTTCGTAAAGAACCGGATCGTCCGCTTTCATTTCATAATTCAGCTTTATCTCAACCCCAAGCTTATGTAACTGGACATCATACCATGTAATCAAATCACGAATCCTTTTTTTGAATGATGATGTTGCAATTGCCCCGTATACGCCGCCGATTTCCGCCTCTTTCTCATAAACGGTCACGCTGCACCCACGCAGGGCCGCCACCCGCGCGGCTTCCAGGCCTGCCGGTCCCGCGCCGATCACGGCGACGCGTTTCGGCTTTTCCAGCGGACGGATTTCCATATAATCTTCCAATCCGACGGCAGGATTGACCGAACAGGAAAGCTGTGTCAGACGGCCGAAAATACGTCCAATACATTCTTCATTACAGATCAGGCAGGGCCGGATGTCTTCCCTGCATCCCGCTTTCAACTTATTCGGGAACTCCGGATCCGCGATTAACTGGCGTCCGAACTGAACAAAATCAGCATTTCCGGAAGCCAGCAGCTCCGCCGCCGTTTCCATAGAATGATTCCCGGCATTAATGATCGGTTTTTTCGTTACTTTGCGGGCATACTCGCATACATAGGCCATGCATCCCTCTCCCACATAGCTGGTCGGGAAAATATAATCCTGCGTTTCATAAGCTCCGGCGTCCACATCAAAAGCATCCACACCGGCAGCTTCCAGAATCGGAAGGATTTCCATACTGTCTTCCAGCGTACGCCCTCCCTCGAAACGGTGATCCATCGAAATACGATAAAGAATCGGGAATTTCGGGCCGGCAACTTCGCGGATGGCCTGAATAATTTCCACGGCAAAACGGCATCTGTTCTCCAGGCTTCCTCCATATTCATCGGTTCTCCTGTTCCAGATCGGGCTCATAAACTGGTCAATGATATAACCCGCATGCGCATGTATCTCTATTGCATCGTATCCGGCTTTTAACGCCAGATCGGTACAAACCTTAAATTCTTCTATTGCCGTCTGGATTTCCTCAATGGTCATGGCCCGGCAAAACTGCGTCGGATCATAAAAGGCCGGATTTTCAGAAGCCGATAAAAGCTGTGTCCCGCCAGCAACGTCAAGCGCCCCGTTCCGTCCGGTCCCTGCCGACAACTGCAGACAGACTTTTGCTCCCCATCTGTGGCAACGTTCCACCATTACCGTTGTTTTCGGAATACAGCGAAAATCGTCCACGCCGATCGTGGGCGAGCCCTGCGCCATTTTGGTCGTGATAAACATCGCGCCCGTAGTTATCATGCCTGCGCCGCCTTTGGCACGCTCTTCATAATAACGGATACCCTCTTCGCTGTCCGTATTGTCTTTCATGGGCGTAAACGTTCCCATCGGCGAAAGGATAATTCTGTTTTTCACCCGCATGCCATTGATCTTCATCGGCTGCAGCATAAGATCATAATTATATAACATCAGTGGTTCCTCCAATATTTCCGGTTTTATCCATTCATTATGCGCACGACAGGCCAAAGTCCCTGTCAGCACAGATTAAATACAGGTCCATCCGCCGTCGCACGGCAGAATTACTCCCGTAACATAAGAAGATTCATGTGCCGCAAGATATACGACGGTAGAATCCAGTTCGCCTTCCTTTCCCGGACGTTCCATCGGAGTACGCACTTTAATCATATCCGACATGATATTCATAGCTTCCGGACTATTCGCCTCAGATGCAAAGAACCCCGGACAAAGAGCGTTTACCGTAATACCTTTTGTCGCCCATTCCGCCGCCGCATGCCGCGTCATATTGACTACGCCGCCTTTTGCCGATGTATAAGCAATGATCGGCATCTCTTTCAGTCCGCCTTTCCCCAAAATAGAGGCAATGTTAATCACACGTCCGTATCCCTGTTTCAGCATCTGCTGCCCGAAATATTTCATACAGTAAAATACGCCGTCAAAATCCAATGCACGGTTGGCGCGCCAGTCTTCTTCCGTCAGCTCTTCAATCGGGGCCTCTACTCCTCCGCCGGCATTATTGACCAGAATATCCGTTTTTCCCCACTTCGCAACGATTTCATCCCGTGCCGCCGCAACCGTTTCCACTTTTGTTACATCCGTCACGACTGCCATAGCCTCTCCACCCAACGCTTTGATTTCTGCTACTACGGCATCCAGTTTTTCTTTCCGCCGCGCACATACCGCCACTTTCGCACCCGCTTTCGCAAGCGCCAGTGCAAACTGCCTGCCAAGGCCTCCACCGCCGCCCGTTACGACAGCTACGTCACCAGTTAAATCAAACATACCCGTACCTCCTTAATGAAAAAATATCTGTACCCGCTTATCATGCACATGTTAATGCATTTATATTGAAATGGTACCCTTATGTTTATCATGGTAACATATTGGTAACTTTAAACAATGTAGGTTCAGACAATCTGCCCGCGCGTTTTATGACATTTTCCCTTATTTTTTTACATTGTCCCTTTTTCCTGAAATAACTGCTGCTTTTTTCAGAAAAAATGTTTCACAGGAAGCATTTTTTCCCATACTTCCTGTGTACAAATCGTGTTTTTTTGTTATTTTTTTGTCCAATTACACAGTCCAAAACGCAGCAATTTGTTTTATAATTATGACAGTATAAAATACGAAATATTGAGGGAGGTGCTTTATGAATGTAAAACCGGATTTGCTGACAATTCAAAACATCTGTATTCAGGCCATTTTATCCCACTGGCCAGAAACCGATTTCATACATGAGATTTACCAGTGTATGCCCCTGTCAACCATTGTTTTTGACGAAACGCTTTCCCTGATCTGCCATGCATTCTCTCCATCCTTTCATTTTAACGACTGGGAAGAGATCGTAAAACACGGCGCCGCCCCTCAACGTCAGATTATTGACAACCATTTGATCTATCAGGAAATCATTTATGCAAACGGCGGGCCTACTTTCATTGACTGGGGCACCTGTGAAGGGCAGCCGCAGACCTGTTGTCCGATTACACATAAACACACGTTATACGGTTATATCGGAATCGCATTTGAAAAGTCGTCGTATATTCAGGAAGTGATGAACGCGCAGCGGATTATTGCAGATACGCTGGGGGTTCTTCTGTCCAGAAAAAACCCGATGCAATCCGGGAGCCTGAATTTTGATCCCGCACTCTTACTGCTCAGTGATTCCCTCGATACCAAATTTGCAGAAATCTATTTACACAAGCATAATGCGCCATATGCAATGTCCATTCTTCATTTTCCGAAACCGCACCCTGCAGAAATTTTATATACCCTTGGAAATATACGGAAATCCAATCCTTTTGTCACTTCCTGCATATCGCCGGACGAAGAAAACTATATCTATCTCTTATTCTCGGATTTGTCGGATCCCGACATAACGGAAAAAAACTTTACGATGCTGTTCCGGATGGCTCTGCAGCAAAACTTTGCTTACAGTATTTCAGACCGTTTCCCGGACATATATACTTTGCCTTCCCACCGCCTGCAGGCATTCTGCGCGCTGGAAGTCGGCCGGAAATTAAATCCGGAACAAATATTTTTTGATTTTCGCCAATCTTACCCTTCTGTCAGGGACTACTATTTTACAGAGCAATATGGATATACGGCATCCATTCCGGCCGCCATACGTTTGCTGATGAACTATGATGCCGAACACTCTCTGAATTACTGTGAAACCTTATACCGCTACTATGAAAACTTTATGACCGTGTCAGAAACGGCAAAAATTCTGAATATTCACCCAAACACCGTTCGGCTCCGGCTGAACAAAATAAATGAATTGCTGAATCTGGATGTGGAAAAGTATGAAACTGCCCATCAGTTATATTCCGGACTACAGCTGATTTACACCCAGCAAAAACTGTTGTCAGGAACAAAAGGAGAAAACTTATGAATGATACGATATCATATGAAATAAACCGCATTATTTTGCAGGACCTGATTATTGAACGCCCGTTCCAGGAAATCATGGCCCATATCTGCAATAATTTTCAATTAAATATATTTATCCTGGATCAGCACAGCCGGCTGCTTTTTCATTCGTCTGCAAAAGAACCGGAAGAATATTTTTCCTGCGTTTCCACAAACGGAAATGATACTTTTTGTTTTGAAAACCAGGCAAATTCCGGTTTTCTGACAACATTTCCAGATTTTTCCAAATATCCTGACGGCAAACTTTTTTCTCCTGATACCCCTGAAGGATATTATACTTACATCTGCGCTTTTGCGGAAAAGAACCATATTCCACATTTTTTATGCCTGAAATTTAAAAATCCGCACTCCAAACATCTTGCCATGCATGCCGTCCGTCCATTGATCCGGCTATGTCAGGCCCACTTATCCGATTCCGACCTGAAACTGCCTCCTGTAAGAAGTTCCATTTCCACCCTCATCGCAAGGGAACTGCTTTTATATGACGACAGCATCATCATGCATCAGAAAAATCACGCCCGCCGCCTGCCAAATACTCACCACGGGCTAAAGCCCCCTTTCGCCATCGGCGCTTTCCATCTGCGAAAACCGCGCCCGCAAAACAATGATTTTACCTTTGCCATTTATGAGATCGAGTACCAGTTTCCAAATTCTTATGTTCTCGTTTATGACAGCACCCTGTTTCTTTTTTTCTACAATTATCAGTCCCGTATGGATGCGGAACTGGAAAATTTTGCATTCCAACAGCAGTTGTTCGCCAGTATATCCGATCCGTTTCAAAATTTAAACGAGCGCCTGTTCTTCCGGCAGCAGGCAAGCGCGATTTTACAAATCGGTAAAACCGAAGCTCCCCAAAAATATTTATATCATTTTCTGGATTTCTACGATCAGTTAAAGATACAGCACTCCGCAAAGAGGTTTGGAAACACTACGGTCATGCTGTCCGACATAGAATTGCTGGCAGAATATGACCAGTGCAATAATACGGAATATCTCCGCACTCTGGAAGCCTACCTGAATTGTTTCCATCAGGCCTCCCATGCGGCAAAACAACTTTTTATTAATAAAGGAACCCTGAAATACCGCCTGGAAAAAATTTCCCAGCTATTACATCTGGATATCGAAAATCCGAATATTTCATCCGCGCTTTATAGTACGATCCGGTTTTACCGACAAACTATATAACCTAAGATCGAAGCCGTTCGAAGCCGACCGGGCTCGAACAAAAAAATAGATAGGGTTATAACCCTAT
>JAAWJJ010000010.1 GCA_022796875.1 Eubacterium sp. | reverse complement strand
GGATGGCAGGTTCTTCGGAACCTGCTTTTTATTTTTAGATAGAAAAAAGAAGCCGTTGCTCCAGTAGATGATTCATCTACTTTTGCAACAGCCCCTTTTTTACTTATCACAACTTCTCTTAAATTACAGCCGTTTCATCAACAATTCTCTTTCCGCCTCATATCCCGGTTTACCGAGCAGCGCAAACATATTTTTCTTATAATTTTCAACACCCGGCTGGTTAAACGGATTCACGCCTAACAGATACCCACTGATCCCGATTGCAAATTCAAAAAAATAGAATAACTGACCCAGATAATACTCCGTCTGTTCCGGGATATGGATGATCAGATTCGGAACACGGCCGTCCGTATGCGCCAGAACCGTACCGTTCATTGCGCTTTTGTTTACAAAGTCCACGGTCTTTCCTGCCAGATAATTCAATCCGTCCAGATCCGACTCTTCCATAGATATTTCAATCGTATCCCTGGATTTTTCAACATCCAGAACGGTTTCAAACATAATGCGCGCTCCGTCCTGAATAAACTGCCCCATCGAATGAAGATCTGTTGTCAGGTCAACGGACGCCGGATACAGGCCTTTCTGGTCTTTTCCCTCGCTTTCTCCGCACAACTGTTTCCACCACTCGGAAACGTAATGCAGCGACGGTTCATAATTGGCAAGAATTTCCACTGATTTTCCTTTTCTTAGGAAAATATTGCGGAACGCCGCATATTTTAAGGCGTCGTTTTCTTCAAATCCGTTTCCTAATGCCTGCCGTCTTCCTTCCTGCGCGCCTTCCATTAGTTTATCAATATCTGCCCCGCTGACAGCGATCGGCAGCAGCCCTACCGCCGTCAAAACGGAAAATCTCCCGCCTACGTCATCCGGCACTACAAAAGTTTCATAACCTTCTTCATTTGCCAGCACTTTCAGCGCGCCCTTTGCTTTATCGGTTGTTGCATAAATACGTCCTGCTGTTTCCGCCCGGTCGTATTTTTTCTCCATCAAATCCTTAAAAATACGGAATGCAATCGCCGGTTCCGTTGTCGTTCCCGATTTGGAAATGACGTTAATAGAAAAATCACGGTCGCCAATGACTTCTATCAGGTTCGCAATATATGTAGAACTGATACTGTTTCCTACAAAATAAATCTCCGGCGTCTTACGGATCTCCTTAGAAACGCTGTTATAGAAATTATGCCTTAAAAATTCGATAGCCGCCCGCGCGCCCAGATAGGACCCTCCGATGCCGACAACAACGAGCACTTCCGAATCCGCCTTTATCTTTTCAGCAGCTTTTTTAATCCGTGCAAATTCTTCCTTATCATAATCTACCGGTAAATCCAGCCACCCCAGATAATCGTTTCCGGCGCCTTCTTTTGAAATCAGCAGGTCTGCCGCTGCTTTTACCTGCCCCTCCATGAACCCCAGCTCGTCATTACTCACAAAATCAGATGTTTTTGAATAATCCAACGTGATTTTTTCCATTTGTTTTTCTCCTTTTTTCTTTCCATATAAGTATTAAAAATATTCGCGAAGCACTTCGTTAAAAATTGCCTCATCGTTTTTTTTCTTTCTTTCTTTTGCCTCGGAATCATCCTCTGCCAACAGCATTTTCGTTTCCTCCGGCGTAAGCTGTGCAGACAACGCTTTTTTGTAACCGCCCTGTCCGCTACCCGCAGTATTCTGATCCGGATTTTCCTGCAGCGGTGCTTCTTCTTCAATCATAACCGCATCTAAATATCTTTTTATCTTTCTGGTAATCTTCCGTATCTCACCGTTCATTCTTATCAACTGGTACAAACCTACCGCTATGAGTACCGCCATCACCGTAATCACCAACAACTGCGGACTGTCTTTCCACATGGTAAGCACTGTATCAGCAAACACTTTCATTTGCGCAACCTCCTTTTTTCTGAAAAAATGCTTTCTGCTGGAACTGTCCCTTCGCTGATCACACGCCGGTCAGTTCTTTCTCTATATTATAAAAAAGATTACGCGGTTTGAACAGTAGCCTGTCCGTATTTTTCATCGCACTTTCCGTCGCAATACGACAGAATCCGCCACTACCTGCGGTTTATACCTACGCGATGACAAAATATACGGTTCCCGCTAACGCTTCGATATCATTTCAAAACATACTGCTATTACTATTTTAGATAGAAAATCGTTTTTTTACAAGTCTTTTCTTGACATTTTCAACCAACCGTTGCATATTTAATAGAGGATATGCCGATTTCACAATCGGCATGGGAGGATTGTATGAAGAAGAAAATTGTATTAACCGGCGGCGGAACTGCAGGGCACGTCACGCCAAATATAGCCCTTCTGCCGCGATTGAAAGAGGCTGATTACGAAATATACTATATCGGCTCTTATCAGGGCATCGAAAAAACTCTGATCGAAAACTGCAAAATACCTTACTACGGCATTTCGTCGGGAAAGCTGCGCCGTTATTTTGACCCGAAAAATTTTTCTGACCCAGCCAAAGTCATCAAAGGATTTTTCGAAGCACGCAGGCTGCTAAAAAAAATTAAACCGGATATCGTATTTTCCAAAGGCGGATTTGTATCCGTTCCTGTCGTTCTGGCTGCAAAGCACTGCCGTATTCCGGCCGTTATTCACGAATCCGATCTGACGCCGGGTCTGGCGAATAAGATCATGATTCCTGCGGCTGCCAAAGTATGCTGCAATTTCCCTGAAACCCTGCACTATCTGCCGGCTGACAAAGCGGTATTGACAGGCTCCCCGATTCGCCAGGAACTGCTTGCCGGAAACAAAATTAACGCCTTAAACATTTGCGGCTTTACCGCTTCCAAACCTACCATACTTGTGGTCGGAGGCAGCTCCGGCTCCGTATTCATCAACAATGTGATCCGCGGACTGCTCCCGGAACTTTTAAAAGAATTCCAGGTGATCCATCTGTGCGGAAAAGGCCGTTTGGATCCGGATTTAAACTCCAGGGAAGGATACGCACAGTTTGAGTATGCCAATCAGGAACTGCGCGACTTTTTTGCACTGGCAGATATTGTAATATCCCGTGCCGGCGCCAACGCCATATGCGAACTGCTTGCTTTGCGCAAGCCGAATATCCTGATTCCTTTATCGACTGCTGCCAGCCGCGGAGATCAGTTGTTGAATGCCGCATCTTTTGAAAATCAGGGATTCAGTATTGTGATTGAGGAAGAAAAACTCGGAAACATCCTGCTTTTGGAATCTCTGCATAAATTACAGAAAGACAAAGAAAAATATATTGTCGCTATGAACGAAAGCGAGCAGCTAAATTCCATAGACACTATTATTTCCATTTTGGAAGAAGCGGCAAACGCCCGTTAAACAAGGCGCCCGCCGCCATACATACCGCTGTTGGAACGGCTGCATACCGCTATCGGGACGGCTGCATACCGTTTAATTTCTGTTGGATATCCAGGAACTCTTCTTCCGAAAAATTCCTGTGGTTCCAGCAGATTTTTTCTCCGTTGCCATCTTCCTGATACCGCGGTATCAAATGCATATGGAAATGAAAGACCGTCTGCCCGGCAACTTCCTTATTGTTTTGTATGATATTGAAACCATCGCAGTTTAATTTTTCCGTCATATGCACTGCCATTTTTTTTGCAAGAACAAATATTTTGGAAGCGATTTCTTCCGGCAGTTCATAAATATCTGCATAGTGCCCTTTCGGCAAAATCAACGCATGGCCTTTTGTAGCCGGCGATACGTCCAGAACCACTTTAAAATCGTCGTCTTCAAAAATTGTTTTTGACGGAATTTCCCCTGCAATAATTTTACAGAAAATACAATTGTCATCTCTCATAAAACCCAAACCCTCCTGTGATCTGATTGAATTTGTTTTCCAAAAATGCTATGATAATTTCCATGAAAGGATATCATTATGGACAATGCAAAGAATTACCACATGATTTTACACGAAATAAAAAACTCTGTTGCTTTTGTCAGCAGTTCTTTACAACTCGTTCAGAAAAAGCATCCTGAAATATGTTCCTATGATTTCTGGGATGAATCCGTACAGGAACTTTCGCATTTACAACAATTACTCGCAGATTTATCGCTCAACCATCCTTTTGACGTATTGTGCCCGGAACCGGTAAATCTGTCCGCCGTCTTATCTTCAGCCTCCGCACCGTTTCACAGCGTTTCTGCGGGCAGAGGCCTGCAAATCATCATCTGCCCTGCGGATGACATTGACATCATAATGGCGGATCCCCTCCGCTTAAAGCTCGTGCTTTCCAATCTGATCAAAAACGCCTGCGAAGCTATGCACGGCAGCGGCACTGTCACGATAACGGCAAACCGCGTAGATCAGGATCTGATCCTAACCGTTGCGGATAATGGCCCCGGCATTGCAAAAGAGAATATCAAAAAAATTTTTGAACCGTTTTTTACTACTAAACCGAACGGCACCGGCTTGGGACTGGAAATTGCCCTTCAAATCGTTGAAGGACACGGCGGTACGCTTTCCGTTTTCTCAAACGGACCGGACGGCTGCACATTCCGGATCGTCCTGCCCGCTGCTATTCAAAAATAAAAATATTGTCTAACATGCGAAGTGTCTTAAAGTTGCCTTTCGCGGTCATTTCCCCTGTCATAAATGCCCGTTGAAAGGTGATTTGACCTTTCATGATATTTTCCAGCAGCGCCGGTGTCAATTTTACAAACACATCGATTTCTTCTTTTTCACCGTAGTAAATCGTTGCTTCTTCTTTCTGCACTTCCACGACCAGCGGTTTTTCTTTCCCGTCGATCATAAACAGATAATTTGCCGCAAAATCGCTCTGTGGGACAAAATGGGACTGCAAATTTGTAATATACTCGTTGTCCTCCTCTTTCATATCCCCTAACAGCCCTTTAAACATGTTGGCAAGTTCTTCAATATCTTCTTTTTGCTTTTTCACATAGTTATCATTGGCAACATATTTGGACAACTGTTCTGATTCCTGCGGCGTTAATTCCAGTTGTTTCGTTCTTTGCACCGTTTTGGTCATAGCCTGGTTGCTCGTCGGCATTGATTTCATTTTCTGGGAAATCGTCCGATACAGATTTTCCGCTTTTTTTTCAATAATCAGGTTATAATCCCGGTTCATCTCAAATGCGACAAGATCATCCACATAACCGCACAGGCCGCTGCATGGTTGTCCGCCGAGAATTTCCCATGCATTTTCCAGCGTCAGTACGCCTTCACGCTCTCCATATGTCGTGGACATAACGATCGGCTGCATGTAGGTGGCGCTTATTTTCTCCTTATCGCCGTACAGCCAGCAGGAGTCCAGGAACTGCTGCATATAACCGCCAATTCCCAGCCATTCAACGGTTGTCGCCAGTATAATCCCGTCCGCTTCCTTTAACGTCTGCGGTAAAGTAGAGATCGTATTTTTGTATTCATAAATATTGAAACGTTCTACGCTGACACGCAGCTCCTGCAATACTTCGCTGATCTTATTCACTACATAGAGGGTCGGGTCATCCAATAACCCTCTGCCGCCATAATAAATATTAATCTTCATAAATATTTTCTCCTATTAACGATAAACGGTTTTTCGTTATTTCTTTAAGTATAGTAATTTTTCGCATTAAAGTAAAGTTGATTTTCTTCTATACAAAAGCATTGCGAATATAAATCCTCCGGCCGCACCTCCTACGTGCGCCCAATTATCCACGCCGCTGCTTGTAAAACCAAAATACAGGCTCAAAGCCAGCATAATCAGCATCCCCCTGACGCTAAAATTGGCAACTTTTCCTTTATTACGCAAAACCACCCACAGCATACCGCCAACCACTCCGAAAATTGCGCCGGACGCGCCGGCGGATACCGCAAAATCCCCCGTTCGCATTTCTATCGCCAAAGACAGCAGATTCCCTGACAGTCCCGCCGCCAGGTACAGGATCAAATATTTTATTTTTCCTAAAAAACGCTCCAGATATTCCCCGATACAAAATAAAATAAACATATTATTCAGCAAATGCGGGAAACCAAAATGCAAAAACATGCTGGTAAACAACAGATACCACCTGTCCTCCTGTATACAATACGGCACGAACATAGCGCCGTGCTGCGCCATGAACACGCCGTCCGTAGTATCTCCGATCATTTCCAGTACGGCAAATACCGCCACATTGATAACAATCAGAATAATTGTGATTTTTCTGTCCACATACCGTTTTGCCTGCATGTACGCACGATCATCCGTTTCCATCATCTTACCCGTCTTCCTTTTCGGTTACTATACAGCAAACGATAACATGCCGGACTTTTCCCTGTCAACATCTGCCTAGTAAAAAATAAATTTTACCGCACCGAACATGACCTCGTCCCCATAATGCAGCATGACGCTTTCCCGGTACGGAATCTGCACCTGGTTTACAAACGTACCGTTTGTAGAATTCAAATCTTCTATAAAATAATTGTCTTCTTCTTTGCGGATTACCGCATGGACGCGGCTGACCGTATCTCCGTTTAAGCAGATATCCGCTTCTTCCGGCTGTTTTCCAACCAGGACTTCCTCCGATAAAATTTCAAAATCCGTATTCAGAGAAGCGTCTTTACTTTCAAATCTTCCGCTTAACGCCAGCCTGTCCCCTCCGATGTACACGGTCGGATGAATATATTCCTCCTCCACAATCCCTGTATCCGGATGATAATTCATCTGATAATCCCCGTAAACGGCATTTTCCTCCTGCCTGTCCCGGAACCATGATTTTAATTTATGCTCTTTGTTCTCTTTTCCATCCTTTTGTCCGTTCTCCCAAATACCGATTTGCCCATTCTCTTTTTCATTATCCCAAAATTTCTTTATCTTATGTTCTTTTTTGTCTTCGGTTTTTTCTGTGGCTTTCGATAACTTTTTGAAAGACTGTGAAAATTTTTCTTTTATCCGGGAAGACGAACTTTCTGTTTCCGCTTTTTCCTCCTCGTAATTTTCTTTTTTCTCCTCTGCCTCCCAAACCAGTTCTGCCTCAGCGTCTTTCCTTTCAACACGCAAACCGTTTATACCATTTCTGCGTAAAGAAAAATTCCCTGTCAGAATATCCTGATGCGCCTGATGCAGTTTTTCCAACAGCGTGCTGTCATTCGGTGCGGCTTTCCCGAGAAAGCTTTCCAGCAAAGACTGCATCGCCTGATTGACCGGATACGTATGCCCCGGAAGATAACAATAGGAAAACTCCTGTCCGCTGTTATCCACAAAAATCATTTCTTCTGTCAGCAGCAGCGCATTTTCATCCAGCAAATAATCTTCTATGCTGCGATGGACCCGTTTCAGGCTGCAAAACAGTTTTTCGTAAACTTCTTGTTTCAGCCCTTTCCTGCGTATATAAATATCCAGCGACTGTTTCCCTGTAATATCATATACAAACCCGTTTTTTCCATCTTCAATCAATAAAAAAAACGGCACCATTCCCTCTATTTTGTTGCTTAACAACATTTGAATCTCAAAATCTTCCCAATCTTTTTTCTCCCTGTGGATGACCATATAGCTTTTTTCCAGTTCCCGCCTGTATTCTATCTCCATGAATTTCCTCCTCCTTGGTTTTTGTTGTATCCGGGATTGACTTGATGAAATAACTGCTCCGGATTTTTTTCACTGGCACTGATTCCATTTCGCGCTGCTCTAAAATTTCCGTTGTTTCCCGGCCCTCCCGGTACAAATTTCCGGATGCCTGAAATACTATCGTTAATATAATCAGTATCATCGGTACCAGAATTGCCGCCTCAACGGTATACACTGCCTTTAAATACATAACATAATCAAATGCGCCGCCAGCAAAAACGGTAAAAACGGCAGCTCATATTTTTTTCCTTTCTTAAAGATAACAAGAAGTATCAGAGCCGCGGCCAACGCCAGTATTCCCGCTGTCATAAGTTCTGCCCACACCTGCCTGATTCCTGTATATAACCCCATTACGGCTACCATTAACGCATCTCCGAATCCCACCGCCTGCCTGCTGAACACTGCCAGACCGGCCAGCCCCGCACCCGGTATAAGCCCTAAAAAGAACTCTTCGGCCCCCGCACCTGCAGGACCCCGGAACCAAAAAACGAATGCGCCCGCCAGACCGGCCAGAATAACCGGCCATCCGACCTGCCGTTTTTTTATATCCTGAATACTTCCTATTCCCAGCACGGCGCAAAGCGCCCACTCCTCCATATCTGTCCCTCCTTGTCAACTCTTTTCACTTCCATAACATTTTCCGCATGGATGATACCCACTGATACTTTCCAGCCGCACGTGATAAATTGTCCTTTTCAGTCCTCTGCACTCCGGCGACGCATGGTAAACGGTTCCATAATCCGTGATATATACCGTCGTTTGCGCCGCGGCTTTACACACGCCGCACGGATAATATTTTCCGCCGCTTTTATTACGCAGATCTTTAACCTCTGCTTTGGAAACGCTTTTTACGGAAAGTTTTAAATAGCTGCACGTGTCCTCTTTATGGTACGCCGCCCCGGTTTCCGTAATATAGACCCATGTTCCGTTTTCTTTTGAATCTTCTGCCTGTCTGCCCGTCCATTTATAAGCCAGGGAACTTTGTGTGACCCGAAACCTCTTATTCCCGAAAAATGTAAACGGCAGCTTGAAATGATAGGTCACGTTAAGGGCAATACAATCTCCTGTGCAGTCCGACTTAGCAAAAGAAATTCCGTTCAGTCCATGTTCTATGTACGAATAGTTACATCCGCTGTCCTTTATATATTTTCCGGCCTTTCCTTTTGCCTTAAGCCGCAGCAGCACTTCCGTATCTTCCGCCGGAGTGCCTGCCAGTTCTCCGGCATAAACGGCGGTTTCCCGCGCCGCATAATTAAGGGCTGACTGAATAACGGTTTCCGTTTGCAGAACCCTGAAAAAGCACAGCATCATGGCGCACACGATCAGGACGATCGGCATAACTACCGCCGCTTCTATAGTAAAAGAGGCTTTTATCCTGCGGCAGGCAAAACCAGGCGCCCCTTTTATTTTTTTAAATAATGATTCAATTTTCACAATTGGCATTATTGTTTTCTTAATTACTGATTTTTCCGTTTTGTTTACGGCTTTTGTTTCTTTCTTTATGGTATTTAAATTGAGAGAGAGATTCCGCTTTCCTTTCATTAGCGATGAATAATATGACTTTAGTTTCCGAGGCACCTGATTTCACCTGCCTTTTTTGTGTTTTTTGCCGATTCTTTTTGTCGATCATTTTGTTCCATAACCGTAGCTTTCTTTTTTCACCATAAAATAGCCGGATATCCTGTCTTTCAGCTGCGGCACCAGTTTTAAAAATAACGGCTTCGCCTCATAAGTAAACGTACATTCCATAGAAGTAACCATACGGTCCATCTGCAGATGTTCTTTTCCTTCCAGCGCCTGAATATTTTTTTCTATTAACGTCAGACAGCGCATAGCGGTCGTTTCCGGGGACTGCAGCAACAGGAACAGATCCAGATAGGAACCGTACGCCATTCCTGTTTCACATTCTTTTGCCGTAAGCCACGAATCCTTTACCTGCGCCAGCTGTTCCAGTTCCAACGTCCATTCGCCTGTCGTTTTAAAAAAGGAGATTTTTCCGCCCTCCAGCAGTGTACGGACATCCAGTATACTTTCGCCATAAGCCCATGCCAGCAAAATCCCCTGCTGTACGGCCGCCGTTAATACCGACGTTCCGGTAACGCCGCAAATCGAAGCGGCAATCGTAAGCGCCAGTTCACATTTTTTTACATCCTGTTTAATGCTGGCATAATTACAGGCTTCCCTTAACAATAGCAGCCGGTTTACAACCGCTTTCAGATTATCGCTATCCTTGCTTTTCCCGGCTGCTATATACTCTTTTTCATAGGATAGCGCAGTTCCGGCTGTACCCGTAAAATCGGAAAAATATTGATCCACGTAGTGGAGCATCCATATTTTATCCGCAATATTTATATTTTCTTTTTCAGCCGTACCGGTATGCAGCGTACGTTTTGTCAGCATCGTTTCTTTTTCCAGGGAGGCTGCGGAAATTTCTTTTTGCGGATTTACCACCAGGCTTATAATACCCGTCTTTTTTATTTTTTTCATGCTTTCAAGCGGATTGGCGGTACCTGCCGGATTTGTGACGGCGGTGCCTGCCGGATTTGCGCCGGCGGCAGCTTTATCCCCTGACACCGTGCCGTTTCCCGCTGTTTTTTGTCCCTGAGTTTTTTGTCCCTGAGTTTTTTGTCCCTGCGGCGGTTTTTCCGTTTTTTTCATTGCGTCAAACGCGCCGTTTTCAATTTCCGAAAAACTGCCTGCCTCTTCTTCCTGTCTGCCGGCTTCTTCCAGCCATCCGACTGCTTTTTCCAGTGCTTCCGTCGGCGCTTTTTCTTTTGCACAGGCCGCCGCCTGTTTTATAAACGCCTGTCCTTTCCGATCGGTTGCCAGTTCATAGTTTTCCGTTTTTGTATCCGACAGCCTGACCCGATACAGAAATGCGTTCCGTGTTCCGGCGAATGTATGAGGTGCAAAAGCAGCCGAGGCGACTTTTTCTGCCATGCTGTATACCGCTGAAAAATCAGCCTCGTCCTCCCACGGAATTTCATAAAAAAACAACTGATACCGTTCAAAAATTTCCCGGTCGTATTGTGAAAATACGGATTCCATAATCTGCTGCGCGTTTTCTTTTGCCATCAGGTTCAACTGTTCTGCCCGCAGGGATTCCAACATTGTAAAGATAACCGCTAATATCAGCATTAACGTAAGCAGCAAATATATCGTGATGCTTCCTTTTTGCACCATATTCCTTTTTTCCGTTATTTTTTCTGCCCGCACCCATGCTTTCCCTGCTTGCATTTGCGCTCTGAGCTCCTTTTTTCCCATTTCAAATCGTACCTATTTTCCCGGTAATCGTCTTGAAAATATTATTAACTATCGTTGTGATCTTTGACTTAAAGATAATTACCAGCCCGATCAGCACTACCAGAATCAAAATCACTTCTACCACTCCGATTCCGTCTTCTTCCGTTATAAATCTTTTCCATTCCATACAATAATTTCCTCCTTTTTTACATTGTCAGAAACACGGGCATCAGTACGATCATCAACACAACAAACAGCAGAATGATCATAGACAGCAGCAGTTTTGTCCCGGCCTCTTCCCCGCGCTTTCTGGCGCTGCTTTTTTTCTCTTCCAGCGCTTCCTGAGCCTCTTTCATTAACTGCTCCCGTATTCCCGCGCTTCCTTTCTTTAGATTTTGTATTAATAGTCCGCTCAATCTTCTGTAAGGCGGCAATTCACATCTTTCTGCAAACCGTCTGTAGGCAAGGCTCTCGCTAACCCCGTCGTGAATTTCATAATAGGTACGCAGCATTTCTTCCTGTACCGCGATAACATTCCCGGCCTTTTTCTCTGCGCGGTATTGCAGTACGATCTTCTCCCAGGCACCGTATACCGTCATTCCGGCGCCCAAAAGCAATACAAGCTGCTCTATCATATCCGGGTATTGGCGCAGCAATTCCTGCTTTCGTTTATCTTTTTTCCGCTTTGTTTCTTCCCATTTGGCAAATGTCAACGCACCGGCAGCTAACCCGCAAAGCAGCCATAAAGTCTGATAGTCGGAACCGTTCTTTTCCGTCCAGGCGACCACATGTCCATTTATATGATCCGGTAGTAAAACAGCCTTGCTCTCTGCCTCGCTTTCAAACGCATTTGTAAAATAAGAATCCAACTGCTGCCAAAAAGCGTCTTCCTCTGACAGGGCCGGCCTGGCCAGCTTTATGTATCGTTCATATATTTCGCTTTCCTGCCCGTAAGCCATTGTCGCTTTTAACTTTAACTCTACCTGTGTCGTTTTCTCCGGAATTTCCTCCCATAAGACAGTTCCTTCCTCCTCAATATAGCCGTCCGGCTCAAATTCATAACTTACCAGAATCTGCCCATCCGCAAGCGTTTCCGGAAGCGAAACCACATATTCGCCGCTTTTGCCAAGCGCTTCTTCCAGTTCCTGCTCCGCCTTGTGGAATAATGCCTTGCGCTCCTCTCTGCTTAACGTTCTTTCCGGCACGGTCAGCGTATACGCTTTTTTCTTGATTAATCCCGGAACCTGTACGAAAAAAGATACTTCCCGTTCCCCCTGCCCGGCCTCATTTTTGGAAATGCTGCCCGGAACGTCTGCCGGTTCACGGGTGAACGCCAGCGCCGCCGTAAATACCAGCGCCAGGATTCCGATCAGAAAAAGGTAACGATATTCCTTTATCCTGCTTCTCCATTGTTTCAAAGTTCCACCCCCTGAACGATTTTCACGGACATCCAGATACCGAAAATATATACCGCCAGGCACCCGCTCATAATAAATACGCCTGTAATATTGTGGTACAAAACATCCAGATACCCCGGCGAGCAAAATGTCAGATACAGGATAATAGCCGCCGGAATCAGTGCCATAATACCGCTTTCAAGTCGTTTTTGCGCAATCACGGTATCAATTTCCCGTGTAATCTCTATCTTATCCCCGATCCGTTTCACCGTAGTGGCAATAATCTGTGAAAAATTTCCGCCGCTTCGTTTTGCAAACTGCATGACCTGGCAAAACCTGGAAACATCTTCGAGTCCGCTTCGCTCTCCAAAATCAGCCAGAAGCTTTTCCAACGGCTGCTGCATGGCGAGCTGCCCGTTCATATCGTGCAATTCCCGATACATATGTGACGCTTCCCCGTGTAGCAGTTTTATGTCTTTCTCTGCTTCTTTCCAGGCGTTTTCCAAAGAATATCCCGCAAGCAGTGCACCGGAAACCGCTTGCATACATTCCCTGAACTCAAATGTTAATTCCTGATTTCTTTTTCTAATCCTTTGTTTTCTGCATATGCCAACCCACAGCGGCAAAAACGGCGCTCCTGCCGCCATTGCCCACAGGCTGCGGTAAAACAAAAGAGAAATCAGAAGCAAAAGGCCGACGCCGCTTAATCCCACAAGCAGTTTTTCTTTTACTGAAAATCTGTATTTTCCGTAATTCATTCCTGCCGGCCTCCTATCCCCGCCGCTTTCCATTTTTCCAGCCGGCTTAAACCGCCCTGTTTCTCCCACTTTCCGATAATCTTTCCTCCCTGCTCTCCGTGTTCTGCAAAATGATACAGGCTCCGCAGTCTGATCTCCCCGTTTCGGTATCCTGTAATTTCCATAATATCCAGCACTTTGCGGCTTTTATCCCGCAGCCTGCCCAAATGCACAAGAATATCAATACCTTCCGCTATTTGCGAGCGGATCGCTTCCATAGGAATATCCATTCCCATAAGCACCATGGTTTCCAGACGCCGCAGCATGTCCTGCGCAGAATTGCTGTGTCCCGTGCTTAAGCTCCCGTCATGGCCGCTTTGCATCGATTGGAGCATGTCAAGGGCTTCTTCCCCTCTTACTTCTCCAACCACAATCCTGTCAGGACGCATCCGCAAAGCCGTTTTGATCAAATCCCGGATCGTAATTTCCCGGACGCCCTCGAAATTAGCCGTACGCGTTTCCAGCCGCACGAGGTTCGGGTGGCCTTTAATTTGCAGCTCTGCGGAATCTTCTATCGTAACGATACGCTCCTGCGCCGGAATAAAGGAGGCAAGCACATTTAAAAAAGTGGTCTTTCCGCTTCCGGTTCCGCCGGAAATAAAAATATTGTATCGGGCCTGAACCAGTTTTTGCAGAAATTCGGCCGCTTCCTCGGAAATAGATCCCATTTCAATCAGATCCTGCATCCGGATCGGCGTGTCTGGAAAACGTCGAATGGAAATACAGGCTCCGTCTATCGCGACCGGAGGCAGGACCACATTGATACGAGAACCGTCCGGCAGACGTGTGTCCACGATCGGCGTGCTTTCGTTTACCATCTTATTGCTGCGCCCTACAATCTGCTGAATAACATCTTCCAGTTTTTCCGATGTTGAAAATGACTTGTCCCATGAATACAACGCGCCGCTTTTTTCATAAAAGATATGATTCGGCCCGTTTACCATGATTTCCGTAATATCCGGGTCTTCCATCAGTTCCTGCAGCACGTCCAGCTTTCTTAAGGAATGAAACAGACTTTTGCTTAATGCGGTTTTTTCTTCCAGCGTCAATACCCGTTCCGTTTCCACATCATGAAGCACTGCGTGGATTTCTTTTATAATCGCCTCGTCGCTGATTTCCTGTAAGGTATCCAGCCTGCCGATCACCCGCCTGCACAACTGTTCCGGACCGTCTGCCGGCTCCTGTCCGCAAAACTGTTTCCAACTGTCTGCCGACTCCCTGTCAGGCTGTTCCGGATCGCCTGCCGGCTCTTCACAAAACAAATTCATCGTTTTCGCCCCCTTCCCGGCAAAATCCTTCCCAGCTCTCAATCATCCGGCGATAACTGCCGTTTATGAGTTCCTCTGCCAATGCTTCCTTTTCCCGCGTTTCCGCGATTGCTTTCGGCCAGCAAAATTCCCGGATTCTGCCGTCGGCGTCTTCCGCTTCCAAATGCATGCTTTCCAGGAACTGCTTTTTTGCCGCGCGGGCAACGCTGTTGTCCGCTGTCACCAAAATTCTCGTATGGCAGGCGGAAAAAACATCCCAAAAACCCGGTATGCTCCTCCCCCAGTCAATTACCAACAACTCACAAATCCTCTGTTTTGCCGCGATACCGCAAATTTGCTGAATATCTTCTTTTGTTACTTCCGCTCCCTGCATCCCCTGCCACAAAGGCAGCAGGACGCTCACATTTTCAAACTGCCGGATATACCCGCACAGATCCGGTTCCGTTTTTTGCTGCCGCAGCAGGCAGATCAAATCCCCGATATGCGCGTCCGTTTTCTGCGCGAATAAGTGATAAAATCCGGAATTTTCCTGCAAATTAACATAAAGGACCTTTTTGCTCTCTGCCTGCCGAAACGCATATGCCAGCGAAAACAACATTTGCATACTGCCTCCGTCCGGCGCATAAATGCCTGCCGTTTCCATGCCTCCGGCTTCGGTTTTTCTTTCCCCCTTTATCATGCGGTTCCAAACCTCGCTTCGGAAAAGCTCCCTTAAGATCTGGTCTTTCGACTGATATTTCAGTATCGTCGTATATTCCGCCAAAGTTTCCGGCACAAAATTTCCGCTTAATAAAACACACTGTTCCCTGTGGCGTTCCAGAAACTTTTCCTCCCAGAACGGCTCCCCCAGAAGCCACAGGTCAACCTCCCCGTCCAAAGTTTCCACGCTGCTTTTGTTTGTCGCTCCCAGCACTTTGATTCCGGGCCGGAAACACCCCTGTACCGCAAGCAGAAAACGGGAAACGTACAGCGCTTCCGTATCGCACACTGCAATTGTCTTTATTCCCAAATACGAACCCCCAATCCTATGACGTAACTGATAAAAATTGATAATGAAAAATGAATCAGATTGTTTTTCCCGTCGTTATCGGACGGATACGGCTTCAGTTTTCCGGTTAACAAAACTTCTTTCCCGTATTGATAAAACGTAATAAGGCGATAACACAGATTTCGGTTTCTCAGCATTTGCAGCAAAGAAAATACGGCGCCTGTGATAAAAGAAATCATGATACATTGAATTAAAAACGGAAAACCGGCACACCCGCCGATTACGGAAAATAATTTGATATCCGCGGCTCCCAGTGCACGGATAAGAAATAAAAGATATAAAATCAGAATCGGAAATAATACATTTCCTGCAAAGACTCCCAATCCCTGTATACCTGACGTATAAAGCTGGCCGGCCATGCCCAGAATAAGACCTGCCGCAATCAGGAAATTGGGTACTTTACGGCTTTTTAAGTCAAATATTACTGCCGCCGCTAACAACAACAGCAAAAGTAACCTGACCGTCGTACTCCCATCACCTCCGGTATTTTATTTTACCGGCAAAATGTTTCACAACTTTGCTTTCTGCCGGATATATTTGGCATTATAAAGCCGATTTTTAGTTTTGTCTACCGTTTTTTGAAGATTTGTCAATTTTTGGTAAATTATCACAAAAATTGCAGCAACACAATTCCATACAGCAGCGCTACTCCGCCGACCCCCAGCGCCCCGCTTGTCAGCACGCTGATCAGGTTCATGCCGACCGCCACGGAAATGCCCTGTCCCTCCAGAAAATGGTTGATAAAATAAATGCAAATCATACCAACTACGGCACGTACAATAAAATTCAATACGATCATGGCTCTTTTTTTCAACACACCGATCAGCAGAACGATCAGGCAGATAATAAAAACGGCGGCAGCCCCATATTTGAAATCCATACCATACTCCTAAAAACATGGTCTTTTTCAAACTATATGAAACCGCCGCCAAAATTATGCAAGTTGTACAATTTTTAAAATTTTACCCCGTACCGAAAACGGAATTTGGAACCGGCCCGCCAAAAGTCAGACGTTTCCTTTCTATTCCGGCTTCGGTCTACGGATTCCCAAAAATACGACAAATCCTACTACCGTAACCCCGATCATCATAAAGATCGTACTTAAGTAAGAGCCGCTGGCATCATACAATCTCCCGGCAATCGTAGACGCAAAAGAAGCGATCAGCAGATTTGTATTTACCAGCGAAAAATTCATGGAATAATTTGTCCTGCCAAAAAAATCACTGATAATGGCAGAGTTTGTCGGCGTTACGCCGCCGTATGCAAAACCGCCTACGATAAAACCGATCACAATCAGCGCAAAATTACCGGTCGTCAAAGCCAGAATCAACACCAGGCTGGCTATGATAAAGACTACCATATCCACGATCATCGTCATTTTATAACCTTTTTTATCAAACAGGCCGCCGAAAATCACACGCCCGATACCGTTACAGATGGAAATCAGGCCGACTACCGTAGCAATATTTCCGTCCGATACCTGCGTCCCGACCTGCGTGGCAATTCCGCTTGCCTGCGATACGAGCACCAGTCCTGCCGCGCTGATTAAAATCGCCCAGATATAGTAAAGCCAGAAAGACGCTTTTTTTACCATTGCGCCGGAATTGATATCGGAAGCCGGTTCCCTGACTTCTTTCCTCTTTGCCGTTACCGGCGGTGTAAAGTCCGCGCCCGGTTTTACAAAGAAAAAACTACAGACTGCCATCACGACCACAATAATAATGCCGAGTACCCGGAACGTCGTATGCCAGGTATCACTTCCGTCCGAAGGCGTTACCGCCGCAAATACTTTTCCGATAATAAACGCGCTCAGACCAAATCCCATCAACAGGATTCCCGAAATCAGTCCCTGTTTATCCGGAAACCACATCGACATCGTACTCATGACCGCATTGTAGGCAAATCCGGCTCCCAAACCGCACAGAACGCCGAATCCCACATACAGCATCGCCGGAGAGGCCCCCGTCGTCCCTGCCAGCAAAAATCCTGCCAAAAACAATACTCCGGAAAGCAGGACGTAAATTTTCGGACTGACTTTTTTTGCCAGAATACCCGCAATCAAACATCCGATACAGAAAAATGCCATTACCAGCGTAAATGTCATGGACAACTGTGTTGCCGTCCAATCCGGACGGGACGCGCCGATTGACTTTGACATTACGGACCATGCATACACAAGACCGGCCAAAAGCAGTACGATCACTCCCACGATCGCATAAACCCAACGATTTAATTTCTTCATTCTTTTTCCTCCCTATCAAATATATTGTCCAGCCTGCTTTATTATAAGGCAGTAAAAAAACCAATACAATAGGATTGGCCGTTTTTGCATAGCCCTTACCAAATTTGCATAACTCTTACTTAATTTGTATCACATATGCTTTCCGCATTTTTCACATATTCCTTTCCGTCCACCTGACATTCCACCAGCAGATCGCCTGCATACCTTAACTTCATCGTAAAAAACGGACGCTCTTCCGTCAAAAAACGCAAAAAAATCTTATCTCCCTCCCAGATCGGCAGATTAGGCACGTCCTCTTTTTTTACCCATTCCAGCGTTCCCTCCGCACATTCCGTCAGTTCTCCGCTAAAATCTTTTGACGTAAACAGGCACATATATTCTGTCTGCCAGCGGTCGGAAAGAAACGTAATCAACCCGCGGAATTCATAACTGTGGAGCGTTAATCCTGTTTCTTCCTTTACTTCTCTCAACAGACATTCCTCCGGCGTTTCATCTTTTTCAAAATGCCCGCCGACGCCAATCCATTTATCTTTATTAATATCATTTTCCTTTTTTACGCGGTGAAGCATCAGATAGCTGTCCCCCTGTTCTATGTAACATAACGTAGTAAGCGGCATAATTTCTCCTTTCTGCTTTCATATGTATATTTACTTCATGATACCAAAGTCATGCCCATCCATGCAAAGCATGATGTCCATGACCTTTTGGCCACGGTATCATTATTGTATCATATATTTTAAATCTTTTTTAAGTTTTTCCTTTAACCTTGAAAAACAGACCTGCATATCCTACAATAACCTCATATACGAAATGAGGAATATATATGAGTAAACAAAGAAAAAGAAGAAAAAAAAGACGGAATCGCGCACTGCCGTTATTCCTTGCGCTGATCATCATAGCTGTGGTCGCCGCGCTTTATATTGCCGTTGCAGTATACTTTAAGAACCATTTTTTTCCAAATACCACGATAAACGGATATCCTGTATCCAAACTCACTGCACAGGAAGCCGACGACGAGCTGCACGCCGCCGTCAAAGACTATCTGTTAACGGTCTTCGACCGGAATGGGGAAAAATATCATTTGGAGGGATCGGCTTTCAACTATTCATGTAAACTGATCAGTTCTGCTTCTCAGTGCCTGGAACGGCAAAACGCTTTTCTCTGGCCGACGCAGTTAAAGTCCGATAAAGCTTTTGACATTGATACGCAGGCTTCCTATGACGAAGAAAAACTGACGGAGCAAATAAAATCTCTGGCGCTGTTTTCAGAAGAAAACGCCGTTGCCCCGGAAAACGCCTGCCTGGTGCCGTCCGAAAACGGATACGAAATCCAGCCGGAATCTGCCGGCAACATGCCGGATACGGAACATATGATCAATACGATATCCGCTGCGGTCGCCGATGGCCAGAAAAACGTGACTTTAACCGATGAAGATTACCTTTCTCCTGAAATCACCGCGGAAGATCCGTCACTGACAGCTTCCCTTTCCCAGATGGAGAAATACCTGGCCACTACCATTACATACGAAGTCGGCCAGGATGACGAAATATTAAATTGTGATATTATAAAAGACTGGATTGCGTTAGATGAGCAAAACAATATCACAGTAGATGAGCAGAAAGTAACAAACTATGTGCAAAGCCTTGCCAGCAAATACAATACGTACGCTGACAAAAGACAGTTCCATACTTCCAGCGGTGATGTGATTACAATCGGCGGCGGCGACTACGGCTGGGTTGTAGATAAGGACGAGGAAAAAGCAGCAATACTGGAAGAAATAAAAACCGGCGAAACGATCTCCCGGCGTTTACACTACCAGCAGGAGGCTAAACAGGAAGGCACCGACGATATCGGAAATACTTATATTGAAATCGATTATACCAAACAGCATATCTGGTATTACAAAGACGGCACACTGCAGCTCGAAAGCGATATCGTATCCGGGAACATCAGCCGGAACAACGGTTCTCCTGACGGCGTTTTCAAAATTGTCTTTAAGAAAAGCCCCGCTACTTTAGTCGGGGAAGACTACAGTTCCGACGTCACGTTTTTCCTGCCGTACGCATATAATGTAGGTATCCATGATGCAAGCTGGCGCTCTCCATCGGAATTTGGCGGCGACACGTACAAAACTTCCGGTTCTCACGGCTGTATTAATGTCCCGTATGAATTTGTGGAACAGCTTTATGGTATGGTTGAAGTTGGCACTCCGGTCATTGCCTATTACCGTGAACCAGTGACTTTAACAGCGGAAAACGCCAAAATTTCAAATGCTTATTCCTATGTAGACACCGACCAGAATACTCCATAGGCCAGCAGAACACAAATATTATAAAAAACAGGGAAAGGAAACAACATGGGAAGAACAGGTTTAATTGTAGAGGGCGGGGGCATGAAATGTGCCTACCATGCCTCTATTCTGGATAAATTTCTGGATGA
This sequence comes from Eubacterium sp., assembly GCA_022796875.1. Lineage (GTDB taxonomy): Bacteria > Bacillota > Clostridia > Lachnospirales > Lachnospiraceae > JAAWJJ01. The sequence continues at coordinate 55,372 of JAAWJJ010000010.1, read as the reverse complement.
TGATATCAAATTTGACTACAGCATCGGCGTATCCGCCGGTGCTGCTAATTTAGCGTCTTATCTGGCCGGTCAGCGGGAACGTAACCTTCGCTACTATACGATTCATATCAAAGACCCGAAATACTTAAGTTTCAGCAATTTATTAAAGACAGGTTCTATTTTTGGCCTGCAGTATATTTATGGTGATATGACAAATTCCGGCGGAACGGATCCGGTCGATTTCCCTGCGCTCATGGCAAACCCGTGCGAATATCAACTGGTCGTCACCAATGCGGCCACGGGAAAAGCCGAATACCTGGGCAAAGATTCCCTCGCACAGGACGATTACTGGGCGCTTATGGCCACCTGCGCTATTCCGGTAGCCTGCAAACCAATTAAACATCAGGGCGCCGTTTATTTTGACGGCGGCGTTGCCGATTCGATTCCTGTTGCACATGCATTGGAAAAAGGCTGTGACAAACTGGTTATTTTGCTTACAAAACCTCGCGATTTTGTGAAAGAAGCGGAAAAACACCACTTTTTGTATCACGTAATTTTACGGAAATATCCGGAATTATGCCGGGCGTTGGATCATCGGCATATCAATTACGGAAACTCTCTGGAATTAATCCATAGACTGGAAAATGAAGGAAAGGCATTTGTATTTTATCCGTCCAGACATATAAAAATATCAACGTATACTAAAGATCCGGCTGTGATGCAGGTTTTTTATGATCTGGGCATGGAAGATTATCACCGTCAGCAAGAAGCTCTGAAAAAGTTTTTGGCCCGGCCGTAAAAGTAATTGTAGTATTACAAATAAAACGGATATAAAAAACTGCTGTCTTTCCGGCTCCGCACCGGATCAGGCAGCAGTTTTTACTGATTCTCTTCTATTTATTTTATTGATCTTTCTTTTTCTCGTAATTCACATAACCGGTCTTCACGAAATGATGGTCATTCCAAAGTTCTTCCGCCTCCGGTGTCCATTCTTCCGCATAAACCTGGCACTTCCCACACAGATGCTCTGCCGATTCCGGCGATTGAAGATCCGTAGATTTCGCACCGGTTTCTTTTACCATCTGCTGTAATATCTCAGGATTTTCCAACATTGGACACGGCCTTAAATGATTATCATTAAACGGCTGGTTATGACGATATGCCATAAACAACGGCTGTTTCAAACACTCTAACAATGTTTTCTCACGAATATTCGCACCGGAATAATGTACAAATACACATGGTTCCGCATCGCCGTTCGCATTGATGTGGAAGTAGTTTCTTCCGCCGGCAATACATCCCCCTACATACTCCCCGTCATTCTGGAAATCCATAACGAAAATCTGTTTTCCGGTGTCCATTCCCCTGACTTCACGGATTCTGTGATAAATGTATTCTCTCTGTTCCTTTGTCGGCATAAGTTCCGGCGTTGCTTCATTTCCAACCGGCATATAATGGAAATACCAGGCATATCTGCAGCCGTGCTCGACCAGCAGGTCAAAAAACTCATCCGATGTAACGGCGTCCATATTTTTACTTGTATAGCATACGCTGGTCCCGAAGAACAATCCGTACTCTCTCATGAGATCCATTGCATGGATAACTTTCTGGTAAATACCGTCGCCTCTGCGGAAATCGTTTGCTTCTTCAAATCCTTCCAAGCTGACAGAAAACGAAAAATTACCCAGTCTTTGCACTTCTTTACAAAATTCTTCATCGATCAGCGTTCCGTTTGTAAAAGAATGGAACGCACACTCTTTATGCTTTTCCGCCAACTTTAACAAATCCGGTTTCCGAACCAACGGCTCGCCGCCGGTAAACATATAAAAATAGACGCCAAGTTCTTTTCCTTGTGTCACAATGCTGTCCATTTCTTCATACGTCAGATTCAGTTTATATCCGTACTCCGCCGCCCAGCACCCGGTACAGCGCAGATTACATGCGCTTGTCGGATCCATCAGAATCAGCCACGGAATATTGCACTGGTGAACTTCACGCATTTCACGAATTACTTTTGTACCATGAAAAGCCGCCTGATATCCCAGATTCAGCGCTGTCATTTTCGCAACGTTCGGGTGCAGTTCATCTAACATACGGTTTACAAACTGCATCCATTTATGGTCCTGATTCATCACTATTTTTCTGGCGCCTTCATATGCGTCTGGCCGGAACTGGTCGCCCATAAATTTTTCCGCCAGATTGATAATATCTAATAATCCTTTTTGTCTGTCTTTTCGAATTTTCCTCAATGCAACATCTATCGCCACACTGAACGCCTGTCTTTCCAATGACTGTGGAATTTTCATTTCTCTTACCTCCCGATAAAACGGTTCTTGAACGTACTCTTCTCGTTTTGTGCCATTCCGTGTAAGAATACTCTACTTTCTTGATTTCGTCAAGAATTATCGACAAAATTGTTACTTTCGCCCGATTTTTGCATACTTTTTTCCCTCTGATTTGTGTTATTTTACAATCCTTATTCGATTCTTCCTGACCCAATTCCTCTTCATCCGATTCCCCATTTATCCTCTTTCTGAGATAAATCCCCGAATCTGACGCTCAATAATATCCATTAAACGCTGCCTGGTTTCCGCTCCGGCCCACGCAATATGCGGTGTAATCAAAAGCTTCCTGCTGTCCCGCACTTTTAAAAGAGGATTTTCGCTGTCCATAGGCTCTTTTACCAGAACATCCAGTCCTGCCGCCGCGATTTCCCCTGTTTCCAGCGCCCACGCCAGATCTTCTTCCACAACAATCGGCCCCCTGCCGACATTGATAAAAATCGCCGACCGTTTCATTTTCAGAAACGCTTCTTTATTGATCAGCTTTTCCGTACGGCTGTTTAACGGCGCATGCACGGATATAATATCCGAACTGGCAAGCAGTTCATGAAACTCTACGCGCTTATATTCCTGCTGATTGTTTTTACCTGAAGTTGAATAATAAATCACCCCGCAGCCAAACGCCTCTGCAATCCCCGCCACACGCTTTCCAATTTCACCCATTCCGATAATTCCCCATGTCTTACCGGCCAGTTCGTGAAAGGATTCCCCAAAATGCGTAAATAGTTTATCGGCTATATACTGCCCGCTTTTGACATAATTATCATAATAATTTAATTTTTCCAGAAGATAGAACAGCAGTGCAAACGTATGCTGCGCCACGCAGTCCGTAGAGTACCCGGCTACGTTTCTCCATTCAATTCCGCGGCTGGCCAGATATTCCTTATCCAGATTATTTGTCCCGGTCGCTGTCACACACACCAGTTTCAGTTTTTGCGCCCGTCCGATCGTCTTCTCATTGATCTCCAGCTTATTCACAATGACGATATCCGCATCATCCAATTTGCCGCCGACCTCTTCCGCCGTAAGCAGATTATATTTTACGACTTCTCCCAACCCGGAAAATTCGCTCAGGTCGATATCTTCCCCTAAAGATTTGTAATCCAAAAACGCTATTTTCATATCTGCTGCCTTTCTTATTTACTGCAGTCACAACAGCTCTTTATCTGAGATTGCAGCAACTGGTACGGACAAAATACAATTCCGTTTTTTTCATATGTTACGCCGTCAGCCTGAAATCCGACTTCCTGAAACAACGGCTCCGCTTCTTTTGTTACTTCGGCGCGCACCGGCATCCCGCCGGTTATTACCGCCTTGTTTACCAACATCCTTACTATAAAATCCCCGTAACCTGTCCGACGTTTTTCTTTCAGCACGGCAATATTGCTGATGAAAAACGCATCTTCTCCGTACTCGATCGTGCCTGCCGCCACGGGACGTTTCTCCGTACCCTCAAACGCAATGGCATGAAGTTTAAGTTTTTCCTCGTCCAAATCAAGCATTTGCGAAGTCCAGCCACATTCCTCCAGCAATACTTTCTGCCAGATCTCCCGCAGCCCGCTCATATCCTCCATTGCTGTAATATATTTTCCCTCAACCATATCTATTCCTCTTTCCTGCATCCTGTATCCTTATATCCATTATCCTATATCCCCGTATCCTGTATTTTATCCCTCTGTCCCGTTTTGTTTTACGGCTGTTCCTTTTGGCTATTCTGCGCCGGCAGCGGCGTAAGAATGACTTTTACCCCCCGGACTTCCGTAATAACCGCCTCTTCGTCCGGATGCAGCACTATTGAAGAATCTTCCATTCTTGCACTCCATTCCATCCCGTCTACCAGCACTTTCCCTGACTCTCTGAAATTATTGACTTCCTGTGTCACGCGGACCCGTTTTCCGATGTTTCCTTCATAATTTGATTTGTAGCGGTTTTTGTTAATATATTTTACCGCAAACGGCCTCGTAAAGAGCAGCAGCACAATCGATACTGCAAAAAACAATACGATCTGTAACAAAACGCTGCCTCCGGCTGCATAACAAATCATTGCCACTACCGCGCCTCCGGCAAACCAGATCGTCGTCAGGCCAACAGTTGCAATTTCTGCTATCATACATCCGATCAGGATGATCAACCATAAAATAAAAATATTGAATTCCATATGCTTTTCCTCCTTTTTTATTCTCCGCCTCCGAATATTCGTCGTCCTTCCTGCAAAAATTCCTCTTTTGTTACCGCTTTTGTCAGGTATTTTTTGATCAGCCTTCTCCAATCGTCCCCTTCCTCTTTTTCCATCAGCGCGTACCAGAAAGCAGTCTGTTTTTTGGCGCCTGACACCATCTCCTGAAGCTGGACCGCCGGCGCCGCCAGATGACCCGGTTCCTGCAGCTTGCTGTTTTTTTCCATATTCAGATAGCCGTACTGCGTAACGTTTATTTCATTTACCCGCTCCGCGAACTCCAGGCACAGCTTTGCTGCTTCTTCCGGATGTTCCGTATTCGCGCTGATACAAAATCCCGGAGTCAGCGAATGGTTAATGTCCATCATATATGCTGCATAATCCGGATCAAATTCACTACTGCAGCACGGAAAGGATTCCAGCGTGAACGCCTCTGCGCCCATATTGTCGATCAAATAATTAACGATTGTTGACTGATGCGGAAATAATACGGCTTCCCCATGCACGAAATTTTCTATGGCTTCTACTTCTCCGGTATCTATAAAGTCCTCCGGAAACGCCCCCATATCGACCAGTTGGGCCAATTTGTCCGCGGCGTCAGCAAATACCGGCGTTTCGTCAAACTGGTATTCCCCTGACTGCAATTTGTCAAACGCATACGGGTCAATACGGTTCACAATCATATCATAAAGAAGTTCCGCTAACCAGTTATCTTTATCACCCAGTTCAATCGCCGCAAAATTTGTCCTGTGCCGTTCGTTATAGGCGTTGACCTGCTCTACCAGTTCCACCAATTCTTCCCACGTCTGCGGCATTTCCAGTCCCATCTGCTTCATCAGGTTCTGATTGCAGTATGTAACTGCATATGCCTCTACCAGGCACGGGATAATATAATTATTCCCGTCTTTATACGGCACTACATAAATATCCTTAAATTTATAATCCGACGCTTCCAGATAATCCTGCATCGGCAGACATGCGTTGGCATCAAACAAAAAGTTCGGGTATCCGCCTCCCCACACTACAAAAATGTCAGGAAGCTCGTTACAGGCCAGCGCCGTCCGGAGTTTATCCTTGATCTGTTCCGTGGAGCACGGTGTAATCTTCAGCTTATACCCCTTTTCGGCAGCCAGTTCTTCCCACAGGTCATGATAATGCGTCCCCGGCGTATTCAAATCAAAGAAATACATAATTTTTAACTCCACTGGATCCCCGGCCTCTTCCTGCAAAACGCTCCCGATATCGGCTGCTGCGCTGCCGTCCTCCTGCCCGGACTGCCCGCAGGCAGTACACAAAAAAACAAGCGATACCAGCAGCGCACACGCCGTCCATCCAGACACTGCTTTTCTCATTGTATCCTTTTTTCTTTTCCGACATTCTTTTTTGCAGACATTTCTACGGACTTTTCTATGGACATTTCTTTCAGTCATCCTCTTTTTCCTTTTTTATATTATGAGCATTTTGACGGCACATCATTTTTAGTATATGATAACAGATAACAGGGCAATGATGCAACAGGAGGGGAAACAAAATGAAAAAACCGCAACCTCAAAAAGAATCCCGTAAAAAGAAACCGCTGTTTTATTTTTTAAACCGTCTTTCGTTTGAAACAAGCTTTCAAGCTCAGTTAATCGCCGCTTTTTTTGTCATTGCCGCTCCTGTTTTAGTCGGCGTATTTATTGGCAGCTTCCTCTTTTTGTCGGTCAGCAATACCGCCGCCACAAATTCTGCCCAGGCCGTAGCGATTGAGAAAACTTTAAAACAGCTTCAATACTTCACAGAGGATACGGAAAGCCTTTCGAAAGACATTATTTTCCACAGCAGTATTCAAACGATTCTGGCAGAAAATCACAACGGAGAACCGTATCCCAGCGATATTGCCGTTTCCTATTATTTAAATAACTTCGTGGCCAACCGCGATTTTATCGACAGCGTCGTCATTACCAGCACTGACGATACGGTATTTTCTACCGAGCGTGCTTTTACAAACGTGTCCAGTTTTGAAAATATCCGGCAAAAGCACTGGTATAACAGCATGGTTTCCAGTTCCGGCTCCTATCAGTGGTTTCAGACGGATAACGGCCTGATGCTCTGCCGCAGTATTTACAACTTAAACGACTACGTCACCTTATACGGATATATGATGCTTTACATGAACCGGAACTATATTCAGGAGATCTGGGATTCCGTATCTTACGGGGAAACTACAAACCTGATCGTTTTGGATCAGGACGGCAATACCATGCTGCAAAACGACGCCACTTTATACCAGAATACAAATTATACCGGCTATCTTTCCGAAATTGCAGACATCCGCGACAATTCCATCGTAAAACTGGGCGGGAAAAAATATGTCGTCGGCGCCCGTGAGTTTACTACCGACAACTGGGTCTTATACATGATTACGCCATACAATGAAGTAAATGGCAGCGTACGCCTGCTTCGCCTGGAAATGCTGCTACTGTTCGGTGTCATGATATTAATTTTGATTCTCATTTCGCGCTTTTGCGCTTCCCGTATGGCACAGCCGATCGTATCCCTTGCAAAACTGATGGACACGTTCCATGGTGAAGACCGAAAATCAGATGATTTTCCGGCGGAACTTTATGAAAACCGGAAAGATGAAGTCGGCGGTATTTACCGCTCTTATCAGCAGCTTACAAACCGTATGGATACTCTGATTGAGGAAATTTACGTAAAAGACTTGGAAAAAAAGGATGCGGAACTTGCCGTTTTACAAAGCCAAATCAATCCGCACTTCCTTTACAATACCCTGGATTCCATCAACTGGATGGCCATGTCAAACGGGCAGGACGAGATCAGCGAAATGGTGACCGCCCTGTCGGACACGTTCCGTTTAAGCCTGATGAAGAGCAAATCCCCATACACAAAACTGGCACAGGAAGTCGAATATGTAAAAAGTTACCTGACCCTGCAAAAATTCCGCTACACGGAACGGCTGCATTACCAGTTTCAGATTCCGCCGGAAACTTTGCAATACTCGATTCCGAAATTCATTTTCCAGCCTATCGTAGAAAACGCCATAAAACACGGTATCGAACATCTGGAAGACGGAGGCGACATCCAGATTTCCGCCCGCATTTCCGATCATTCCCTGATTTTATCCGTGAAAAACGACGGCGACGGAATTGATGTGGAAAAGATGAACGCGCTGCTTTATTTTGACCCGGAACATATGGAATATTTGTCGTTCCAAAAAGGCGGATACGGCGTCCAGAATATCCACCGCCGCATCTGTATTATCTGCGGCACGGAATATGGACTGTCTTTTTCCCAGGAAGAACCGAAGTTCCTTTCAGAGAATATTGCCAAAAAAAAGGCGGCCTGTACGATTCGGCTGCCTTTACACAAAGAAGACTGATGGAACTGTTCAGACACCTGGTTTCGGACGGCAGCCGACACAAAACATGCCGTTCTGCCAGTTACGTCAAATGGCACTCCATCCTGTTTTGTGTTGTCTGCCTGAAAACAGCGGCGGCGAAATGTTTTAATAACAGTTTTTGTAAAAAGAAAAAGTTGGCATATCTGCAGTTCCGTTAAATTTTTAAGAAGATTGGCAGTATAAAAACAAGCTTTCAGAAACGTGGAATGTCAGGCCCGTACAAAATAATAACCAATTGTCCTTGTGGAAGAAAATCCATTTGATGAAGCAGGCAATTGTTATATTTTGTATAGGCCTGACAGCACCCCTGCGAAATCAGGTTCTTTAATGCTGCCTGCGAAACTCTGACAGCGTCTTTCCGGTATGTTTCTTAAACAAAGTAGAAAAATACGCAGAATCCGGATATCCGACCGCGGAAGAGATTTCATACATTTTCATATCCGTTTCCGCAAGATAGTGCTTTGCTTTTTCAATGCGCAGATGCGTCACAAAATTTACGAACGTCACATCCAGCTCTTTCCGGAACAGGTCAGACAGATAATTCTTACTGATGTTGATATGTTCGGCAACTTCTGCAAGTGAAATATTCTCCTGTAAATGATCCTGGATATAAGCAATGGCCATAAGTATGCTTTTGGAAAGGTTTTCATTCCGGATCCCGCCAAACGTACTTTTGCTGCCGTCCTGTGCCTGCTCTTCTTTTTCCGCAAAAATTTTCCGATAACTCGTATCTGCAAACCGCTGCATGGTTTCCATATAGGACACCTGCTTGATTTTATCTTCGATCCGCTGATACATCTGCCTTAACATCTTCTGAAAATCTTTTTTCTTAATCGGTTTTAACAGGTAATCGCTGACACCGATTTTAATCGCAGTCTGCGCATACGAAAAATCATCATAGCCGGACAGTATAACAATTTCCACATCCGGCAGCATCACTTTGGCTTTGTGCGCAAATTCCAGTCCGTCCATCAACGGCATCCTTACATCCGTAATAATCAAATCCGGACGTATTTCTTCTAACTGCTGCATCGCCTGCACCGGATTTGAATATGTTCCCGCCACTTCAAATCCAAAATCGGCAAAATGAAATACTTTCTGCATTCCCTTAATAACAATTTCTTCATCATCCAACAGGATCAGCTTGTACATTTTCTACTTCCTTTCCACAATGACACCGGCAATTGGGATAATACGATTGCCAGAAACATAAAAGCACAGCCAACGCCTTCCCTTACGCTCATAACCTGATGTAAAATCAAAAAACCGGCAATGACAGACACGACGGATTCCAGGCTTAAAATCAGGGAGGCAGCAGTCGGGTTCATCCCTTTCTGTCCTATAATCTGGAGCGTATAGCCAACGCCGCAGGATAAAATCCCCGCATACAGGATCGGTCCCTTTGCACCCCATATCGCCGCTGCCGTCGGATGCTCGGAAAACAGCATCCCAACCGCAGATAACCCGCCGCAGACAAAAAACTGGATGCATGACATTTTCACCCCGTCCACAAAAGGGGAAAAACGGTCAATGACAAGAATATGTACCGAAAAGACCAAGGCGCAGATAAAAACCAGTACGTCGCCCTTTCCGACAGAAAATCCCTCCCCCATGCACAGAAGATACAATCCGGCCAATGCCAGTCCCACACTGATCCATACGAGAATCCCGGCTTTCTTTTTTAAAAAAATCCCCAAAACAGGTACTAATATAATATAAAATGCAGTAATAAATCCTGCCTTTCCTGCAGTCGTGTACATAATCCCCATCTGCTGAAAACTGCTTGCCGCAAACAGGCACACCCCGCACAAAACACCTCCTGTAAACAGCATTTTTTTCTGCTTTTTTTTGTCCTCCGCATCTTCTATGGGTTCTGTCTTCCGGCTCCTTTTTACCGTATTCAGCAAAAAAATGCAAGGTATTAGTACCAGGCCGCCAAGGAAGTTCCGAATCATATTAAATGTAAACGGCCCCACATAATCCATTCCGGCCGACTGCGCCACAAAAGCAACGCCCCAGACGACAGCCGTCAAAAACAGAATCAGCGTACTCTTCAAATTCGTTGTTTTCATCCGTAAAACCCTCTGCCACTTTCTTAATTTAAGACTTAAATTTCTTTGTCAGCCTTATAATATCGTCGTTATGACCCAGTATAAACAAACGCTCATCTTTTGAAAAATGATAGTCCGGACTAATTGACATTTTCATCTCGCTGCTGCCCTTTGGTTTTACCGCCACAATATTGATATTGTATTTTTTGCGGACATCCACCTCCAGAATCGTTTTGCCGACCCATTCCGGCAGCGGCCTGATTTCATAAATGGAATATCCGTTTTCCAGCTCAAAATAATCAAAAATATTATCCGAGCTATAAGAAATAGCCATCTTTTCCGCAATATCCCGATCCGGATAAATGACTTTATCCGCCCCGTTCCTCAGCAGAAATTTAGCATGGATATCCCGGGACGCCTTGCTGACGACATACCTTGCCCCAAACTCTTTTAACAGGGAAGTAATTTCCAGACTGCTCTGGAAATTTGTACCGATACATACAAAGCAAATATCAAAATTATCTATCCCTAAGCTTTTTAACACTTCCTCTTTGGTACAGTCGCCGATTTTTGCGCTCGTCACGTATGGCAGTACCCCTTCCAACAGTTCCTCTCTGGTGTCTACCGCCATAATCTCATTTCCGAGTTTTGCCATATCTTCGCATAAATGCCTGCCAAAGCGGCCGATCCCTATTACCAAACATGTCTTCATTTTCCATATCCTCCCTGTCATCCGATTGTAATTTTCTCCGCCGGCTGCTTCGTATGGCTGAGTTTCTTTTTATCTGTAAAAGACAGGCCAAACGACAGGCTGCCTACCCGGCCGATATACATGAGCGCAATAATCAAAATCTGCGAAACCGCGCTTAACTCTCCGGTCAGGCCTGCCGACATCCCGACCGTACTGATCGCAGATACCACTTCAAACATCAAATCCCCGATATCCAGATTCTGGATCGCGCAGATGATAAAGGAAATCGCCAGTGACGCCGTAAGATTTGTCACTACTACCGCGGCGGCCTTTTGGATATCGTCTTTCTCAATCCGCCTGCCAAATATATTGCATCCTCCGCTTCTCGTATAAGTCGCCCTCAAATGCAGCAAAAGGACAAAAACCGTCGTCGTTTTGACACCGCCTGCGGTAGAACCCGGTGAACCTCCGATAAACATCAGCACCGTCGTCAGCATTTTCGAGGCGTCGCACAGTCCGCTGTTGCTTACGGCGTTAAACCCGGCGGTTCGCGGAGTTACGGCAGAAAACAGCGCGTTGCATATTTTATCCGGAAGACTGAAACCCTGATACAGCCCGTTGCTTTCCAGAATAAAAAACAGGACGGCTCCCGCCAAAATCAGCACTGCGCTGATCGACAATACCATTTTTGTATGCAGCGTATAGCGTTTCCAATGCCACTTATTTTTTTTCAGGTCCGCCCAGACAAAAAAACCGATGCTCCCAACAATGATTAGCGCCATTAAAATCACCAGGACATACGCGTCTTCCTGATAAAACGTAAAAGACGACGACGGCTGTCTGTAACCCATCAGATCAAATCCGGCATTACAAAATGCGGAGATCGAATGAAAGATACCATACCAGATCCCTTTTCCCCATCCCATCTGCGGCACAAAACGGATGGCTAGCAGCAGCGCTCCCGCGCCCTCTATGAAAATGGTTCCTTTTAAAATCATTTTTACAAGCCGTACCACACCCCCGATTTCCATGACGTTGACACTTTCCCGGATCAGGCCGCGCTGTTTTAACCGGATTCTGCGGTTTAACAGCAGGGATACCCCTACTCCAAACGTGACGAACCCCAAACCGCCAACCTGGATCAATATCAGCAGAATCAACTGCCCGATGAAAGACCAGTGGCTGAACGTATCCACAACGGAAAGACCTGTCACACATGTGGCGCTTGCGGACGTGAAAAGACACGTCAAAAAGGAGGTACATTCACCGCTGCGGGAGGAAAACGGCATCATAAGCATTATCGTACCGATCATAATAATAACAAAAAATCCCACGGCAATCGTCTGCATACGTGACATTTTTCGAAAGATTCCCAATAACATGTAACTGCCTTTCTTTTATTTTTGAAACAATTCAGCCTTTGCAAACAGCTTGAGCCGAACCGTTACATTCCTGTATTTTTGCATTACTATTTTAATCCGCTTTCTCAAAATCTTCAATAGAAATTGAAATTTCCCTCCGAATCCTGAAAGTTTCCCTTTCAGGTTGGATATATTAAAAAATAAAAGGGCGCTTTTGCCGCAAAAAGGTATTTTCCATGAAAAAAATAAAAACATCCTCTAAAACAAACCGTGCTCATCCGACTGCCCTGCAGATCATCTGCCGGCACACGTTTACTTATTTCAATTTTATTTTTGCGATTGTCACCGTATTGCTTATTCTCGCGCACGCTTACACCGACCTGATCGCATTTTTACCGATCCTGATCATCAACTCCTGCATCGGGATCGTGCAGCAGTTACGCGCAAACAAAGCGCTGGCAGAACTGTCTTTTCTGCATACCCCGACCGTAATCCGGCACGAGGGAGCAGACCGACGCGAAGTTTCCATAAACGACCTGAAATCCGGCGACATGATAGAACTTTCCTCCGGCATGCAGATTCCCTGCGATCTGACTCTGTCAGAAGGCGAACTGATCGTTAACGAATCGCTGGTCACAGGCGAAACGACGGAAATCACAAAAAACCCGCCGGACGGCATTTTATCCGGCAGCCTTGTCGTGGCCGGAAACGGTATTGCCAAGGTAGAACTGTCCACGGAAGATTCCTATATCTCTGCTCTGGCAAATGAAGCCTGCAGTCAGGATTTGAAAGAAACATCGGCAATATTCGCTTCTTTAAATTTCTTTTTAAAAATTATCGGCATCATTATCCTGCCGATCGGAATTATATTGTTCTGCCAGAATTTTTATATCGGACACGAAACGTTCTCACATAGTATTACAACGGCCGTCGCCGCAGTAATCGGTATGATTCCGGAAGGGCTTTATATGCTTGCCAGCCTTTCCCTTGCCTACAGCGCCTTAAGGCTCTCACAGGTCGATGTCCTCGTCCAGGATTTCAAGTGTATCGAAACACTGGCGCAAATTGACGTCCTCTGTGTCGATAAAACCGGAACGATTACCGAAAATTTTATGGAAGTAGACGGCGTCATACCGTTCTGTGCAGCGGAACAGGCCCTCTCTCTGCTTGCGCAATATATTGATGCCTGCGAAGATACTAACGATACCATGGAAGCGCTGCGCCGTTACCGAAAAGAACTGCCGGCTTCCGAAGAGGAAACCATAACGGTACTGGAAAAAATGCCGTTTTCTTCTACCACCAAATATTCCACGGTTACTTTCCGTACCGGCGACGGTACACGCCAGGAAACGCCTGTCACTTTTTATCTGGGTGCGCCGGAAAAAGTCCTTTCTTCGCTGGAAGAGCAGCCTGCCCTGTATGAACAGATCGCAGAAGCCGCCCGAAAAGGACTGCGCACACTTTTATTTGCTTATGATAAAGATGAGCGTCGCCTCCCGTGCCTGCTCATTTTACTTCACAATCCGCTGCGAAACAAAGCTGCGGATACGTTTGCTTTTTTTACGGACGCCGGCGTTTCCATCAAAGTCATTTCCGGCGATCACCCGGTAACTGTATCCGCCGTTGCCGCCCGTGCCGATATACCGGACAGCCAGCGCTTTTTGGACGCCTCCACGCTGCCGGACGATATGGACCCGTTTCCTTCCGAGGAATATACGGTATACGGACGTATGCTTCCGGAACAAAAAAAATCGCTTGTCCAAAGCCTGCAAAAAAACGGACACAAAGTCGCAATGACCGGCGACGGCATTAACGATGTCCTGGCGCTGCGGCAGGCCGATCTCGGCATCGGTTTCGCATCCGGCACCGAAGCTGCCGCCACGATCTCGCAGCTGGTGCTTCTGGACTCTGATTTTTCCAAAATGCCCGCCATCGTCACCGAAGGACGACGTGTAATCCACAATTTGGAGAACACTGCCGCTTTGTTTTTTATTAAAAATATTTTTTCCTTATGTATGGCGCTTTTTTCCATTATCGGCTGCATCAGCTATCCATTGCTGCCTTCGCAGATCGCTTTGGTCAGCATGTTTACGATAGGCATACCGGGACTGTTTCTTAGCATGGAAAAACGTTATAAAAAAATTCACAAGCGTTTCCTTCCGGCAGCCATCAGCATGGCTCTGCCGTTTACCATTACGGATTTTGCTGCCATCAGCGGTTTTGTGCTGTTGGGCAGACGGCTGTCTTTGCATGACGGTGAACTGTCCACCGCCTGCACCCTGCTGCTCTGCATCATCGGCCTGTTTGCTCTGGCCTCATTTAGCCGGCCATTGCAGCGCGACCAGTGGAAGCTGCTCGGCGCCATGGTCGGAGGCATCCTGTTTTGCATTTTTCTGATGCCTGGATTTTTCCACATTTCCCCGTTGTCCGGACGCTGTATACTGCTGTTCGTTATGTTTGCCGCCGCATCGTTTCCTTTTGGGCTGCTGCTGCAAAAAATCTTCCGTTTTATTTTCCGGCGTACTTTATAATAACATCCCACGCCGACGGACGTTCAAATCCCAGCTTCCAGAACGAAACTCCGGCAAGATTATTTGCCTGCATCACTTTTAATTTTTCTTCCAGGGAAGTTTCTTCCTCAAGCCAGATTCGGTACGTGCTGCCGTCCGCCTGGTATTCCGCGTAATACTGCCCGGTCTGTTCCTCCCATCTTGCTTCCGTATTATGGTCTGTCAGCACGGCTGCCGCCTGGTCCATTCCCAGCGCCGTGCTTGTAATCGTATATGGCACATAATCTTCCGAAGCCGCTTCGGGATCGTCCGCCGCCGTATCCTTTGGCTCCAACTGCCACAGCCTCGTATAAAACGGCAATGCCAGAATAATCTGTTCTGCCGGAACTTCCGCCAGCGTATTGACCACGCCGTCCGTCACATAGGAAAGCGAGGAAACGGAACCTTCGTCAGAACCGACATAGTGCTCGTCATAAGCCATTACAACGATATAATCGGCAAAAACCGCCTGCTCCGCGCGGTTATAAAATGCCGTATACTCTGTCGGTACGTAATTATCTACAGACAATACCAGTCCGTTGGCCCGGCATTTTAAAGAAAGCTCCCTCACAAACTGAATATAAGCGTCCCCGGTTTCCACGCTCAGGCTCTCAAAATCCAGATTGATCCCGTCCAGTCCATACTGTATCGCCGCCGCGATAATCTGATTCACCAGATTATTTCTGACCGAAGTGTGCGTCAGCACCATCGTCGTATCTACGTCTTTATTTTCCAGATTGCTGACCAGTCCCCAAACTTCCACGCCATGCGCATGGCATGTATTGACGTAATCCACACTGCCAAGCGACGCGATATTTCCGTTATTATCATTCAGATAAAACCATGTCGGCGAAATGGTGGTCAGATTCTTCGTCGAAGCCAGCACCTCTGCAATCCTGGCATTTGCTTCCTGATTCGTCACCTGATGCCATGCCATATTTATTTTATAATCTTTCGTAATATGGGTAAAAATTTCTTCCGGAAAATCATGTGCCAGTACCTGCTGCTCAGCCTCGGACAGCTTTTTATTCTGCACATATCCGACGTATCCGTCCTGCGTCCCTACTTCACTCCAGTCCTCATATGTTTCTATCACCGTAACAACGCTTCCCTTTTCGACGGTTGTCACGATCGGACTTTTTATCCCGCCTTTTACTCGTAATTCCGTATCCTTTTTTACTTGTGCAACATTAATATTGCCCCATTGCGAAGTCACGACTGCCCTGTTCGGCTCTGGAAATACTTCATGCGTTACGTTTGCATAAAGTTCCACAAAGTCGAGTGCGACAAACACTTTTTCTCCCTGCATCTGGACAATCGTATAGTCCGTCGTCCGTTGTTCTTTTCCCGCCAGATACTCCATCGTACCGGCTTCCACCCGCACAACATCCGTCGGCGTCGTATACAACAGCAAATTTTCATTGGAATCCCAGTAAAAGCGTTGGTTAATACAATCGTGAAGCGTTTCATAATCAATATATGCCCGCTCGTTCATATATTTTCCGGTCAGTTCCTGCTGCTGCCTGTCTAATATAATCGCAAGATCCTCCTGCGTTTGCAATCCCAGATACTCCTCCAGATTCACTTCTTCTTTCGAAGGAATATATTTTTTAAGCGCGATTCCCAATACAATAATAATGATAACGACAACAATCAGCGTTGCAACCATAAAAACTGGCGTCCATCTTCTCTTCATGTATAATCTCCGTTCCGCCGCTTTTTTCGCGGCACAGTCTATATAATTTATATTTCCTTACTTTCATTTTCCTGATTCCGGACGGCAGTATACGTTCACTTCTGCCTCATTTGATGATAACATAACGTACGTTAATTTAAAATATTTTTTTCTTAATACTTTTAAAAAATACCTGGAACCCCCTTATCGTGTCCCAGGTATCTATCTTTTTCTTTATTATCAGTTACCCTGTAAAATATTTCATTATTAATAGTTACATTGTCGCTAATAGTTACATTTGTTGGTATAAAAGCATTTTTTCTATTGTTACCTGGTTACTGTCTTACACAGAATTATATAAAAGGACAAATTCTGTCAAATCTTAATTCTTTCAGCACCCCCTCTTCAAATATATAATCTCTCATATACATATTTTCTTCATTTACGCCTATGGCATCCGTCACCGCTTTCGAATTGCTCCTGCAATTGCTCAGCCAAATCGTAATGCCCTGTTTCTCCAGTGTTTCCAGTTCTAACAACAATTGGTCTTTCTCCATAGTGTATCATCTCCCATATTGTGTACAATTCGCGGCTGCACGTTCGTGATATATTATGAGAAATGGTCCCATTACTGTATCAATTTCTGAAAAAACCCAAAATGTTTCTGTTCGATCCGATAGGGATCCTGAAAAAACGGCTCCGGCAGTATTGTAATTCCATATTCTTTTTTCAGCTTTCGGACGGCCTGTCCGCTTTCATTCCTGCTTAAAAAAGAAAAGTTTTCCGGTATTCCTCCACTTTTTTCCAGTACGGACAAAAAACACTCATAACTGCTGCTTTTCCAGTCGGACAGGCTCCCTAAGATTATTCTCCGGTCACAAAGCGGAAACAGCCTGCCCGCGCACCGGAAATCATTTCCAAAATCCAGCACCTGCGCCGGATACCCGTCTTTTAATGACATATTTTGGGAATCCCAGCCGGAAAAACAACATATTTCTCTTTCCGATTTTTTTCTACCGGCGGTCATTTGATACAACTCCTGATCTTTTGAATAATCTATAATCACAGTTGTGATGCCTAACACAGACTCCATATAATTTGCAATCGCAACGGATAAATGGGTTGCACCTGCGCCAACAGTTACGCCGCATACGCCAATTGACCTGATCTGATTTCTGTTATAACCGGTAAAAATTTTTACCAGCCTCCTTTCTGCAGCAATGACTTCATCGCCTTTCTTTTGTCCGCTGTGATACGGAAAGGATTTGGAGCCCATGGCATGGATACTGCCCGGCATCGGAAAAACCGCTCAAATTCTCTCACTTCTTTTGGTAATACACCATCCAGCATCAGCTTTAATTCCATTTGCCCCTCCGGCAGTCCAGCCTGTATTGCAGCGTCTTTCAGCTGCTCGGATTTTCGGTAGGCCTCCTCCCATTCCCAATAACTGTTTTCCACCAGAAAAACAATAAGAAACCTGCCCTCCTCCGCTTTATCCGCTTTCACTTTGCCCTCTTTCAGATCCTCCAGCAAATGTTCCATGTCACTTCCGTAATCTTCTACGCATAACGTCTGCTCCGGCATTTCCAATCTAACGCCTGCTCCATATTTGGGAATACCTTTAAAATTCCCATAGCGGTACACACCCTCTTCTTTTCGGAAAAGATTTTTTCGGTTTGCGGCTTTCCGTAAAAAATCCGTTGCGTTTTTTTCCACGTATAATGCGTTTGCCAGTTTGTTTTGATTCAGATACGTTACGAGCGAAATTGCGGTAAACGTCACTCCTGACCGGCGGCTGCTTCCAATTAAGACGATTTTGCTATAGAGATGCCTGTTCTTTTCCTGCTTTTCCTCAGTTCTTAAAGAAGTTTTACTCTGTTTCTTTAAGTTATTCTGCAATCCGGCCATTTGCTGCTTTACTTCCCGTACAGAAGAAAAACGTTCTTTTTCATTTTGTGCAAGGCATCGGCGCAGGATCGGTAATACAGATTTTAAATTTTTATTTGTTCCGGGAAACCTGTCTTTCTTTTCGATAGAATATCTTTGATGGAAAAATAAGGAAAACATAACCGCGCCAAACCCATAAATATCGGCTGCTTTTCCGCCTTGTGCAAAAAGAAGCTGTTCCGGCGCCGCATATTCCGGTGTGGCAAAAAATTGCCGGACTTTTCCATTATTGGGAAGATAAGAAGCCTGGCCAAAATCGACTATTTTTATCTGATTTTCGCATACTATAATATGTTCCGGCTTCAAATCCAGATATACAACAGGATTTGGGCTTTGATCATGAAGATACTCCAATATCCCGCATAATTGAATTCCAATTTTTAGAATTTCTTCCTCCGCTAATGCATTTTCTTTTTTACAATAATGAGAAAGTGGAACACCTTGGATATATTCTTCTATAATATAGTAAGACTGAGCATCTTCTTCTATATCATAGATCATCGGAATTCCGGGATGATTAAGATTTTTTAAAAGACTTACTTCTAAAAATGGTGAAGGCTGCATAGAACTTGTTTTAGAAATACATTTTATAGCTCGATATACCTTCAGTTTTTTATGTTCAGCTAAATATACTGTTCCGGATCCTCCGCTTCCTATTTTGGAAAGGAGCTGATACCGGTCAGAAATAAATTGATTTAACATTTGCCTGCCAACTCCTCTCTCAAAAGTAACAGGCATCTCTTGCGATAGTTATAACACACGAACCGTACTTCCGCAATGCAATCATTGGATAAAAATGGAGTTTTAATAATTTTTTTATATTATTTATTTCTGTTCCCTTGACTTCATTTCTAATATTGTATATACTTTGCTTACCTTTATACCATTAAAATTGAAAGGTTTTTCTACATTTTCGCATAAGGATGTGATCAAATGAAAATTGAAAAAATAAACGACAATCAAATTAAATGCACTCTTACAAGGGAAGACCTTGATAACCGTCATATAAAACTGAGTGAACTTGCATACGGAACCGAAAATGCCAAAACATTATTCCGGGATATGATGCAGCAGGCTTCTTATGAATTTGGCTTTGACGCGGAAGATATTCCGCTTATGATTGAAGCGATTCCCCTGTCTGCGGACAGTATTATCCTGCTGATTACGAAAGTGGAGTATCCGGATGAACTCGATACCCGGTTTTCCAATTTTTCACAACCAGGTTATTGGGATGATCCGGACGATTTCGGAATGGAAACTATGAAACCCACCCCACCGGAAAGGGCTGACGATATTCTTGGCCTGTTTCAAAAAATGGCTGCCGAAAAGCAAAAAGGTTCTGCAAATTCCGACGAAAACGACGACTTTATCCCGTTAGAGCAGGCTGTCAACAATGGTTTTGCCCATAAAAAACCATCAGCGCCTGTTGCTGAACTGGTCGTTGATATGAAAAAATTGTTTTCTTTTTCAAATCTGGATACGATCATTCAGTTATCGCACGTTTTGGAACAGTTTTATTCCGGTCAGAATTCACTGTACAAAAATACGCTGAATCACAAATATTATCTGGTGGTCAGCAAATCTTTCCATTCACCGGAAGATTTTAACAAGGTATGCAATATTCTGTCAGAATATGGAAAAACGGAAAAGTACACTGCTTCTACAGAAGCTTTCTTCTCGGAACACTGTATCGAAATTAATACCGGCCATGCTCTCAGGATTTTAAGCCGGTTGTAGAAGATTTAAGCCGGTCGCAGAGAAACTTATGCCATACCGGATGCGCATGAAAAATGCCCTCCACATTACCGTAATCGAATGTGGAGGGCATTTATTTTACGGTTCTTTTCTTTCCTATTCGGCCAAAAAGTTATTGATTCTTTCAACAAGGCTGTCCGGTTCAATTCCGTGTACCATTGCTGCTTCTTCAATCGTTTCCATCTGTGAAGAAGGGCAGCCAAGACAGTGCATCCCGATCTCCAGCAAAATAGGCGACACGTCTTTATCCATTCTCAGTAAATCGCCGATTCTGGTTGTTTTTTCAACTGTATTTGCCATTTTATTATCCTCCTGTACATTTTTTATACGCTGAGCAGAACTAGAATTAATACCTCGCTTAGCAGAAACTATTATAATATAGTTTGCCCTATTATGCAATTATATTATCCGTCAGTTTTGATTTTTATCTTGATTTCCTATGTAATATATATTAAAATACTGGAAAGCAGGCTATTTTATTAATGGCCGGAATTGAAAACTATAAAGGAGGAAACTATTATGGCTTATGTAATTACCGATGACTGCGTATCATGCGGCGCTTGTGCTGCTGCCTGTCCTGTTGAGGCTATTTCGGAAGGAGATTCTCATTTTGAAATCAATGCCGATACATGTATTGATTGCGGCTCTTGTGCTGGTACATGCCCAACTGGCGCTATCAAAGAAGGTTAATCTGCAGTATACAGAATAATCCGTATAAAAAAGAGTATTGTCCTGATCTGTAAGGCACAATACTCTTTTTTTCGCATCCGGAACAAAATAACATAACGAATATGTAATAACCGAACTTCAATTAGGTTGTCAACTTGGGCTTTAACGACTTTTCTTTTTTTCCAAATCCGCTGTTCCTCTCGTCCCTTCTTCCTCTCCGGCGATATCTTGAACGGATCGCTTCATCCAGCTTCCGGAAACGCTCCTCTTCCTGCTCGTCCTGCACGCGCATAATATAATTCATTTCTTTAATGACACGGTCGCTCATTTCTTGTCCCATTTCTTTTCCCAGAGATGTCGTGTTTTCCGTCAGCGCCTGTTTCACGATCTCAGACATCATTGCCTGAAACTGCTCTAATTTCCATTGGTGGGAAGGCTCTGCCGCCGCAACGGTATGTTTTTCTTTCGTCGGCATCGGCAGGTCCTTTGCCTGAGATGGTTTATCGCTGTCTTCTTTTAATATCACCCGAATCTCTTTCAGCTGATATCCTTTCTCTTTCAGTTCCCTGATCTTAAAAAACTGCTCCATGTTATCCTGTGTATAATATCTGTGCCCCATTTCATTCCGCGGTACGTCCAGATCTAATTCCTCCTCCCAGTATCGGAGCACATGGGATTCTACCTGCACTAATTCTGCTGCTTCTGAAATTGGATAACATTCTTTCTGCAAAATGCCTCGACCTCCTTTTCAACTTCTATTATAAGCGTGTTTGAATAAGAGGACAAACCTTTTTCATCGCGTTTTCCCGACAAAACCTGCCGCGGAACTGTTTCAGAAGCGGTAAACCGACAAAATATTATATTATATTCCATCAATTTATATTACTGCATCAATTTATATTACTACATCAATTTATATTACTGCATCAATTTCGTTCTATATTTGCAAATTTGGTATACTGCGGCAGCCACACAAGTTTCTCCGTACCGATCGGGCCGTTTCTCTGTTTTGCCACAATAATTTCCGCAATATTTTTCATTTCCGTATCCGGATTATAATAATCATCCCGGTATATGAACATAACCACGTCCGCGTCCTGCTCGATCGCCCCGGATTCACGCAGGTCGGAAAGCATCGGCCGATGATCCGGACGCTGTTCCACCGCACGGCTGAGCTGTGACAAGGCTACTACCGGTACAGACAATTCCCTGGCCAGAGCCTTTAACGAACGGGAGATTTCCGATATTTCCTGCTGCCGTGATTCGCTTCTTCCACCGCCGGACATCAATTGCAAATAGTCGATAATAATCAACTTTAATCCATGTTCCAGCTTATATTTCCGGCATTTCGAACGCAATTCCGAAATGGAAATACCCGGCGTATCGTCTATAATGAGATTTGACCTTGCAATCGTTTCCGCGCCTTCCGCCAGTTTTTCCCAGTCGCTGTCCGACATATTGCCGTTTCTGAGCGCCTGGGCGTCAATTCTCGCTTCCAGCGAAAACAGACGGTTCACCAACTGTTCTTTTGACATTTCCAGACTAAATACCGCTGTCGGCAAATTACTGTGGAATGCCGTGTATTGCGCAATATTCAGCACAAACGCCGTTTTTCCCATAGACGGACGCGCGGCGACCAGAATCAAATCCGATGGCTGGAGTCCAGATAACCGGTAGTCCAGATCCAAAAATCCCGTAGCGATTCCCGTCACATTTCCCTGTGTTTTGGATGCCAGTTCAATTCTCTTTAAGGCGTTCAGCACAACTTGCTTGATCGGCACATATTCGCTGCCGCCCTGATTGGACAAAATGTCAAATATTTCCGTTTCCGTTTCCGCCATAATCTGTTCCAGGCTGTCTTTCCCGAGATAGCATTGGTTTGCATGATCTTCATGAAAACGGATCAGACGGCGTTTTACGGACATTTCGCGGACAATATTCGCATAATGTTTTACGTTCGCGGACGTCGGGACTGCCGTTACCAGTTCCCGGACATACTCCAGGCTGCTGACTTCTTCCGGCACGTCTTTTTCCCGGAGCCGGTTCTGCAGCGTTACCAGATCCACCGGTTTGCCGCTGTTATTCAGTTCTACCATTGCTTCAAATACGACTCCGTACTGCTTCTGGTAAAAATCTTCGGCCGACAATATTTCGGAAGCAATGACGATCGCGTCGCTGTCCATAATCATGGATCCAATCACGGACTGCTCTGCCTCTATACTGTTTGGCATGATCCGTTTTATCAATGCCTCCTCCATATCACGCCTCCTATTCTTCCGTTACTTTCACACGTAATACCGCCGTTACTTTCGGATGAAGTTTGATCGTCACTTCATGCACGCCAAAAGATTTGATAGCTTCCGCCAGTTGCATTTTCTTTTTGTCCAGTTCCAGGCCGAGCTGCACCTTTACCGCCTGGGAAATTTCTTTGCTGGAAACGGAACCGAACGCTTTTCCGCCAGCGCCGGCTTTCATTTTCAGTTCTACCGATTTGTCTTTTAATTCTTCTTTCAAAGCGACGGCCTTATCATAATTTTCCTGCGCCACTTTTTCCGCATGCTTTTGCTGCAGTTTTAAATCATTCAGGGCGGTCGGCGTCGCCTCTACGCCCAGTTTTTTCGGAATCAGGATATTCCTGGCATAAGCGTCGCTCGCTGTTACAATTTCACCTTTTTTTCCTAACGATTTTACATCTTCCAATAAAATTACTTTCATCTCGTTCCTCCATCTATCACAATTTGTCCTTCTTCCATCAGTTCGTCAATTGTATTTTCAATTAATTGTTTTGTTTTTTCTATCGTCATATCTTCTAACTGTGCTCCGGCTACATTCAGGTGGCCGCCGCCGCCCAGTCGTTCCATAATAACCTGTACGTTGATCTCGTCAATGGAACGCGAACTGATATAAATTTTATCATTATAATCAGTCAACACAAAAGAAGCCTTAATGCCGATAATATTCAACAGCTCGTTTGCCGCCTGCGCTCCCGCGATCGTCGGGCTTTCCAGCCTGTCTGCCGGACAGGTGGATATGGCAAAAGCTCCCCGGTATACTTCCGCGCTGCGTACGGCTTCCGCTCTTGCTTTATACGCATCCATATCGTTCCGCAGCATTTTTCGTACCCGCGTAACGTCCGCACCGCTCCGGCGCAGATATGCCGCCGCTTCAAAGGTACGGACTCCTGTCTTCGTCATAAAATTATTGGTATCAATCAAAACCCCGGCATAAATACAGTCCGCTTCCCACGGTTCGAGCTGAATCCCTTCCACAATATACTGCAGGACTTCCGCAACCATTTCACAGGTAGAAGAAGCATAGCTTTCAATATACGATAACACGGCATTGTCAATAACTTCTTTACTCTGCCTGTGATGGTCGAATACAACAATTGTTTTAGAACGATTTAATAATTCCGGACATTCCGTATAACTCGGGCGGTTCGAGTCAACTACCATAACGAGCGTTTGCAGTCCCGTCACGTCCAGCGCTTCTTCGCTGGTAATAAACATGTCTTCCTCATACCCGCGTTCCACGGTAAAGCATTCTTTTAACGGCCGCAAGGAAGAGGTGATCTCGTTTAATACGATCTGCGTGCGTTTCCCCAGCGCTTTTGCCGCGCAGAAAATACCGATCGCCGCCCCAAAACAATCCACATCGCTTAAGGAATGTCCCATCACCACAATATTTTCATGGCTTTCTATAATTTCACGCAGGGCATACGCTTTCACACGGGCCTTTACTCTCGCATTTTTTCCTGACTGCTGCGTATTTCCTCCGTAATAGGAAACTTCGTTTCCCTCTTTTATGACAACCTGGTCGCCGCCCCGGCCTAATGCCAGATCCACGGCCATCCGCGCGTACTCATGGTTCTGAACGTAAGTTGTGCTGTTCACGCCTATTCCAATACTCAACGTAACTGCCATCTCATTACCGATCCTGATCTTTTTCACATCCTCAATCAGGCTGAACCTGTCTTCTTTTAACTGCTCCAGGTATTTGTGTTTGAACACGACATAATATCGGTCTTTTTCGACTCTCTTTACAACACCGTCTACGCCGGAAAAATACTTAATAATCCTTCTCGCGACCAGAGCCGCCAGCATGGACTGTTTTACATCCTCCACGCTCTCCAGCACCTCGTCATAATTGTCGATATAAACCAGTGCGGAAACCAGACGCTGTTCTTCGTTTTTCCGGACATAATCATTTAATTCGGTTTCATCAAACAGATACAGCACACTCAAATACTGTTCTTTTCCATCCTGTGTCAAAATATGATTGTCATCCAGCATTTCATGGAAAAATACTTTCCGAATCAATATGCGGAAAAATTTCTCTTCATACTTTACATGCTGTATACTGTGGTCTTCCGCCTTTTCCAACCATTCTTTCGTAACGCTCGGAAAAATTCCGTTAATAGATTTGTGATAATTTTTCTCTTTTCCGGTAACTTCTTCAAACGCACAGTTCATCCAGAGGATTTTTCCCGTTTCCGTTAATAAAGCATACGGAATTTCAAATTCATCCAAAAGCCGCTTTTGGACCGAGCCGTACCGGAGAGCAAACTCTGACAGTTGTTCTACGATCGTTACGTTGCTTTTTTTATACACCGCAAGACAAATCACAAAATATAACCCAACCGCACAGCTCATCCATACTCCGGCATAAACGTTAAAATAGTAAACCGGTGCCAGAAAACAGGCCGGTATAATCGTCAGCAATAACGGCCAATATAAATATCCTTTTAGTCCTGCAGTAAGCTCCGCTTTCCCTTTCCGTCCATTTTTCATATATCCCCTCCATAAAATGGTTATAATCGAAACGCTGTTCGTAATGCACCCATTATACCATCTTCATGGCTTCATGGCAAGAAATGCTGCTGTTCGGCAGTATCAGAGAAATTGATTTCATATGTTTTCTGTCAGTCCATACAAAATATAACAATTGCCTGCTCCATCAAATGGATTTTCTTCCGCAAGGACATTTGGTTATTATTTTGTACAGCCTGACATTCCACGTCTGTGAAAACTTGCCCTGATACTGCCAGACTACCGATATATTTAACAGAACTGCCAGTATGCCGCTTTCTTCTGCTTACAAAAATGTTACTAAAACATTTCGCTGCCGTCCGAAACCATCAAAGAAAATTTCTTATAATATTTTTTAACTCGCTTTCTTTTTTCTTAAAATCACATGCTCCAGCAGCATTACGATAATCAGTCCCATAATCAGTCCGTTCGATACGATATAACGCAGCATCTGAGGCAGCGTCAAAAATGCGGATGCGTCCAGAAACATAATCCCGGCGCCGATCATAAAAGAAATCCCGATAATAAACCCTTCCCGGTTTGTAAATTGCACTTTTTTGTACTCACGGATTCCCTGCTCTAACATCAGGGCAAATACGATCATCATTGCAGAATAACCGACCGCCGGCGGAATCGCGGCGAAAAAGGAGCACACCGGCGCTATAATGCCGAGAATCATCATAAAAATACCGCCAAGAATAAACGGCCCGCGGGCTGCTACCCTAGTCAGTTTTGTCGTGCTCGGCGCAGAGGCAAACGGCACAAATCCCGTTACCGGAAACAGGCCGCACAGCACTGCCGTCACCCCGAACAATATGGTGCTTCTGCGGACGAGTTTCGGAGTGTTCGGACGTGCCAGTAAATCGGACATCCCGTTGATACTTGTCGCAAAATTGGAAAACAATACAAATTCACCAATCAGGCATGTCACGATAACACTGGCGTCCACTGTCGGGGATCCCCATGCAAACGGCTGCGGTACCGCGACAAAACCGTCTCCGGAAGAAATAAATTCCGGAGAAATCCCCATCGCATACGCCAATACCCAGCCTATAACGACACCGATCAGCGTCGCGATCGACTGAATAAAACCATGTGCTTTTAAATTGATCACAACGATAACGACAGTAGTGATCAGAAAAACAACCAGAAATTTCAACTGTATCGTATCATATCCGGAAGAAATCCCCGTTGCGCCTTTGATCACGGTCGCGCTCATCTGCAATACCATCAGTATCAAAAACGTACCGTTTACAATCGGATTAAATATTTTGAGGATTTTCTGCATCAGGCCGCTTAAGCCCACGATAATAACCATAACGCCGGCCAGAATCATTCCCAGTTCCAGATCCGTACGTAAAACGGCCAGATCTTTTCCAAACGATGATGCCGCGCCCGCCAGTATAATCAACAGTCCCATCCACAAACCCGCCGGGCCGTCAATGATCGGAAAACGGTGCCCCAATACCGCCTGCAAAACAGATACGCCTCCACTTAACAAAAAAGTCCTTTGCAGCATCTGTGCGATCTCCGCCTGCTCCAAACCCAGATACGCCCCGATAATGACCGGCATAATCGCGCTTCCGGCCAGAAAATAAATCAGGTATTGTGTTCCGTATACGGTACATTTCCCCGGCGGTACTTTTTCTTCCAGTCCATACAACATTCCGTCTGTTCTTTCTTTTGATACCTGTTTCATATAATCTCCCCTGCCTTTACCATTTTGTAAATTCCTGCCATTTTTTAATCTGCGTTGCATACAAAAACTAAAATCCGCTTCCGTCAGTGAACAAAAAATCCAGCTCTGCTGGATTCTCCGCCTGCGGCTGGTTGCTTCAGCAACATAATTCATCCCCGCCGCAGTATCCTCGCTTCGCTGGGACAGACCCTACGATCCTGCCCGGAGGGTTTTTATATCATAGAAAATTTAGTACGTTACCACTTTAATCCAACATGGCATTTCCTATGATACAAAAAAGGACCCTGCTATGCAGGATCCTTTTACGGTAAAACCTCCGCAGAGGCTAAGTTTTTAATCTGCTACATACGGCATTAAAGCTATATGGCGTGCTCTTTTAATTGCAACGGTAAGAGCTCTCTGATGTTTCGCACAGTTTCCTGTTATACGGCGAGGAAGGATTTTTCCTCTTTCAGAAACATATCTTTTTAATTTATTTGTATCTTTGTAATTGATCACATTGTCTTTTCCGCAGAATACACATACTTTTTTTCTTCTGCGCCCGCCTCTTCTCTTCATTGGAGAATCCGGCCTGTCAGATTTATTATATGCCATTGTCTTTTCCCTCCTACTTTATACAGATGCATACGGCATCTTTTAATTAAATGGTAATTCTTCTTCTATTCCGTCCGGAATATTCATAAAACCATCCCCTGCCATGCTCGGGTTTGGATTACCTGCCGGAACGAAACCGCTTTCATTCCCGGCGCTGGCATTTTTGCTTTCCGCAAATTCCTGATCTTCTACGACAACAT
The DNA here is from genome assembly GCA_022796875.1 of Eubacterium sp. Taxonomy (GTDB): domain Bacteria; phylum Bacillota; class Clostridia; order Lachnospirales; family Lachnospiraceae; genus JAAWJJ01. The sequence continues at coordinate 27,473 of JAAWJJ010000010.1, read as the reverse complement.
CCGTCGTATAGACTTTCTGACCGTCCCTGTTCGTGTAGCTCCCGGTCTGAATACGGCCGCTAACTGCGATTTTTATTCCTTTATGGAAATATTTTTCCGCAAATTCCGCGCTGCGTCCAAATGCAACGCACTGAATAAAATCAGCGGTCTGCCCGTCGTTACGGTTAAATCTTCTATCTACGGCCAGCGTATATCTTGCTACTGCAGTCGACTGCTCCCCCTGGGAATAACGAATCTCAGGATCTCTCGTCAACCGTCCCATAAGAATTACTTTATTCATACTTACGTTTTCCTCTTTCTTCTTTCTATGCCTCGTCCTGTCTTACGCATAAGAAACGAAGAATATTATCCATGATACGAACATTTTCTTCAATCTGTGCCGGCGCAGTTGATTCTGCATCAAACTGGATGAAATAATAAAAGCCTTCTCTCATTTTTTGAATTTCGTAAGCCAGTCTTTTCTTACCCCATTCATCAATGTTTGTTATGCTGCCGCCCGCTCTGGTAATATACTCTTTGGCTTTTTCTACAACAGCGGCTCTTTCATCGTCTTCGATCTTTGCATTCACAACGAGTCCTAATTCATATTTGTTCATGCGAATTGTACCTCCTTTTGGTCTCTGGCCTCTTCCCTTTCGGAAAAAAGCAAGGATTTTTATATCACGAGTGTTTATGTTATCACAAATTCCCGCAAAAGACAAGTGGTTTCCGGCTTTTTTTATTTATAAACCTGTGCATTTTTAATATATTTAAAAGAAACTGCTATACGCCATGCCGGATTCTTCAGCGAAAACTATTATGAAAACAATTATATCGTCTGCCATATTGGCGGTGGAATTTCCATTTCCGCCCACAGAAACGGGAAAATGATAGATGGGTTTGATATCGCAGGCGGGGAAAGCCTGTATGGGACGGATTTGTTTTCACACAGTAACAATTACAAACCTGTCTTTATCCCGTATTTCCCCAGATCGACTTTCCCGTTGACTACGACAATACCGTCGGCTTCCAGCAGCCCCGCCTGCACGTTCTCCCCGCCAAAGGCGAACGCTCCTGCCAGTTCCCCTTTGGCGTTCACCACTCTGTAACAGGGAATATTTTCTGGATCCGGATTGTTGTGAAGCGCGTTTCCGACGGCCCTGGCCATCCTTTTATTCCCGGCAAGTTCCGCCACCTGGCTGTAAGTGGCCACCTTTCCTTTCGGTATTTTTTTCACGGCTTCATAAATTCTCTTTGCCGGACTGTCCGTAACCAGATCATAACTTTCCGCTATCATCCGTCTGATATCTTCCACCGGAATTGTCCCGTCCAAAATAACGGTATTCCAGTTTCCTTTATTCTGATGCCATCCGGCAACGACGGAATCATAGGCATTGCGCCAGAAATCTCTCCATTCCGGATCGACTTTTACATTCAGGTTTATGTATCCGTTTCTTTCATATGTCCAGAGAAACGCCTTTTTGCTCCCTTTTACCCGCACAAGCTGCCAGTTGTCGTCATGAAAAGGCGCATCCTGATAAGTATCGGGAAACGACAGTCCGTATTCCAGGGCTTCTTCTCTTGTTTTCATAGGTGGATTACCTCTTTTATATTTTTTTCCGCTTTCGGGCGCGCGATCATAATCATATGGCCGCATCCGCAGCATTTCAGCCGAAAATCCGCCCCGATCCGCAATACTTCCCATTCGCTGTTTCCGCAGGGATGTTTCTTTTTCATCTTCAGCCTGTCCCCAACCCGGATATCCATCGTCCTCACATTTCCTTTCCGTTAACGGTTATCTGCCCTAATACCTCTCCGATACTGCCCTGGATTACCAGATTCGCCCGGGAATCCATAGCCGTTGTTGATTTATTGATTAATACCAGTTTCTTTCCTCTGTAATAGTCGATTAATCCGGCCGCCGGATAGACCACCAGCGAAGTGCCGCCTATAATCAGCATATCGGCGCGGCTGATATAATTTACCGCGGACTCCATCGTATCCATGTCGAGTCCCTCTTCATATAAAACGACATCCGGTTTGATCTTCCTGCCACACTCCGTGCAGTGCGGTACGCCGTCCGCATCCTTAATAAACTGCGCCTCATAAAACTTTCCGCAGGAAACGCAGTAGTTGCGCAAAACGCTTCCGTGCAGTTCCAGTACTTCTTTACTGCCGGCTGCCTGATGCAGCCCGTCGATATTCTGTGTGATTACGGCTTTTAATTTCCCGGCAGCCTCCAGTTCCGCCAGCTTTAAATGCGCCGGATTCGGTTTCGCGGAAAGCTCCAGCATTTTATCTTTGTAAAAACGATAAAATTCCCCGGTATTTTGTATGTAAAAAGAATGGCTTAAAATCGTTTCCGGCGGATAATCGTATTTTTGACTATACAAACCGTCTACGCTCCGAAAATCCGGGATCCCGCTTTCCGTCGACACGCCCGCTCCCCCGAAAAATACAATGTTATCGGACTCCGTAATCATTTTTTGCAACTGCTCGATTTTTTTATCCATACGCCCCTCCATATATTTCCCGTATAACGAAAATAAGATCTGACGCACTATCAGATCTTGTAAATTGCGGGGACAGGATTTGAACCTGTGACCTTCGGGTTATGAGCCCGACGAGCTTCCAGACTGCTCCACCCCGCGTCAATGGTATTATTATAGTACACTATGCCGTAAATGTCAAATTTTACTTGTATCCGGTTTTCTACAATATTCGTTCCTGCTTACATCCGGTTTCCAATCCATACGCTGGCTATAATCCCGGCAAATGTGGCCGCCAGCGCTCCGGCCAGAGTGTATCTTGATTTTTTCACCTTTATCGACATAAAATATACGGACAACGTATAAAATACCGTTTCTGTCGAACTCAGCATAATGGATACGATCAGTCCGATTCGTGAATCCGTCCCGTACTCTTTATAAAGATCCAGCAGAAGTCCGGTCGCCGCGGAAGACGAAAACAATTTTACCAGCGTAATTGGCAAAAGCTCCGTGGGAAATCCGGTTTTTTCCAAAAGACCGGTCCCGATAGAGGAAAGAAATTCCAGAAAGCCGGAAGCGCGCAGCACGCCGACTGCTACCATCAGCCCGATCAATGTCGGCAATATTCCGACGACTGTCCGGAATCCGTCCTTTGCTCCTTTGGTGAAATCTTCATACAGGTTGATTTTTTTGTTCAGGCCCGCCAGAATCAGCAAAAACAAAATCATTGGTACAATAGCCTGTGATAGAAATATCAGCGCTCTCATCTTCTGACCCGCGCGGAATACATAGCCGCTGCCTTTGCAAATAATACACCCGTTAACGTGGAAATTGCCGTTGCAAAAATGGCGGGGCCAACGATTGCCGACGGATCCGCGGAACCATACTGGCTTCTGTAGGCAATAATATTGATCGGAATCAACTGCAGCGAGGAAATATTAACAATAAGCAGCGTACACATTGCCGCTGTAGCGCGCTCCTTATGCTTATTTAATTTCTGCAATTCTTCAAAAGCTTTTAATCCGGCCGGGGTAGCCGCCCAGCCCAGTCCAAAAATATTGGCCGTAATATTGGTCGCAATCAGTTCTCTGGCTTTATGTTCACGAGGTATTTCCGGAAACAGAAAATCCAGAAACGGCGATAACAACTTTTCTATTTTTTTAATCACTCCTGCGTGCTCCGCAATTTTCATCATTCCTGTCCAAAACGACATCACTCCCAGCATTGTAATGGCAAGCGTGATCGCTTCCTTTGCAGAATCCAGCGCGGCCGTTGTAAGATCAGGCAGGCGTCCGGTAAATGCCCCGTACCCGATACCGATCAGGATCATAAAACACCATAAATAATTCAGCATATTGTCAAAGAACCTTTTTGTTTACCCCTATTTTATGTTGTGTTTTTTTCATTTATTCCTTTCTGCTTTTCTCTTTTCACAAATGCAATTGTATAGAGCCGTCAATATTTGCGCATACTTCCAACAAACAGGTACTACCAAAAACAACAAAAATTTCTATAAGGATCTGTTATAAAATAGCAGGAAAGGAATTTCCCATGAAAATTGTATTTATTACCCCAGCCGCAGCACTGCGACGATTTCCCCTGTACCGGTTTGGCGGCCGTTTTTACGGGCATCCGAACGCAATTACCGGCCCGCTTATCCTTGGTACGATCTTAAAAAACGCCGGACACACCGTTGAAGTATATGAAGAATTAAACGGATCGGTAAATTATAAAAAACTGCTTCGGGATACGGATGTTTTCTGCCTGTCCATCATGACCTCTACCGCGCCGCGGGCCTATGAACTGGCGGACATGATACATGAACGCTCTCATGCGCGCGTGATTATCGGCGGAATCCATGCGACCGCCATGCCGGAGGAAGCGCTGCGCCATGCCGATCAGGTCATTACCGGGGAAGGGGAAAACCTGATTCTGGACGTCATCGAGGGCCGGCTGACCGATTCCGTGATCAACGGCTCTCCTGTCGAGGACCTGGACGCTGTCTGCTTTCCGGATTATTCTATCTTAAAAACTCCGTGCGATACGGCAAACATCATGTCTACGCGCGGATGTACGCACTGCTGCACTTTCTGCACGACATCGCGGATGTTTCATCCGTACCGACAGCGCAGCGTAGACAGCGTGATAGAGGAAATCCGTTATTATAAACGGCTTGGTTTTCGGTTTATCAATTTTGAAGACGACAATTTTACGGCTGACAAAGAACGGGCAAAAGAGATCTGCCGCCGTATGATCGCGGAAAACCTGATATTTAAAGAAATCTTTTTCTTTGGCCGTACGGACATGGCAGACGATGAGGAATTGCTGTCACTGCTGCAGCAGGCGCACTTAAACCGCGTTTTGATCGGAATCGAATCCCTGAATCAGGAAAGCCAGGATTTGATCCACAAAGGCCAGGATATCGCCGCTATCCGGCGTGCCGCACTGGCCTGCCAGAAATATAAAATCCGCCTGATCGCCAGCATTGTACTTGGTCTGGACACGGATACAAAGGAAGATATCCGAAATGCGGTGTCTTTTGCAAAAGAAATGAACGCCTATCAGCTCCAGCCCGCCGTTTTGACGCCGTACCCGAATACTCCGGTATTTGAACAGTTCCGGCAGCAGCATCGCATGATTACGGAAAACTGGGAAGTTTTTGACATGATGAACGTTACGTTCCTGCCGATACATTTCTCACCGTGGGAACTGCAAATGGAATTTTACCATGCCGTACGGGAATTTTATGATTTTTCTTCCGCTTTCCGGATCGGAAAAATATTTGGGCGGGAGTTTGCGGTACGCCGGATCGGATTAATGGTTTTTGCTCATTTAGGCTCTACCGCCGCTATCCTTTTATCATCCGCCGCCAAAAATTCTCCTTACTATAAATTGCGGCACTATACAGAAGAAAACCTCCTGTCTTCCCCTGCCGAAACAACGGAAGCACCGGCAAACAGCACGGCTGTTCAGGCTGTAATCCATAAACAATGATTTCGAAACGTACGCACTTACTTTTCACGTGGTAGGGAAGTCACTGACCGTTGCATCGTTTCCTTACGAAACGGCTTTATTTATAATTTCTAAACAATGGTGATATAAAAAGTGTTATCAGCTCTTTTTATGTCGATTTCCGACTGTGCTGCCAAAGCCGGGAACCAGTTACAGAATTTTTAGTATCCCTAACCCCGGGATGGGCGGATGTGATTTGATTCCCCCGATTCAAGCTCGGTTTTCCGTCAGGCGTATGAGCACCAGCGGCGGGACAATGTTCTTTCTTCCATTGGAAGTCTTTTGTGCGTTTTCCTTATCAGCGGCAGGAAAAGCACGAATGGGTATGCCGGTCGACTGTCTGAGGGACTGCCATTGCAAAGTAATTCCGGATTCTGGTACTTTTTATGGCAGTCCCGAGTTTCGCAGGGCATACCCTCATCGAACGTGCTTGACGCCGCTGTTAGGAAAACCAGAAAGGCTGTCCAGGAAGAAAAACATGTCCCTCCCAGGTGCGTCCAAAATATTGAGGAAAACCTCAGACAGTGAACTCGGGGGAATCCATTTCGCCCATTTTCCCGGGGATAAGGGATACTATAAAAATTCTTCCAATGTTTCCCTCTCTGGCAGCACAGCCTGGAAATCTGTCGGCAAAACGGAAGTTCTGATAACACTTTTTATATCATCATATTTATAGAAGTTTCATAACAAAGCCGTTTTGCGAAAGAAGCGGCAAAACGGCCAGTATCTTTCCCCACGCCTCGAAAAGTAGCGTACGGATCGATATAATTATTTTGATATTCAAACTACTCTTGCCAGAACACTTTGTCTTGTGTATAATACTAGTATAATCCGCATTAATTAACCGTATGTTTCGCTTGTCTGAATTTCCATCTGCTGCGTTGCCGTCAATCGACGTAGCCACCGTTACGCCTTATTCCGCCGCCTTGCAGACTGAAAATTTATTCTGCGGAAACGTATTGTTAATTAGTGTGGATTATGCCAGATAATTTCGTTTATTCTTTTATGCGTAATCCATAAAGATAAAGGAGGCCGGCTGCCACATGGACACCACCTATCTGACAGTAAATGAAATACTTGTCGATCTTTTCAATGAGATCATGCGGATTGAAGAAAAAGCCGTTATAACGGAAGAATTTAAAGATATTTCCAATAATGATATGCACATTATTGACGTCATCGGAAAGCAGTCTTTTCAGAACATGTCCTCGGTTGCCAAATCCATCGGTGTCACCGTCGGCACATTGACGATTGCCATCAATAATCTTGTTAAAAAAGGTTACGTATGCCGGGGCCGCAGCGAGAGCGACCGGCGTGTTGTCCTGATTTCCCTGACAGAAAAGGGCCGTCATGCATTCGAACATCACTGTCTTTTTCATAAAAACATGATAGACGCCACCGTCGCGGGTTTTAACGAAGCGGATAAAGAAATTCTTGTCCGCGCCCTGCAAAACCTGAAAAAGTTCTTTTACGGCTATACCGCGGATCCTCTTAAAAAATCATAAGCAGTTTTTGGTTTCTTAAGAGGATTTTTCTTATTTCTCACATGAATTTCCTATTTGGCGCATACCTTTAATTAATCGTAAAATTAAGGTATTTTTCATGAAACACTTTTCCCTGCCAACTGCCGCCGCCCGTTTTCTTTTACTTTGGGCTATTGTTTTAAGTCTTCTGCTTGCCGGTTGCGAACCTGCGCTCCAGACAGAGTTTTCTTCTGTGGAGAAAAACACCCTGATCCGTGAAAATCAGGATGGCCCGGCTCGTGCCAGCCGCAAAAACACCCGTACGGGCAAAAAATTCGACAACTATACCGATACACTCTTTTGCTCCATGGTGGCAGGCGATTCTTTAACGTTCCATTATACGATAAACGATCCCTCTTCTTTTGAGGATAGCGGTTTTCACAACCTGTTTTCCCAAAAAGCCAAAATAAATCAGCCGGACGCCACTTTTGGCAATATTCCGACCAATTCGGCAAGAGGACTGCTTGCTTTTTATGAAAATATGGAAACTGCCCTGGCGCAGTTTCCCCGGGAGGAACTGTCTGATTCCCAGCAGTTAACGTATGATACGCTGCAGTCTTATCTGGTTTCCCGAAAACGGCTCGCCCCGTTGTTTTTGTATGACGAATACCTGTCCCCTTTAAACGGAATGCAGTTGGAAATACCGGTTCTGCTGGCGGAATATCAGTTTCAGGATGCCGACGATATTGAATATTATTTTTCCCTGATCTCTGCTTTTCCGCAATATATCTCTCAAATCATCCGATTTGAAGAAGAAAAAGCATCTGCGGGACTTTTTATGTCGAAAACGGCTTTTTTAAAAGTGCTTTCGCAATGCGACAGCTTTATCGAAGCGGACGCTTCTCATTTTATGTACACCACGTTTACGCGCCGCCTGGAAGAAGCGGATTATTTGAAAGACGACGAAAAAAACAACTATATTTCCCGGTATGAAAAGCTTTTGCAGACTTATTTCTTTCCGTCTTATCAGGTGTTAAAAGAGCATCTTTCCACTCTGGCTTCCTGCTGCCGCAGCGAAAGCGGCCTTTGTTTTCTGCCAAACGGACGGCAGTATTATGAAATGCAGATGCAGTATACAACCGGGACGAATTATTCAATCTCGGAACTGCAGCTTTTGCTGGAGCAGTCGCGGCAGGACGCTTTGCAAAAAGCTTCTCTTTTGTTGGCCGAACATCCCGACCTGGCGTTAAAAGCAACGAAGTCACCCTCTTTATCCGTTTCTGCTCCGGAAGACATGCTGACGGTGCTGACGCAGAAAATGCAGGAAGACTTCCGGCTGGATACGGTCTATCCGTACCGTCTGGAATATATTGACAGTTCCCTCGAAGACAGCATGGCGCCGGCCTTTTACCTGACCGCGCCGTTAGACGACCTGGAACATAACGTAATCTATTTAAATTCTTCCAGTAAAATGGATGATCTGGAACTGTTCACGACGCTGGCCCATGAAGGATATCCCGGGCATCTGTACCAGAACGCGGTTTTAAAAAGTTCCGACGTTTGCCATCTGCGCCAGCTTCTGTCTTTCCCCGGCTACAGCGAGGGATGGGCTACTTATGTAGAACTATTTTCTTATGATTATGCCGGTCTGGATGATTCGTTGGCGGAATACTACCGATTGAACAGAATCCTCCTGCTGGGAGTCTACGCATCTATGGAAATTGGCGTCCATTATGAAGGATGGGATCGGAATCAGCTTGCGGCATTTTTAAACGCAAACGGTATCGTGCCGGACGACGCCTCCCTGGCCTCTTTATACGAACTGGTAGAGCAAAATGCCGGCGGATATCTAAAATACTTTGTCGGGTATCTGGAAATTGAATCTCTGCGCCAATATGCAAAAGAACGGTACGGAAACGGATTTTCCAACCGCGTTTTCCATGATACGCTGTTGACGATGGGTCCGGCGCCTTTTCCGCTGTTAAAAAAGCACTTTCCGGTTTACTGGCAAAAATCTCTGGATTCTGTCAGCAGTTCCTGATATATTTCGCGCCTGGAAACCCCGCGGTCTTTCGCGGCCCGCTTCATGGCTTCCTTGCGCGAAAGTCCCTGTTTCTCGTACAGGGCTACATGCTCTTTGGCCTCCAGTTCCAGCCAGCTTTTCCTTTCCTCCTGCTCCAGTTCCTCGAAACTCTTTCCCTCTATAACCAGTACATATTCTCCCCGCGGCTCTTCCTTTTCGTAATATTGCAGTGCTTCTTCCAGCGTCGTTGCGAATACGGTTTCATGTTTTTTCGTCAGTTCTTTGCATAACGTGATCTTCCGGTTTCCCAACGCTTCGTTTAACTGTGCGAGTGTTTTTTTCAAATGATGGGGCGCTTCGTACAAAATAATCGTCCTCGTTTCTTCCGGCAGACATTCCAGCAGTTGTTTGCGTTTTGCCTTGTCCGCCGGCAAAAACCCTTCAAAACAAAAACGCCTTGTCGGCAGCGCGGACAACGCCAGCGCACTGACGCAGGCGCAGGCACCCGGTACGATCTCAACACGGATTCCCGCTTCGTAGCAGATTTTTACCAGGTCTTCCCCCGGATCCGAAATCGCAGGCGTCCCGGCATCCGTGATCAACGCGATATTTTTGCCCTGTTTTAACTGATTCACCAGCTGATGCGCTTTCTCGATCCGGTTGAACTCATGGTAACTGGTCATCGGGGTTTTTATTTCAAAATGATTTAACAGTTTTATAGAATTGCGGGTATCCTCCGCCGCAATCAAATCCGCTTCCCGTAACATCCGTATCGCCCGGAACGTCATATCCTCCAGGTTCCCGATCGGCGTCGCGCATAAATATAATATTCCGCTCATAAAAACTCTCCCTAATACCCGTAAATCGTATATATTTCTTCCGTATATATTCCCGGCGCCTGATAAACAATCAGCGGCTTTTCCACGGCCAAACGCGATTTCCCCTGTTTTAGCCCTTCCAGCAGCACCATATTTGGCTCTTTATTTACATACGGGTACACAAGCTGCATCCGTTTCGGCTCCAGTCCGGCCGCGACCATTTTACTCATAATTTCCGCCAGCCGGAACGGCCGGTGCACCATAAAAAAAAGCCCCTGCGGCTTTAACAGCCGGTATGCCTGTTCTAAAACGTCGTCCAGCGTACATAGTATTTCATGGCGCGCGATGGCTTTTGCCTGGCTCGGGCTGCTCATACCATGGCTGTCTATCATATACGGCGGATTTGCCGTCACGACATCAAAAGAAGATGCCCCAAACAAATTGGAGGCATCTTTAATATCTCCGGTCACTATCGACACCTTATTTTCCAGATGGTTGAGCGTTACGCTGCGCCGCGCCATATCCGCGCTTTCCGGCTGGATCTCCAGCCCGGTAAAATGCGCGCCATCTGTTTTCGCTTCAAGAAGTATCGGAATTATACCCGTTCCGGTCCCAAGATCCAGTACCGTTTCCTGTTCTTTTACTCTTATAAAACCGGATAATAATACCGCATCCATGCCAAAGCAGAACTTCTGCGGATTTTGTATAATCCGGTAGCCGTTCCGGTGGAGCTCGTCCATTCTTTCATTTGGTTTTAACAAATCAGTCAATCTTTGACGCTCCTTCTTTATCCTCCAGTTTTGCCAGTTCCTTTAATTCTTCTTTTGTCAGATTCAGGCGTTCCTTTTTCTTTTTTGTTCTGAACTTTAACTGTTTTACCGGATACTCCAGCAGTTCTTTTTCATCGTCATGTTCCACCATGACTTTTACAGTCTGGCGCAGGACGCTCACGCTCTGCACTTCTCCGCGGTTTCCGTCCGACGCCGTCACTTTATCGCCGATGTTCGGAAGCCGGCTGGTCAGGTACTCATAAGTTTCTTCCTCGTTTTTCAGGCAGCACATCAAACGCCCGCAAACCCCGGATATTTTCGTGGGATTCAGGGAAAGATTCTGCTCTTTCGCCATTTTGATGGATACCGGCGCAAAATCGGACAAAAAGCTGTGGCAGCACAGAGGCCGTCCGCAAATTCCAACGCCGCCTAATATTTTCGTTTCATCGCGGACGCCAATCTGGCGCAGTTCGATTCTGGTACGGAATACGCTGGCCAGGTCTTTCACCAGTTCCCGGAAATCCACCCGGCCGTCCGCCGTAAAATAAAACAGCAGCTTATTATTGTCAAAGGTATATTCCGCTTCTACGAGTTTCATCTGCAGTTCGTGTTTTTTTATCTTTTCCAGGCAGATGGCAAACGCCTCTTTTTCTTTCACGCGGTTTTTTTCTTCTCTTTTTTCATCCTCTGCCGTAGCCACGCGTATGACCTGTTTTAACGGCTGTACGACGTTTTCGTCTTCAATTTCCCTGACTCCGCTTACGACCAGCCCGTATTCTACTCCGCGGGCGGTTTCCACGATGACATGGTCGTTTTTCTTAATTTTGAAATCTTTCGGGTCAAAATAATATATTTTCCCTGCCGTCCGGAATCGGACGCCAATCACTTTTATCATTGTTAATTCTCCTTTATTGTCAACAGCAACAGTTCGACCACAAGTTCAAAATTCACATTTGCCCTGATCCGCGCTTTCGCTTTCTGCAAAGCGTCTAAGATCAATTCGATCCCTTCGTAAGAACTTTTACTCGCCTGGCTTTTAATTTCATATACTTCATCCTTAAAAATCAGGCGGTTCACATCGGCCGTTGCCTTAAATAACAATACGTCCCTGTACCATATCATCATCAGGTCAAAATAGTCGTTGATCTCCAGTTTAAATACGCTGATCCGCTTTACTGCTTCTGCAAGTTCGTAGACCTCCAGATCGCGCACCCGTTTCACTGTTTCCAGCATATCGTCCTTTAACCCGTTAAAATCTTTCGAGTTTGCCAGATCAATCGCCTTTCCCACGTTGCCCTGTGCAAACGCCGCGCAGATTTCCGCCTGATAATCCGGAATCTGATATTGCTTCATCAGAAACGATATCATCTTGTCATCGGACACGGCCTGCAGACGCAGCATCATACAGCGGGATAGTATCGTCGGCAGAAATGCTTCCGCATTTGTTGTTAACAACAAAATAACGGCATATTCCGGCGGTTCCTCTATTGTTTTCAAAAGGGCGTTCTGCGCCTGCACATTCATCTTTTCCGCTTCATCTACAATATATATTTTATATTTTCCCGCATACGGCCGGACTGCAGCTGTATTGTTGAGCTGCTGCCGAATATCCTCTACGGAAATCGTATTCGGTTTATTATGCTGTATATAGATAATATCCGGATGGTTCCGGGATATTGCCTGTTTACAGGAATGGCATTGCAAACACGGTTCCGGTCCGCCTGTATCACACTGTAATGCCGCCGCAAAAGCTTCCGCCAGCATCATTTTTCCGGATTTGTCTTCTCCATGCAAAATATAAGCATGGGTGACTTTATCCGCTGCAATAGATTTTTTCATGTGGCCAATAATGCTTTCATGTCCTATAATTCCTGAAAAACCCGCCATTTATTCTACTCCTTATAATTATTTGTCAAATTATATGATGTTGGGGACAAAAAGTATTTTGACCCTGGTATCATTAAATTACGTTATAATATCTATCAGTAAGCCTCGTATTTCGTCAATTCTTCCCAAGATATCGATTGCATTTTTTTCATCTTCCACGAGCGCTTTTGCCAGTTCGTCCAGATTTTCGTCAATCAGCCGGATGATGCCGTACACACGATGGCGTCCCCGCCGGTCCAGAAAATTTTCCCGTGAAAATTTATGGGAGCGGTATACGACTTCATTCATAAACTCTTTAATTAACTGGCGGTATTTTTTTAAATCGCGGATATCCATATGGCGGGCAATATGTTCTCCCTGCTTGCCGATATCCTCCATTAATGCATTTATCTTTTCCTGCAGCGCCGCCTCTTCAATATTGCTTGCCAGGGTAAATTTAAAGGCCCCGTCGTTTTTTTCCGCCGCCTGCGCTGCCTCTACCTGTGACGGAATATTGACCTGATTTACTTTTATATCCATACTACACACCTCTGATGCCCATTATAGCACAATCTGTTCGTTTTTGTATATACCAGGACAACTCTGGCAGGCTTATTTCTTTTCCCCGTCAGGCAAAATGATTTTCCCATACGCTTTCCCGTTGATCTGTTCCAGACCTTCTATTTCGTAACCAAGCTGCAGCAGCCCGGCCAGTTCGTTTACCAGCCGTTTTGTCATACGCTCTCCCGGCGTTACGATCGGAATACCGGGCGGATAAAGCATCAGATATCCGCCGCTTATCTTTCCGGACATTTCCGGAAACGGAACTTTCTTTATCGGATATTCATCGGCTTCTGCCAGTGTCATCGCTGCCTGCCTGCATCCGTACAGATTTTGCGCCTGTCCTTCCCACTCGCCGCCTGCCATAGTTTGACCGGCATTGTCCCGCATCCACTTTTTGCTCTCTTTGACATCGGCCATTTGGCCGGAGCCATACTGTGCGGATTTAGCTTCATAATCCGCATCAATCTGAATCAACGCGTCTGCTAGCCGCCTGAATGCTTCCGGCGGATCCATAATACTCGTTAACGCCGTCACATAATTCTGCGCATACATTTCCGGCTGCAAACGGTACTTTTCCCGCAGCGTATCGTACAGCTGTTTTCCGTTCATTCCTGCTTTTTCCGCCGAAATCAGTATTTTTGACGGATCTTTGTTATAAATTAACGCGCCGCTATCTTTTTCGGCTTTTTCTTTCTCCGAAAAAAGAGGCGTCTGCGAAAATACCCTGATCTTTTTTAAATTTTCTGTCCAGCTGTAAAAGCCGATCAGGTTTTTTGAAAATTCTTCGAACAGCGTTTCTTTTTTCTGCGCCAGTAATTCTACGCATTGCTCCATCTGCGCCATAAAAAGGTAAGACGGGGAACTTGTTTCGTATATGTCTAAAAATTTCCCGACCCGCTCTGCCAGCTTTTCCCTGTCTTTTAACAGCAGCAGCGCGCTTTGCGTATAGGCTGGCAGCGTTTTGTGCAGGCTGGTAATCACAAGATCTGCTCCGCAGGTTATGGGAGATTCCGGAAAATAACCGTGAAATCCAAAATGTGCGCCGTGTGCCGCGTCTACAATCAGCAGCCTGTTCTTTCGGTGAACGATTTCTGCAATCGAACGGATATCGCTGACAATCCCGTCATAAGTAGGAGATGTCAGAAAAACGGCTTCCGCCTCCGGGTGCCTGTCAAGTCCTTTTTCGACCGTTCGCGGGGAAATACTGCCGTTCACACCAAACCTTACGACAGGCGGATACAGATATTTTGCGGTCAATTCCCTCAAATACACCGCATGATATGCGGCCTTATGACTGTTCCTGGCTATCAGGACCGTCCCTCTTTTTGCAACCGCAGCACTGATTGCCGCCAATATGCCGCATGTACTCCCGTTCACAAGAAAAAAACTCTGTCCGGCGTGATACAGATCAGCGGCCTGCTGCTGCGCCTCTTTCAGCAATCCCTGCGCATGGTGCAACTCGTCAAAACCGTCAATTTCCGTAATATCGTAGGCAAATCCCGCCGACACATTCGTCAGGAACGGGTGGTTTCGCCGTTGTTTATGTCCCGGCATATGAAACGGGTAATATTCTGATCGATAATATTCGTATAATGCTTCTTCTAATTTTCCCATATACTTTCCTGTATTATCATTTTGCTTTTTATCGGTTTTTATTGTAATATAAATGTAACAGTTCCGCCATAGCCCGCTTCGTGCGTGAATCATGCTCGCATGAATAAACGCATAAGCGCGACTATGAGCGAAACGCCGGGTTATGAGCAAAGTTAGCTGCAAAGCAGCGGGAAAGCGCTGAAAGCGCCTTTGCGAATGGTGTTGACGGAACCGTTCAACTCACACCCCTTAAATAAGGAGAATCGTATGAATACTGCACTCGTAATACTTACCGGCGGCCAAAGTTCCCGGATGGGTTCCGACAAAGCGCGCCTGCCTTTCGGTGATACATGCCTTTTGGAATATTTATCGGAAAAATTTTCCAAAGTTTTTCCGTCAGTATACTTATCTGTTCGAAAAGCATCGGATTATGACGACCTGAAGCTGGATATTCCAATGATTGAAGATATTATTCCGGGCTGCGGACCCTTAAGCGGCATTTACAGCACTTTATCAAAAGCAAAAGAAGATCGATTTCTTTTTATTTCCGTGGACACGCCTTTCGCCGATCCCCTTGCCGCGCGAAAAATGGCGTCACTTTCCGCAGACCATCCGCTCGCCTTGGTGCGCCGGAAAAACGATAAAACGGAATCTCTGTTCGCGGTATATGAAAAAAACTGCCTCGCCGTAATCGAGCAGTGTTTTGCCGATCAAAACTATGCGTTAAAGCATCTGTATGACCTGTGCCCGCCCTTTTTAGTTGCGGAAAACGAATTATTTGCAGAAGAGGGACATTTTTTTTCCGATTCCGATATCTATCATTGTTTTTTTAATATGAACACCCGTCAGGATTACTATTACGCCCTGCGCCGCCTTGGAAAAATGCAGCAAACCCACAACGACATTCCTGTTCTTTCCTTTGTGGCCCGTTCCGGCACCGGAAAAACCACTTATATCGAAAAATTAATTCCTCTGTTAAAAAATGAGGGAATCCGCCTTGCCTTGCTGAAACATGACGCGCATGGTTTTGAAATGGACAAACCCGGAAAAGACAGTCACCGTTTTACCCGGGCCGGAGCCGATCATGTAATCCTGACTTCCAGACAAAAAACTGCCGCCATCATTCAACACGAAGATACGGTTCCATTAGGAGATCTGCTTCAAAAGATTTCAAACGCAGACCTGATTATTACGGAAGGATATAAGCATGAAACGCAGAAAAAAATCGAACTGCTGCGAAAAGGGTATCAGGAAACGCCTGTTTCCGACCGAGAGCATTTAATCGCTCTGGTCGCCGACTTTAAAATAAACGCGGATCTTCCGGTTTTTGATTTAAACGATCCTGCTGCGATTTTGCCCTTTCTTCTGGATTACATGCGTAACTATTGATCTTCTCCGCCGCAATAGCGGCGGTTTTCTTTTTCATACATCTCCATAAACATGGAAATCGAAGGATTATAATTTTCTTTTTTCCAGGCAATTACCATATCATGTTCTTCCAAACCTTCAACCGGAACAATACGGACCGCATCGTTACTCTTTTCCGTCGTAACGTCTGTCGTGAATGCAACATAGCTTCCCAGTTCCATCCACAGCATCACGTCGTCCATTTTGTCAACAATCATGGTATCCGGAAAAATATTATTTTTTTCAAATACATATTGTATGTAACGGTTTCCCTCCCTGCTTTCTTTCTGGTGAACCATAACAAACGCCTCCGATTTCAATTCATTTAAAGAAATCCGTTCTTTTTGCGCCAGCGGATGCTGTTTCGGCAGCATCAGGCAGGAATGAAATTTATGGATTGTTGTCACAACCATATCCGGCTGATCCATCAGTGAAAAGCCATACGTCACAATAAGGTCCAGTTTCTTTTCCTGAATCTGTTCGGCCAGTTCTTTTGTAGACGCCCTGCGCATATGAAGATCAATTCCTGGATATTTGTCAATAAATTTTCGAATTACATTAGTAAAATAACGGCTGTTGTCATACACATCCAGAAAACCGATATGCAGCGCTCCCTCATATCCGATATTTGCGGTTCTTGTCTGTTCGATCAACTGTTCGTATTCTTTCAGTATGTCCGGCAGCCTATTGTACAGCAAGCTGCCGCCCGGTGTCAGCTTCAATCCGTTTTTTTCACGGACAAACAATTTTGTATTCAATTCCTGCTCCATCGCCGCAATCTGCCTGCTTAATGCCGGCTGCGTCAAAAACAGGCACTTTGCCGCTTCGGTAAAACTTAAACATTCTGCAGACGTAATAAAATATTTCATCTGATTTAACGTCATACTTTACTCTGCCTTTCTCCGTTTATTCTGCCTTTCTTCGTTTACACTGCCTTATCTCCCTGCCCTTTTCCATAATTCGGCATTATAAAAAACGGTTTAACTGCGGCATCCAGTCAGCAACCAGTATTTCATCCTTTTCCAACGCCCGTGCAATCTGTTCAAAAAAAGCATGCACCGTATCGATCGCTTCGTTCAGTTCCGGCCCCGGCTGTTCCTTTCGTTTCCAGTAAAAGCGCCATTTTTTCCGCAAATGGCTGCTCTTTTTTAAACTGCGAAACTCTTTTAACAACGCTTTATTCGCCTTGATATTCTCTTCTTGCAGTTCTTTTTCAAAATACTCCTCTGCCTTTCTGCCGGATACCGTCTGCTCTTTCAGTATCTGGTAGCTGATATCGAGCCGTTCCATTTCGGTAGCAAAGTCCTGATACTTTATAAAATAAAGGAAATTTTCCACAAGTTTCTGTTCCGGCAGGAAGCATTTCAATTCGATCGGGAAAGTTAAATCGTTTATTAACAAAGAAAATTCCATGTTCTCAATCCCGGCCTCTTTTCTTCTCTCTGCAAAATAAACGTAACAAATGTCTTCACCTACCGTTTTCGGAAAAGAAAATTCCAGGTAAAACTGCCAGTTTTCTTCCGCCTTACACGGACAGAAACGGTAACTGCACTCCGCATCTTCCAAAATCAGCACCTCATCCATGCTTTTCTTTAACTGTATAATCATATTGGCACAGCTGATATTTATATAAAACAAATGAATACTGTTTTTCGGACTGCTTAATTCGGCGCTGTCAGAAAGAACAAGCGTATGATTTACGACAGTTCTCGTCAAAAAATACAATACATATGCTTTTCTGATCGCAATGGATTCCTCAACGCACAATTCCACTGGTGGTCCCTCCTTTCTCTTTCGAATATTATCCCAGCCAGACCCCTATCATATTATGGACTTTATTGGAAACATTTCTTTCTCTTGCAAATCGGTTTAACGAACGTATATCTTTTTTTTCATCTTTAATATAGGAAGATAATGCCTGCCGCAGCACTTTAGGTTCCAGATGCGATTCATAACGGACGCAGTCACAGATCAGACGTTCTTTCTGATAAATTTTCATTTCCGAACCGCCGACCAAAATCGGCACAACGCCGCTTTCCAGAACATGCGATTCTGTATAATACGGTTTCACTTTGGGAAATTCCGCTTTAAATCTGGCTTTTGAAGTATTTTTGTCTACCGCCAGATGCCAGACCGCCGGTTTTTCCTCAATATAATGATAATAATACAAAGCCGAATCCATACAGAGTACGGCGTCCGAATACAGCGCCGCCACTAACTGTTCTTCGGTCATTCCTGATTCTCCCAATGTATAATAACCGTTTTTTACGCGTTTCAGAAAATTTTCTTCCAGCAATTTTTGCAGTTGTCTGTAATTTACAGAAAATGCATTTAAGTCCGCCGTTTTTAATATGCCTCCATGATTATGAATAAATTGCAGTAATTCGCTCTTCAATTGCTCTTTTTTTTCAATTCGGGATGGTTTTGCAGTCATTCTCCGCTCCTTCTTTACAAAAATGGTAATTACTTTCTTCTGTTTTTCCATTTTTTTCGATAATTATCTTTAATATATTGGAATTTTGGTTTCTTCATCTTTTTGTATATCAAATAAATTACCAAAACGGCTGCCGCCGCTATCACAATCACCAATACTATTTTGATCGGAAAGCTTTTAACCGGCGGACGCATATTAGTACCGGCCGGCAAATTATCCGAACCGGCGGCTCCGCTTTCCCCGGTTAGTTCCTGTATATTCCCAAATGGATAAATTTCCGTGCTTGCACCCGTCAGTACGATATCCGCCGTTCCTACCGCATGTTCCCCATACGTATACTGTAATGTCCCGACTACAGAGGAGTCCTGATTTCCTTCCAGAAGTTTTGTCTGTACGTCGGAAAAAGCGGCGGTTGCTGGTAATATAATATTTGCTTTTTTATCAATCTGTAAGTATTCCTCATCCGTATTAAAACTTCCCGTTTTATCGCTGAAAGATTCGGCTCCTTCATTTTCCGCCACATTTACCAGCTTAAAATTGTCAAAACAATAATTCAGCAGCGCTGTAGTATCCACATAATGTCCCGGGGCGACCGTCCTCATTACGACGCAGATCAGGGTCATGCCATTTTTCTGCGCATACGTCACCAGCGTATTTCCGGAATCCGTTGTAAACCCGGTCTTTCCGCCAAGACAGTAATCGTATAAATACTGTGAAGTCCGAAAAGGATAAAGCATAGCGTGATGATTTTGCATCGTCAGCTCTTCCGGATGCTTTTCTGTCGGCGGAAGATCATATACTTTCGTTCCGGCAAACATGCGGAACGTTTCGTTTTTCCACGCTTCTCTGGCAATCAGCGCCATGTCGCGCACGCTTGTATAATGATTTTCATCGTGCAGGCCGTGCGGATTTACAAAATTTGTATTTGTGCAGCCGAGTTTCGCCGCCCTGTCATTCATCATAGCAACAAACGTATCAAAGTCGCCGCCGACATGCTCCGCAATCGCATAAGCGCTGTCATTTGCAGAAGCTAGCATCAGGGAATACAGGCAGTCTTTCAGAGAAAGATGTTCCCCTACATCCCTGACAATGCTCGAACCTTCCGTATTATATACGGCACCTTCCGAAAACTCGACCACATCGTCAAGATTTCCGTTTTCGATCGCCAGCAGCGCGGTCATGATTTTTGTTATACTGGCCGGATAACCCTGCATGTCCCCGTTTTTCTCATACAAAACCGTGCCTGTAGAAGCTTCCATAATAATCGCGCTTTCCGTTGTGATTTCCGGCCCTTCCGGCCAGTATACATCGGCCTTTACCGGAACCGTATTTATGAAAATCCCACTTAACACGCAGGCGATTGCCGTAAAAAGTACGATCATTTTTTTCCATATTTTCATTTTGGTTTTTATCCTTTCCTTTTTCCTATATCTATTGTACAATATTTTTGAACTATTACAACTTCAAATTTTATAAAAATACCGCTTATTACGTCAGTTTCATGTAACAAACTACATTTATCTTATAAAAACTTATAAAAACAGCAGGGAGATCACTATGCGATTAAGAAACATTCCAGGTGCAAGAGAAGAAATTCAGGCCAGTCCATATTGTATTCAGGATCCGGCGTCCTACAAGGGACGATGGCCGGCCCTGTTTCAGAATCAAAACCCGATTCATATTGAAATCGGTATGGGAAAGGGACAATTTTTAATGAATTTAGCAAAATTAAATCCTGATATTAATTTTATTGGTATTGAGAAATTTTCGAGCGTACTGTTACGCGCTCTGCAGAAAATGGGAGAAGATCCGCTTCCGAATCTTTTTTTTATCCGCATGGACGCGGAAGAAATAGCAGAAATATTCGCTTACCAGGAAGTAAAGCGGATTTATCTTAACTTTTCGGATCCATGGCCAAAAGACCGCCACGCAAAACGGCGCCTGACGTCGCGGCAGTTCCTTGAACGGTACCGGCGGTTTTTATCGGAAGACGGTACCGTCGAATTTAAAACCGATAACGACGGCCTGTTTGAATTTTCCCTATTGGAAATAGAAGCCGCCGGCTGGAAACTGAACGCGGTTACTTTTGATCTGCACAACGATACGGAATTGAATCAGGGAAATATTATGACAGAATATGAAGAACGTTTTTCTTCGCAGGGCAATCCGATTCACAAACTGATTGCCAGCCGCATATAATCATAAAAAAGGAAGTTCCCATGAAAAAAAACTGTTTTCAAAAGAAACTCCTTTGCTGTTTATATGACAAACCTCAGATTTACCGCGTTCTCTGCTGCATCCGAAAATCTTTTCTGAAGGCAAAATGCGCGGCCGAAAATCTTTGCAAAAACAAATGCCATAAATGTAACTGATTTATTTTATAAATTATTTTGTAAATCCGGCAACGCCGATCGCGCCCGGTCCTCCATGGCAGGAAATTACGCAGCCGCATACGGTATAACGGATTTTTTGAAATCCCATTTCCTTTGCTATGTTTGTAACATTTTTCAGGATCGCCGGATCCAGGCCGACCGTTGATAATATATAAATAACGTCTTTTACCAGATGATTGTTTTCTACAAACTCTCTGAAATATTTCTCCGCAACGGTTTTCATCGGCCCGCGATATTTTTTTGCGGCAATCAGATAACCGTTTTCGATGGAAATCAGCGGTTTTATCTTTAACAGGGACGCCCCCAGATACGCAGCATTGGATACCCGGCCTCCGGCCCGCAGGTATTCCAGCGTACTCGGCATAAAAGACGTCCTGGCTGCTTTTACATATCCCTCGATTTCTTTTATGATATCTTCTATATCCCGATCCGGTGCGCTCGCCGCCACAATCTCCGCCGCTTTGATCGTAACCGCTGCAAACCCGCCGGAAACGCTTAAAGAATCCACAATATAAATATTTTCAAATCCTTCTACTGCAATCTTTGCACTCTGGTAAGTTGCCGATGCATTGGAGGAATATGCAACGTAAATAATGGCACTGTCCGGATTCTCTTCCTGCAGTTTTTTAAAAAAAGCTGCATACTGATCTACATTTGCCGCAGAAGTAGACGGTATCCTTTTCGTCCTGTTATAATATTCATACACCCTTTCTATCGGTATCGAACCGTCCAGATAAGCTTTATTATCCATAATGACCGTTAACGGAATGACTTTTATATCAAATTCTTTTATCAGTTCCTTTGACAAATCCGCTCCGCTATCTGCCGCAATCACAATCTTTTTCATTTTTGTCCCCAAGTTTTCCTTTCTTGTTTTCATAATCATTGATTAGCTTTTTAATTTTTCTGCACCAGGATATCAACTGTTTCGTTTCTTCCTCTCCGAGTTTATCCACCGTATAATTCATCGTCCGCCAAAACGGCTGCTCCTTGACCTGTAAATATAAACGTCCGTTCTCTGATAACGTGACGACCATTTTCCGTTTGTCCTCTTCGTCTTTCCGGGTTTCAATCAGGCCTTTGTCTTTCAAAGAAGAAATAATAGTGGTAATCCGCTGCTTCGTCACACCCATTTGTGCCGCAAGATCCGACGGGTGCGTTTTTCGCGCAGACGCTATTCTCAAATACATCAGCGTCCTAAGCTCACCGTTAAAATATTCTCCTAATGTCGTAAATGTTTCCAGGTCATAGACTGCAAGTAAAGCATACGCCAGTCTTTCCGATAATTCTTTTCTTTTCATAACTTCCTCAAAATACGATATTTACAGATGCTACCCATGGTTATTAAAAAAGTAAATAGTGTTTGTTTATTTTATCTGATTTGCTAAAAATAGTCAATAGGATTTACAAAGTTTATACTTTCTTTAGTAACCTCTTTAGTAACCTTTGTATAATTAAAAAATCGCATGAACTCAATTCATGCGATTTAAAATGCGCCTCCAGGGGCTCGAACCCTGCACACCCTGATTAAGAGTCAGGTGCTCTACCAAATGAGCTAGAAGCGCATGCAATATTTAACACAAAAAATATTATATATGAATCCCAAAGATTTTGCAAGATAAATTTTATTTTTTTTCACAGTTCAGCCATCGCCAAAATTATGGGCAAATCACGCTCGCATGAATGAGCACATAACGACGGCGATGAGCGGAACGCCCCTTAAGCCTCAGACAGCAGCGACCGCCTGCCCTGGCAGGCGGTTTGTAGCTTGTCTGAGGGGCGTGGACTGAACTGTTATTTACAAAGCAATTTTTTTTTAAAATATAAAAAATCATAAATTAGCAATCAATGCCGCGATCTCTTCCGGCGTCATTACTTTATTCGGATCTGACAAATCCGGCATTGCAGCCTTTTCTTCCACAACTGGCTCCGGTTCTGTAATCGGTTCTTCCACAATCGGTTCAATTTCTGTAATCGGCTCTTCCACAATCGGCCCGGCTTCTGTAACCAGTTCCGATTCATATGCACCGGCAAGAGATTCCAACAAAGAATCCAAATCTCCTTCAAGCCCCGATTCCCCTATCCCCGGTTCTTCTATTGATTCCAGTACGGAATCCAAATCTGTATCACGATTCCCATATTCTAGTATATTATCTTGGGAAATCGGAATACCTGCTTCAAATTCCTGATCTATAATTTCAGATTGCAGCTCCATATTTTCCGGCTGCTGCCCTATATCCTGTGGCAGTTCATTTATATTCTCTTCTACAAATACTTCTTCTATCGGCGGCTCTGTCATTTCTACCGGCATCTCTTCCATTAACTCTATCGGCGGCTCTGCCATTTCTGCCGGCATCTCTTCCATTAACTCTGCCGGCGGCTCTTCCGCTTCTAATGTCTGCTCTTCCATTTCTACCGGCATCTCTTCCATTAACTCTATCGGCGGCTCTTCCATTTCCATCGGCATCTCTTCCATTAACTCTACCGGCATCTCTTCCATTAACTCTGCCGGCGGCTCTTCCACTCCTATCGGCATCTCCAGCGCCGGCTCTTCCATCTCTATCACCGGTTCTTCCACCTCTAGCGGCATTTCTATCACCGGCTCTTCCACCTCTAGCGGTTGTTCTGCTGCCTCCAATACCGGCTCCTCCACTTCCTGGGAAACAGGTTGTCCAGCCTGTATTTCCGGTTCCGGATTCCGGTTTCCGGATCCATATAACTGTTCTGCCGTAATTCCGCTTGATTCATATACCGGCTTAATCGGTTCGTCAACTACTCTGACCGGTTCCGGTGCCGGCTGAATCGCTTCCGCTATCGGCTCTCTTGCGGCCCTGCCGGTTTCCGAAGCGGATCCTCCGGCGCCAAAACCGGCATTTTTGACGTCTTCAATCTTTCTTACAACATCGCCGTTCAAATTCTGCATGGACTCTACAATTGCTTTCTGCAGTCCGTTTAACTCTGTCTGAGAATCCTGCACATCCTGTAAAATCACTTCCAGCATTGCAAATTTGTCATGAATATTTCCTGTGCTCTCTTCCAGTTTTTTTATTGCCAGAAGGGATTTTTTCATGACAATTTTTCCAACGGACTTCTCCGTTGTCGTGATTTCATCCAGATTCTGTTTTGCTTCTTTTCTCATCTGGTTCAGGCTTTCCTGAATATCATTAAAGTATTTACGCTGAAGCAGATATGTGGCTTTTTCCGACTTTAAAATCGCTTCATACTGCTCTTTAAACTCCTGCTGCCTTTCCTTTTTTAAATTTATGATATTAAGAATACACACACACAGCGCAAAAACAATTACAACCGCCAGTATACACAATATGATTATCTGAATGCTGCCCTGTATCATAAAATACATTTCAAACAGAAACGCCGCCACTGCTATAATAACGGAAAACAAAACGGCTATTTCCGAAGTGTTGATTTTTCCCTTTTTTGCATCAGGATTATCCTTTTTCATAGAAACAGATTCCTTTCTTTGTATATATTAAATATAAGTATAACCTTTTTCTTTTTTATCGTCAATATCATACAATACGGCTTCCGACTGTTCCCATGCTTTCTTCAGAATCATAAATTGCGGCTTCTAACTGCTCCAGTGCTTTCTTCAGGACTTTCCTCGGGCAGGCCATGTTAATCCTCTCAAAACCTTCTCCGCTGTTGCCAAACATAATACCGCTGTCCAACCATAATTTTGCTTTTTTTCCAAGCAGTTCTTCCCGTTCTTTCTCTGTCATATTCAAATCCCGGAAATCCAGCCAGACCAGATACGTTCCTTCCGGTTCGATTAAATGTATTCGGGGCAATTTTTCCGCCAGAAAATCACGAATCAGCGTTAAGTTCCCCTCCAGATATTCTTTCAACTGCTCAAGCCACTCTTCTCCCTCTTCATACGCCGCCTGACAGGCCGCCATTCCCATCAAATTCAAATCGAAAAATCCTGTTTGTTCCACTGCCTTTACAAACTTTTCCCGTAACTGCACGTTCGGAATCATAATATTGGAAACCTGCAGTCCTGCAATATTAAAAGTTTTGCTCGGAGCCGTACATGTAACGGTGATCTCCGCAAACTTTTCGGACAAGGAAGCAATCATATGGTGCGTATGCCCCGGAAAAGTAAAATCACTGTGAATCTCGTCACTGACAATAATAACCCCGTGCTTTTGACAGATATTTCCAGCTTTTTCCAGTTCCCATGTTTTCCAGACACGTCCGACCGGATTATGCGGACTGCACAGAAGAAACAGCTTTACGTTATTTTCCGCGATTTTTTTCTCCATATCCTTAAAATCCATTTCATAATGCCCATCCGTTAAAACAAGCGGACTAATCACCAGTTTCCTGTTATTCCTTTTAATTACTCCGGAAAACGGATAATATACCGGCTGCTGAATCAACACGGCGTCGCCCGCATCGGTAAACGCCCGTACTGCAGAAGCCAAAGCAAATACTACCCCCGGGGTATGCACCAGCCATTCTTTTTTGATCTGCCACTGAAAATGCGTATCATACCATTGATATAATGCCTGAAAATAATCGTCTTTCGTCCCGCTGTATCCAAAAATCCCATGTTCTGTGATCTCCTGCAGGCGCTTCCGTACCGGCAGCGGCGCCTGGAAATCCATATCGGCTACCCATAAAGGCAGCGTATCCTCCGCCTTACCGTTTTCTGCCATAAAATCATATTTCAGGCTGTTTGTCCCTTTCCGTTCCGTTATTTCATCAAAGTCATAGCGCATATCCAATACCTCCTGTTTTCCTGCCCGAACCATTGCATCAAAAAATTAATCTGCAGCCGTATTTGCCGTTTCCTGTATCCGCAGGCACGTTTTCTTTTCTCCCGCCCATTGTACCATGAATTTCTGTATTTTCAAACAAATCAAACAAAAATAATCTATGATTCAGTCGCCCGAACCATAGATTACAAACTGCTCCGTATTCACTTTACACAACATTGTCAAATGATATTGTTCTGCCATTGTAACTGCTTCGCCTGTTGGCGTTTTTAAAGTCGCAAAAACCGGAATCCCGGAAAAAAGAACTTTTTTTACCATATCGGTAGAAATCCGTCCAGTAGACAAAAGCATACAACTCTCTGGGGAAATCTGACGCATAGCGGCATAACCGACCGCTTTATCAATCGCATTATGCCTCCCGAGATCGTCGCACCGGAACAGGGTCTTCCCATTTACTCCAATGGCGCATCCATGCGTACCTTTTGTGATTTTGTACAACGATGTTTCATGGATTACGTCATTTGCCATCGAAAAAAGCCACTCCGGTTTCCATACAGGCGGCGTAACTGCCTGCTTTATGATATCCCGTTTCGGAACTTCCTTATTTAAAATCACTTTGCTTTGTTTTGCGGCAGGATTGACATCTATTTCCCGAATATCACCGTAACTTTTTATCACTCCCGCCGTAATCAGATGCCCTACGGTCAATTCCGTTAAATACTCCGGCGTACAGAGCAGTTGCGAAGAAAATTCATCATTTACATAAACATCCAGGTAATATTCCGATGCCAGCCTGTCTGTCATCCGTACGGCGGAACCATCCTTATAACAGATGGTTCCGGCACAGGTTTTCAAATTTTTTGTAAAATTTTTCTGCTCCATATATCAAGCCTCCTGATCCCGACAAATTCGCAATCTTCCCAGCTGCAGTCTTCCTATTTATTGACCACACGTTTTACATAGGCCGTATGCAGCAGTTCATGCGCCTTGTGGCTCCCTGGTTCTCCAAGGTACGTATCATACAGTTCGATAATCGCCGGATTCTCATGGGATTTGCGGATCTTATTCCCCTCGTCCAGCCCATACAGCACTTTCGCACGTTCCGCACGGATATCTACCGTATTGCGTACGCTGCCCGGCTGCTGCGGCTGTCCACCTCCATTGACGCATCCGCCCGGACACGCCATGATTTCGATAAAGTGGTAATCCGCTTCCCCTGCTTTTACTTTCTCCAGCAGCTTCCTTGCATTTCCAAGGCCTGACGCCACCGCTACTTTTACCGTTATATCCGGTGCGCCGCATAACGCTTCCCTGATACTCTTTATGTGATACGATGCTTCTTTGATACCCTCAATGCCGCGGACATCCGTAAAGTTGAGCTGCGCTAGCTCTTCCCCGGTCAGTTTTTCTACCGCCGTACGCAGAGCCGCTTCCATAACGCCGCCGGTCGCTCCGAAGATTACGCCTGCTCCTGTGCCAAGGCCTAACGGCAGGTCAAATTCTTCATCCGGCAGGGACAAGAAGTTTATGCCTGCACGCTCGATCATCCGCGCCAGTTCCCGGGTCGTGATCGCGATATCCACATCCGCTACGCCTGCGCCGTCCTGGTCTTTCCGGCCGATCTCAAATTTCTTCGCCGTACACGGCATCACGCTGACAACGACAATATCTTCTTTCGAGATGCCCTCTTTTTCCGCATAATAGGATTTTGCAATAGCCCCGAACATCTGCTGCGGAGATTTACACGAAGACAAATTCTCCGTCATATCCGGGAAGTAATGCTCGCAGTATTTGACCCATCCCGGAGAACAGGAGGTAATAAGTGGAAGCACGCCGCCGTTCTGTACCCGGTCAAGAAATTCGTTCGCTTCTTCCATAATCGTCAAGTCTGCGGAAAATACCGTATCAAATACTTTATCAAAG
>JAAWJJ010000009.1 GCA_022796875.1 Eubacterium sp. | reverse complement strand
CGGAAAACCGAGTTTGAATCGGGGGAATCAAATCACATCCGCCCATTCCCGGGGATTAGATATCCAAAAAATTCGGAACTGCTTTCCCGGTTCTGGGAGTATAGCCTGGAAATCCATGTCGATAAAATGCAGATAATATTTTTTATTTCCTGTTTAGTAGTTTTTAACCACAGGCCGGCGGCACAGGATAAGGCCGCGTAGTTACGGATATCCGTATAAAAAAGAGGATTTTAAGGAGGGGATTTGATTGACAGAAACCCAAAATAGGCTGATCTACGAAAGCAGCCCTTATTTATTACAGCACGCTTACCAGCCGGTCAACTGGTATCCATGGTGCAGCGAAGCGTTTGATTATGCAAAGGAAAAGGATCTTCCGGTTTTAGTAAGCATCGGTTATTCTACCTGCCACTGGTGCCATGTGATGGCGCATGAGAGTTTTGAAGACGAACAGATTGCCGCTTTGCTGAACGAAAAATTTGTGGCGGTGAAAGTGGACCGGGAAGAAAGGCCGGATGTGGACAGTATTTATATGAAAGTATGTCAGGCTATGACCGGGAGCGGCGGCTGGCCGTTGAACGTATTTCTGACTCCGGACAGAAAACCGTTTTTTGCAGGTACTTATTTTCCGAAAAACAGCAGGCAGGGAATGATCGGTTTCCGGCAGCTATTGTCTGCGATATCCGAAAAATGGGCCGATAACCGGAAAGAGCTGGTGCGGTCGGCGGACGAAATTGTGGAAGCGCTGGCCCGGCAGGAGAGTACAGGGAAAAGGCCGGAAAGAGGTACGTTGGATAAACGGCTCCTGAACAAAGCCGCAGAGCAGTTTGCCGCCACATTTGACAGGCAGTACGGCGGCTTCGGTACGGCGCCGAAATTTCCGACGCCGCATAACCTGTTGTTTTTGCTGGATCAATACGGAAAAACCGGAAAAGACCATTTGCTGGAAATGGCGGAAAAGACGCTGGAACAGATGTATCGCGGGGGATTGTTTGATCATATCGGTTTTGGGTTTTCCCGCTATTCTACGGACCGGGAATTTCTGGTTCCGCATTTTGAGAAGATGCTGTATGATAATGCGCTGTTGATTATGGCATATGCGAAAGCTTATGACGTGACGAAAAAGGAATTTTACCTGGAAACGGCGGAACAAACGGCGGAATACCTTTTGCGGGAAATGAAACAGGAAGACGGCGGATTTTACAGCGCGCAGGACGCAGACAGCGAAGGAGTGGAAGGCCGCTATTATATATTTACGCCGGAAGAGATCTGCCATGTGCTGGGAGAGAAAAAAGGAAAAGCGTTTTGCCGCTGCTATGGAATTACAAAAAGGGGAAACTTTGAAGGAAAGAGTATCGTCCATCTGACAGGCGATATAAAAGAAGCAAAGCAGTTGTCCGACTGTCTGCCGGCGCTGCGGGAGTATCGGAAATCGCGGAGCAGGCTGCATCTCGACGATAAAATACTGACGGCATGGAACGGGCTTGCAATAGCGGCTCTGGCACAGTTGTACAGGGTATCGGGAAACGAAGTATATCTGGAAGAAGCGGTAAACTGCGAACGGTTTTTGATGGAAAATCTATGTATCAGCGACCGTTTATATGTCGGCTGCCGCAACGGAACAAGAAGCGGGCCGGGGTATCTGGACGATTATGCGTTTGCGGCGTTCGCCCTGCTGGAACTGTATCAGGCGACACAGGAACAGGAATACCTGGGGCAGGCGCAGAAGCTGTGCCTGAAAGCGGTCGATGAATTTTGGGATGAAAAAGCGGGCGGTTTTTATCTGTCGGGCGGAGAAAATGAAACACTGATCCTGCAGACAAAGGAAACTTATGACGGTGCGGTCCCAAGCGGAAACTCTGTTATGGCGTATAATCTTGTGAGGATGTCGCAGATGACGGACTGCATGGAATGGGAAACGTATATGGAACGGCAGTTGGAATTTCTGGCCGGGCAGGCGGCGTTCATGCCGACCGGACATGCCTTTTTCCTGCTTGCGCTTTCCGCATATCTTTTTCCGGCGCCGCGGGTAGCGGTGGCGATGCAGCCGGGAGCGGACAGGAAAGAAATTTTGAAAAATATGCCGCTGGAGGCGTTGATTACGGCGTTAGGGGAACCGACGGAAGAATATTCTCTGAGGGACGGACAGACTACGTATTATGTGTGCGTGGGACACACTTGTCTGCCACCGTCAAACAAATTTGGTTACAGTTGGCCTCTTTTTGCGAAGAAATTGGTAAAATAGAATGTTATCTCAGAAAATTTTTTGGAAAATTTGTGCAACATATACAAAACAAGGGAGCGCTACTTGTTACATTAACAGATTGACAAGTTTTTAAAAATAGCGTATAATTTTACAAAAATAATTTTTAAAAGTATTTTGGTATATTTCTTATAAAAAAGAGAAGTTTTTAGGCTTTGATTATAGGTACCTTTGATTATAGGTATAAGACTTTGACCATGACAGTTTTTGGCTTTGTAGTCTTCTTGAGGCAGAAAAGAATGTACTCGGGAGTTGGGTGCATTCTTTTTTTGATTTTATAAATACTTTTGATAAGGGTGGGATGAAGAATGGCGAAGTATATGGTGCGAAGAGTTATTATAGCAGTGATAACTCTGGTTGTTGTAGCCTGCATTACTTTTTTCCTGATGAACGCGATTCCGGGAAATCCATGGCTGTCTGAAAAGACGCCGACACAGGCGACAATTGATGCATTAAACGCTAAGTATGGTCTGGATCAGCCGCTGGTTGTGCAGTTGGGAAAATATCTGGGCAATTTAGTACAGGGAGATTTTGGTACGTCGATCAAGATGCAGAAAAACCGGCCGGTACTGCAGATTATTCTGGAGATGTTTCCGGTATCTGCAAAAGTCGGTATTCTGGCAATTGTGTGGGCCGTTGCAGTAGGCGTACCGCTGGGGTGTTTGGCTGCGTATAAGCGCGGCACATGGGTGGACAGCCTGCTGCGGGTAGTCTGTACGATCGGTATATCCATGCCGGGATTTGTAGTGGCGACGCTGCTGCTGCATGTTCTCTGCGGCGGTATTGAGGGAGTGAAACTGTTCCCGGCGCTTTTTGACGGGACGCCGGCCAGCTATTTGCTGCCGTGTCTTGCGCTCGGGTTTTACCCTATGTGTTACCTGTCGCGGCAGACAAGGACGGCGATGCTGGATTCGATCAATCAGGAATATATCAAAACGGCACGTGCAAAAGGATTAAAAAACGGAGTGATCATTTTCAAGCATGCGCTGCGGAACGCGTTGATTCCGGTCATTACATATCTGGGACCGCAAATTGCGTTTACATTGTGCGGCGGGCTTGTGGTAGAAACGGTATTTTCAATTCCGGGACTGGGTCGGTATTTTATTCAGTCGATTCAAAACAGGGATTATCCGTTGATTATGGGAACAACTATTTTCCTGGCAGCATTTATCATTGTGATGAACCTGCTGGTGGATGTGTGCTATAAGATTGTTGACCCAAGGATTAATCTGACAAGGGGGAACTAATCAATGGCCAAAACGAAAAAGTTTAACAAAATGGGCTCTTTGCAGCCGAATATTGATGATATTCTCGAGTGGAACAAACTGCCGGCGGATGCGTTTGAGCCGGCGACAGAAACCGAGAAAGAGAGTTTTATCCAGGAACGGGAAAGCGTTTCATATTTGAAAGACGCATGGCGCCGTCTGAAGAAAAATACGGTGGCCATGGTAGCTCTTGTGATTATTATACTGTTAGTAATCTTTGCGTTTGTAGGGCCGCAGATTGTGCCTTATACATACAAAGAACAGATTCGTGGTTCGGAAGCTCTTGACCCATGGCATTATACGTTGGAAGACGAGCAGAAGATCAATGCTTATATAGAAGAACATTCCGGAGTGAAAGTGCTTTCCGCAGAGGAGGCGATTGAGCAGGCCCGTGCGGAAGCAGAAGCAAAAGGTGAAACTTTAAGCAGAGTGGAAGAAGCTAAAATCCGCGCTTCTGCAAACGTACAGAAAGAAGCGGCAAGTGAAACGGAAATTACGCCGAAGCAGGCGGCGAAAGAACTCGGAATCAAAAGCAAAGCGTTCGGATATTCCGACCGTGAACTGCAAAGGATGGCGGAAGGCGAAGACGTATTCCCGCATGTGTTCGGGACGGACGACCAGGGACGTGACATTATGGTCCGCGTTATGGTCGGAACGAGAGTATCCATTATCGTAGGTGTCTGTGCGGCGATTCTCGTATTGATTATCGGCGCGATATACGGTTCCGTTTCCGGATACTGCGGCGGTGTGGTAGATACCGTCATGCAGCGTATTGTGGAAATTATCTATTCGATTCCGGAAATGCTGATAATATTGCTTTTGTCTGCGACACTGAAACCGGCATTGGAGCAGTTCCAGAATTCCGGCGACGGGGTGATGCAGAACCTTGTTACGCTGTTAGGGCCAAACCTGATTTCCATGTTTATCGCATTCGGCCTGTTGTACTGGGTAACGATGAGCCGTATTATCCGCGGGCAGATTTTGCAGTTGAAACAGCAGGAGTATGTTACGGCGGCGCGTGCGTTGGGTGCCAAAGGCGGCCGTATTATAAGCCGGCATTTGCTGCCGAACTGTGTGGGACAGATCGTTACTACGACATTCCTGCAGATTCCGTCGGCGATTTTCCTGGAATCTTTCCTTTCTTTTGTAGGTGTTGGTGTTTCCGCGCCTCTGACAAGTCTTGGTTCCATGTGTTCCGAGGCGTTGAGCGGACTGACTTCCTATCCGTACCGGCTGTTTATTCCGGCGGCAATTTTAAGTGTGCTGATCTTGACGCTGAACCTGTTCGGCGACGGATTACGTGATGCGTTGGATCCGAGATTGAAGAAATAAGGAAGGGAGATTATTTATGGAACAGGAAAAAAAGGCAGAAAAACTGCTGGAAGTAAAAGATCTCCAGGTATCTTTCTTTACACCGGCAGGAGAAGTAAAAGCGGTAAACGGGATCACATATGATCTGAATTATAATGAAGTAATGGGGATCGTAGGGGAATCTGGTTCTGGAAAGAGTGTGGAGGCATATTCGATTATCGGCCTGCTGCAGTCGCCGGGAAAAGTAGTCGGCGGCAGTATTACGTTTGAAGGCGAAGATATGCTTGCCAAATCCGCAAGTGATATGATAGAATTTCGTGGATCACAGGTGGCAATGATTTTCCAGAATCCGATGACCTGTTTAAATCCGGTTTATACGATCGGAAACCAGTTAATGGAAGCGCTGCGTGCGCATAATAAAGACGTTTCCAAAGAAGACGCTGCCAAAAGGGCAATGGAAATGCTTGAGCAGGTAGGTATTAATAATGTCGAGAAGCGGATGAAACAGTATCCGCATGAACTTTCCGGCGGTATGCGCCAGCGTGTCATGATCGCGATGGGACTGATCTGCCATCCGAAACTGCTGATTGCCGACGAACCGACGACGGCATTGGACGTTACGATTCAGGCGCAGATTCTGGAACTGATGAAAAAGCTTCAGGAAAAGAACCATATGGGGATTATTTTCATCACCCATAACCTGGGCGTAGTGGCCGAGATTTGCGACAAAGTGTCCGTTATGTATGCTGGAAAAATGGTAGAACAGGGACCGGTAGACGACATTTTTTATAATCCGGGACATCCTTATACCAAAGGTTTGCTGCGTTCCATGCCGCGTGTGGATGCGGAAAGTTATGAACGTCTGATCCCGATCGAGGGGACGCCTGTCGATATGCTGAATCCGCCGGAAGGCTGTCCGTTTGCGCCGCGGTGTGAACAGGCGATGAAGATCTGTCTTCAGAAGATGCCTCCGTATGTAGAAATGGGAGAAGGACATCGCGCTGCCTGCTGGCTGCGGATCCAGGAACAGCTGGAGAACCAGCAAAAAGAAAAGGAAACGGAGGGCAGTGAAGATGAATAAGAAAGATGATATCCTCGTTTCGGTAGAACATTTGAAAAAATATTTCCCGGTCAAAGGACTGAAAGGACCCGGGGTGCAGGCGGTAGAAGATATTTCCATGTTTATCAGGCGCGGGGAAACCCTTGGCCTGGTCGGCGAATCAGGGTGTGGAAAGACTACGCTGGGCCGGACCGTTTTGCAGCTTCATGAGCCGACGTCGGGAAAAATCGTATATGACGGAGAAGTGATTTTTGAGGGGGAATCCCCATGGGAATACGGACCGGACGGAGCCATGCATGAACGTAAAGTTCCGGCTCCGAAGCAGGTGAATATGCTTCCGTACCGCCGGAAAATGCAGATTATTTTCCAGGATCCGTCGGCCAGCCTTGACCCGCGTATGACGGTCGGCGAGATCATAGGGGAAGCTTTGGATATTCATAAGCTTTTCGGTTCCAAAAGCGACCGCTCGGACAGAATTAAAGAACTGCTTTCGACGGTAGGACTGAATACCGAACATGCAAACCGTTATCCACATGAGTTCTCGGGAGGACAGCAGCAGCGTGTCGGTATCGCGCGTGCGCTGGCGGTAAATCCTGAGTTTATCGTATGCGATGAGCCGATTTCCGCGCTGGATGTGTCCATTCAGTCGCAGGTGGTGAATATGTTGGAAGACATGCAGAAAGATATGGGACTGACCTATCTGTTTATTGCGCATGACCTGTCCGTAGTACGTCATATTTCCAACCGGATCGGCGTTATGTATTTAGGTACGATGGTAGAATTGGCGGAAAGTTACGAATTGAACCGTAATCCGCTTCATCCTTATACAAAGACATTGTTGTCCGCGGTTCCGGTACCGGATCCGCAGTTAAGCCGCAGCAGGCAGCGTATTATATTGGAGGGGGATATTCCGTCTCCGATGAATCCGCCGACCGGATGCCGGTTCCATACGCGTTGCCCGTATGCGACCGATAAATGCCGGACCGAAGTTCCGCAGTTCAAAGAATACGAGCCGGAACACTGGGCAGCGTGCCATATAATATAATGAGCGCAAGCGAGAAGAATCACTTGTGATTCGGCGAGCGGCGAATGTGATCATGAATCAAAGATTCATGATATAATGAGCGCAATACAATTTCATTCAGGGTAACACAGTATAGCACTGTTTATCAAAATATATATTCTAATGGAGGGAAAATATGAAAATGAAGAAACTTGCAGCTGTCGCATTAACAGTTGTTTTCGGCGCTTCTTTATTTGCAGGTTGTGGTAACAACAATTCTGGAAATACAGAGAATGCCGGAGGCACAGAGCAGACAGCTCCATCAACAACAGAAGCAGAAGGAACAACCGGAACGTCTGATGCAGCAGCTCCGGAGGGGGGGGCCACCGCGAGCTGGGACGGCAAAAATATTACCGTTAACGTTGCTTCGGAACCGCAGACTATCGACCCGGCGTTAAACTCTGCTGTAGACGGCGCTATGATGACGCAGCATTGTTTTGAAGGCCTTATGAAATGGGAAGATGCAGGAACGGAAGTAGAAGGTACGGACGGAACTGCAAACAATGCCCAGATTACATACGGACAGGCGGAAAGCTACGAAAAAGTTGAGAATGAAGACGGTACGGTAACTTATACATTTAAACTCCGCGACGATATCAAATGGTCGGACGGACAGCCGGTAACGGCAGGCGATTTCGAATATGCATGGCGTCGTCTGGTTACTCCGGAAACGGCGGCAGACTACAACTATATGTTAGACTGCGTAGTAAATGCAAATGAGATCATGGCAGGGGATATGGATCCGTCTGAACTGGCTGTAAAAGCGGTTGACGAAAAAACTTTTGAAGTAACGTTAATAACGGATCTTCCGTATTTTGAAGAATTGTGCGCATTCCCGGCTATGCTTCCGGTACGTCAGGACGTAATCGAAGCAAACGGCGACCAGTGGACATTTGATCCGGCTACTTATATCTCTAACGGCGCTTACAAAATGCAGGCATGGAACCATAACTCAGAGATTATCATGGAAAAGAACGATCAGTATTATGACTATGCAAACCTTGGCCCGGATACGATTACATGGAAACTGATGGATGATGCCAACGCTATGCTTTCCGGTTTCAATTCCGGCGAATTGAACTTCATCGAAAATATGCCGCAGGCAGAAATCGCTAACCTGATCGCTTCCGGCGACTTAAAGATTGTGGACTATGTCGGAACATACTACGTATGCTACCAGACAGAGAAAGAACCATTTGACAATCCGTTAGTACGTCAGGCGTTTACACTGGCAGTTGACCGTACTTATATCGTAAATCAGGTAACTCAGTCCGGACAGGTGGAAGCTGACGGTTTCGTACCGGCCGGCGTATATGATGCAGAAGGCGTTGACGGTGATGACTTCCGTACTGTTGGCGGCGGCTACTTTGCACCGACAGATGCTGATTATGAAGCAAACTGTGAAAAAGCAAAAGAATTACTGGCAGAAGCAGGATATCCGAACGGAGAAGGCTTCCCGGTAGTAGAATATCTGTATAACACAGACGATAACCATAAAGCAGTTGCAGAAGCTCTGCAGTTTATGTGGGAAGACGTTCTTGGCGTTACCGTTACCTTGAACAACCAGGAATGGAATACATTCTTACAGACACGTAAAGACGGAGATTATTCCATCGCACGTAACGGCTGGATCGCTGACTACAACGACCCTATGACGTTCCTTGATATGTGGATGACAGACGGCGGAAACAACGACGCTCAGTATTCCAGCGAAACATATGACGGACTGATTAAGCAGGCAAAGGCTGCTACCGGCGCTGAACGTATGCAGTTGATGCATCAGGCAGAAGATGTTATTATGGGACAGGATTGGGTATTAAATCCGCTGTACTTCTATACCCAGAAATATATGTTAAGCGACGGCATCCAGGGTATGTATTATACTCCGCTTGGATATTTCTTCTTCGGTTATACACATCCGTAAGAATATCTCTGTGAATGTCGCAAGGCATAGTTTGAAAGAATATATTCGGAAAGAGGCAATGACGCCGTTTTCTGAGATGATAAAAAAGTCCGGACGCCTTTTTAGGGGTGTCCGGCTTTTCCTGTATTTTTATGTAAGGACAATTTTTATGAAAGGAGAGCCGAAGAGTGAAAGCGTATGAGAGATTTTTAAAGTATGTATCCGTCTGGACTACGAGCGAGGAGGGCAGCGATACAACGCCTTCTGCGGCGAGAGAACTGGATCTTGCCAGGATGCTTGTGGAAGAAATGAAAGCGATGGGCGTGGAAGATGCCGTAATGGAAGAAAACGGGTATGTTTACGGCAGTATTCCGGCCACAGCCGGACTGGAAAGAAAACCGGTGGTCGGCCTGATCGCGCATTTGGATACGACGGAGTCATGCAGCGGTAAAGATGTGAAGCCACAGTTAATCAGAAACTATGACGGAACCGATATAAAATTAGGAAACAGCGGAAAAATTTTACAGGTAAAGGATTTTCCGCATTTAAAAACGTTGAAAGGGCAGACTTTGATTACGACGGACGGGACGACGCTGCTTGGAGCGGATGATAAAGCGGGGATAGCTGAAATTATGACCGCTGCGGAACATTTGCTCGAAAGAAAAATACCGCATGGAAAAATATGTCTTGGTTTTACTCCTGACGAAGAGATCGGAAGCGGCGCGGAAGAACTGGACCTGGAAAAATTCGGCGCGCAATATGCTTATACGGTAGACGGGGATACCGAGGGAGAAATCCAGTTTGAAAATTTCAATGCTTCCGGCGCAACGCTGACCGCGCATGGAGTGAGCGTCCATACGGGGGATGCCAAAGGCATTATGGTCAATGCGCAGCAAATATTGATTGATCTGCATAATATGCTGCCGGAGAAAGAGCGGCCGGAGCATACCGAGGGGTACGAAGGCTTTTATCATCTGATGAGTATAAAAGGAGATGTGGCGGAGGCCGAAAGCAAATACCTGATTCGGGATTTTGACGACGGCGGTTTTGAAAACCGGGAAAATGAAATGCGGAATGCCGTTGCAAAAGTAAATGAAAAATACGGAGAAGGCTGCCTGGAACTGGAAATCACCCCTTCTTACCGCAATATGCGTACAAAAATAGAGCCGTGTATGCAGTTAGTTGAATATGCGAAAGAAGCCGGACTGAAAGCAGGGGTCGCGCCTCTTATCGTTCCGATCAGAGGAGGCACGGACGGGGCTCAGTTAAGTTACAGAGGGCTGCCGTGTCCGAATCTGGGGACAGGCGGGCACGCATTCCACGGCCCGTATGAACATATTACCGTGGAAGCTATGGACAAAGTAGTGGAAATTCTGGAGAATATTTTAGAGAAATTTGCGGAAGAATGATGTTTCAATAAATTCGCAGGGGACAGCCGTTTTAAGGAAAAGTTGTGAAAGACCGATTTTTCCGCAGGCGGTCAAAGAGTTGAATTATGGAAGAAAGAAAAACACGATTGACAAAAGAACGTCGGCAGAACAGAGAGAAACTGGCACAGGAAATTTTGAAATATTCCTGTGACCAGCTTATGGCAGCGATGCCGTTTTTAAACCGGGCGTTTTACAGAATGCCTTTTTGGGCCGACCGGAAAATCAAATATTGTTCGACAGACGGCGTAAAGATATATTATAATACGGAATATGTTCTGGAATGTTTTAAACAGCAGCCGGAAAAAATCACGCGCAGTTTATTGCATTTGATCCTGCACTGTGTCTTTTGCCATCCGTTTGGGTATGAAGAGATAGAACAGGAGGCATGGGACCTGGCGGCGGATATTGCGGTGGAAAACGTGATACTGGAAATGAATAAGCCGGGACTGCAGCTGTCGGAAGACGAGGCGGAAAAAAATTATTTTTACTGGCTTCAGAACAGAGCCGGATATCTGACGGCGGAAAAACTTTATTATTATTTACGGAAACATCCGGAGGAAATGGCGCAAATTTCGCAGGAAACCGAAAAGTACCGGCTGGATGAGCACAAGTACTGGCTGCCGCAGACAGACGCTATGCGAAAAAGCTCAGGCGGCGATTCCTATATGCATAATATAGCCAGTCCTCTCGGATGCGGAATGGCGGACGAGGGCGGAACGCAGGAACCCGACGAACCGATTGAGGCGTTTGCAGGCAGAACGAGCGAGGAATGGAAGAATATCGGAGAGGCAGCGAAAATGAACCTGGAAACATTTTTGAAAGACCAGGGCAGCAAAGCCGGTTCCCTGCTGCTGAATCTGGAAGAAATGCTGCGCGAAAAAGAGGACTTTTCGGAGTTTTTGAAAAAGTTTGCCGTTACCGGAGAAGAAATACATTTGAATAACGATGAATTTGATTATATTTATTATACTTACGGATTAAAGCTTTATGAGAATATGCCGCTCATAGAACCGCTGGAATATCGGGAAAATTTCAGGATTCGTGATTTTGTGATCGCAATCGATACGTCCGGTTCCTGTCAGGGAGAACTGGTAAAGAAATTTCTGGATAAAACGTATGCGATACTCACGAATGAGGAAAGCTTTTTTTCAAAAGTAAATATTCATATTATACAATGCGATGCGCAGGTACAAAACGATATTAAAATTACGTCGACCGAAGAGTTTGAGCATTATATGGATCATATGACGTTGGCGGGATTTGGCGGAACCGATTTTCGCCCTGTATTTGCGTATGTGGATAAGTTGGTGGAACAGCATGAGTTCCAGGAGTTACGGGGCCTTATTTACTTTACGGACGGCAGAGGGATATTTCCGGAAAAAATGCCGGCGTACAGAACCGCTTTTGTATTTGCGGAAGAAGGGTTTCACGTACCAAAAGTACCGTCCTGGGCGATACGGATGGTAGTGGGGGAGGAAGATTTGGAATGAATATCAGAGAAGCAAAAGAACAGATGAAACAGGCGGTAAATATTTACCTGAAAAAAGATAAATACGGAAACTACCGGATTCCGGTGCAGCGTCAGCGGCCGATATTTCTGATCGGCGCGCCGGGTATCGGAAAAACCGCGGTGGTGGAACAGATTGCAAAAGAGCTGGATATCGGACTGGTATCGTATTCCATGACGCATCATACAAGGCAGAGCGCGCTCGGGCTGCCATTCATTACAAAGAAGCAGTATAAAGACAAAACGTTTGATATTTCGGAATATACGATGAGCGAGATCATTGCTTCGGTGTACGAAGTCATGAGGCAGAGCGGCAAAGAAGAGGGAATTTTATTTCTGGACGAAATCAACTGCGTATCAGAAACGCTGGCGCCGTCTATGCTGCAGTTTTTGCAGTACAAGACGTTCGGGCGGCATCAGGTGCCGGAAGGCTGGGTGATCGTGACGGCCGGGAACCCGCAGGAATTTAACCGTTCCGTCCGGGAATTTGATGTAGTTACGCTGGACCGGTTAAAAGTATTAAATGTAGAGCCGGCTTATCCTGTCTGGCGGGATTATGCGATTAACAGAGGCGTGCATAAAGCGATCCTTACTTATCTGGATGTGAAAAAGAAAGATTTTTACCTGATTGAAACGACGGTGGACGGCAGAAACTATGTCACGGCAAGGGGCTGGGAAGATCTGTCGGACGCGATGTATCTGAACGAAGAATGTGGCTATCCAGTGGACGAAATACTGATCGGGCAGTTTTTATGCAATAAACGGATTGTCCGCGATTTTGCCGCATACTATGACCTGTATATGAAATACCGGCAGGATTACGCTGTTCAGGATATTTTAAGCGGAGATTCCGATAAACAGATTCGTAACAGGGCAAAAAAAGCCCCGTTCGACGAACGTCTTTCGTTAATGGGACTGCTGCTGGAGGCCATGCAGCATGAGATCGACGATCAGGTCGAAACAGACGACGCGCTGCGCGCGCTGTTTCCTGTATTAAAGGAGATAAAGACTCAACTTACCGAAAAATCGGCGCAGGAAGCGCTGTCGGACATGATGGTACGGACAAAAGAAACGCTGGAAAAGCAGCAGGCGGCTAACGCATTGTCAAGGGAAGAAAAAAATAACTGCCAGTTTATTATTATGGCTCTGGAAAATGATCTGCATGAACTGAAACGCAGGAATATCGAAGATTCGGCGCAGGCATTTGCATATATCAAGGACGGCTTTGATAAGCAGGTCGGGCAGCTGCGGGAACAGATAAAGAACATTTCCGGGCAGCTGCATCATTTGTTTGCATTTGTGGATAAAACGTTTGGCGATGGAAACGAAATGCTGATACTGGTAACGGAACTGACCGTAAACTATAATTGCGCAAAATTTATCAGCCGGAACGGATGCGAAGATTATTATAAGTTTAACAAAAAGTTCATGCTTCATGAACGGAATGCACAGCTTATGCAGGAGTTGGAGAAGCTGGAGGCGGAGCCGCAGTAAATTTGTTTTCATATGGCTTCCGGTTTCCCGGCCCTGGCAGTATAGCCGGAAATCCACGCTAAAAATATGTAGATAATATTTTTTATATCATATTTATAAGTGTGGAAACAGGAAAGCCATTTAAAACAAATTTGAGCAGCAACCGAAACAGGAGATAGAAGCTTTGAAAGAATTTGAGTACGAAATCATTGCAGGCGAAGTAAAGATCACTTCCTGGCTGGGGGACGCGCAGACGCTGGTGATCCCCAGCCAGATTGATGGATTGCCGGTGACGGTCATCGGTGAAAATGTATTTGACGAATACGGTGTATGGGCGGAAGAGTTGATCCTACCGGACACGGTAAAAAAAATAGAGCATCCCGCAGCGCTGGGAAATACACGTTTGCACATAGATGCGTCCAACCAGGTGTATCATACGGACGGGTACGCGTTGTACGAACAGCTTCCGGAGGGAAAAACGCTCTCGTCGGTATATATGGCGGACGAACGTGAGAGTTACACGATAGAAGAGGGCACAGTACAGATCGGGGAAGACGCATTCAGCGGGCAGCCCTTTATCCGGGAAGTAACCTTTCCGGATTCCGTGAAATATATAAAAGAAGCGGCTTTTTTTCTTTGCGAGCAGCTGCGGTATGTAACCTTGTCCGAACGGTTGGAAGAGATAGAAGCGGAAGCGTTTTCCAGATCCCCTTATCTGGAAAGCCTGCATTTGCCGGCATCGCTGCGGGTATTGTCAGAGCAGGCATTGACAAATACGTATGACTGGGACCGAAAGAAACCGGGATTACGCAGGATAACGGTAAGCGGGGAGAACCCTTATTTTTATGCGGACGACAAAGGATTATATGAAAGGCTGGAAAAAGGCGGGATAAAACTGATAAAATATCTTGGAGGGGAAAGGGTTGTAACGCTTCCGGAAGAAGTGCGCATGATCGGTGCGTCCGCGTTTCGGCGTTCCGGTATAGCGGAACTGACATTGCCTCTGGCAGTAAGGGAAATCCACGAAGACGCTTTTCTGGAATGTGATCTGGAAAAAGTCATGTTAGAGGCGGACGGAACAGCGTTATATATTCCGCAGACGCCGCATACGCTGGGAGAAGAAGTGATAAAAGGTTTTTATAAGACGGATGCAGGGCAGCTTTATCCATACAGCCGCTATGAAAGGGTCGTGCAAAAGTTAAAGTTATGCCTGGAAAAAGTGCGGATGATTTGCTGTTGTTTGCAGAATCCGCGGCTGCAAAGCCGGGAAAGGAATACGGCGGACAGTTGGAAAACGTATTTAAAAGAAAATCTGGAAAAGGCGGTGTCTTTGCTTGCGGAGGCGGAAGATACGGAAAACCTGAACGTACTTATCACATATGATGTGTTTGACCGGCAGAATATTGATGTTGCGATTGAAGTTTGCAATCGGATGAAAAAAAGCACGCAGCTCGGCGTGCTGATGGATTACAAAAACAGGGCGTTTGGAGCGGAACCGTTTGATTTCTCCCTGTGAAAACAGAAAAAGTATTTTTTTACAGAATATAAGTAATACTAAATGCAGGAATGACAGAGGTGAGTGGAAATGGAACGATATGATATTGCGGTAATCGGGACAGGGCCGGCGGGAATTTCGGCGGCAATCACGGCGAAAGTCCGGAATAAAAATATATTATTATTGGGACGCGCGCCGTACAGTCCCAAAATACAGATGGCGCATATGATTGACAATTATCCGGGTCTGCCGCATCTGAGCGGAGAGGAACTGGGCCGGGCGCTGACAGAACATATGGAACAAATGGAGATTGCCGTTACTCTGGATACGGTAAGGGCGGTATATGCCATGGGAAAATATTTTGCAATTCAGGCAGCCAATGCGGAATATGAAGCGGAATCCGTGATCATAGCGACCGGGGTAGCGCCGTCCCATACGATAAAAGGGGAAGAGGAATTTCTGGGACGCGGCGTCAGCTATTGCGCTACCTGTGACGCTGCGTTATATAGAGGAAAGACCGTGGCGGTAGTTTCTTATACGCCAAAAGAAGAAGCGGAAGCGGCATTTCTGGCGGAAATGTCAGAAAAAGTATTGTATTTTCAACTATATGAGGGAATGGCAAAGCTTCCGGATAATGTAGAAGTTATCCGTGAAAAACCGCAAAAGGTAGAAGGCGGCCTGAAAGCGGAGCGCTTGATTACAAAAGAGCATACGTATACGGTGGACGGTATATTTTTCTTAAGGGAAAGCGTGCCGGCCGCCCAGTTGGTTCCGGGACTGCAGATGGAGGGGAATCACATCGCGATAAACCGGAAATGTGAAAGTAATTTACAGGGTTGTTTTGCGTGCGGGGATATTACCGGAACGCCATATCAATATATAAAAGCGGCAGGCGAGGGAAATATCGCCGCATTATCTGCAGTAAGCTT
Organism: Eubacterium sp.; assembly: GCA_022796875.1. Lineage (GTDB taxonomy): Bacteria > Bacillota > Clostridia > Lachnospirales > Lachnospiraceae > JAAWJJ01. The sequence continues at coordinate 60,510 of JAAWJJ010000009.1, read as the reverse complement.
TTTGGACAAAAAACAAATAAACGAAAAGCGGCAGGAAGAAAACGACGACAGGAAACAGTTAAAAATAGCAGAAATCAGCAGCACAACCACATAAAGGAGGAAAAATGATGGTAAAGAAAATTTCAGAAGCAGAATTTGAACAGGTAAAAGAAGAAGCAGCGGCGGTTATTGATTTTTCCGCAAACTGGTGCGGACCTTGTAAAATGTTAGCTCCGATCCTGGAAGAAATTTCGGAAGAAATGCAGGGAAAAGTATCGTTTTATACGGTAGATGTCGATGAAAATCCCGGGCTTGCCCAGCAGTTTCAAGTAAGCAGTATCCCGAATCTGGTATTTTTGAAAAAAGGAGAACCGGCGGGGCAGCAGGTAGGTTTTGTCCCGAAAGAGATGCTGAACCAATGGATCCAGTCCTTGCTATAATCGAAATATGTTCCCGTTTACGACAAAAAGTTGTCCAGTTACGTAATTTCTAAAAACTATTTGCTATTTTATCCGATAAATAAATCAGAGCATAAAAAGTGCCCTTGCGAAGTATTGGAGGAATGGATGGATAGAATAGTAAGCTTCAAAAGCAATGGACGTGCGCATACTTTTTTTCAGGATGAAATTTTTTATATGGAAAGCGATAACCATAAGGTTGCGGTTTGCATGAAGCAGCAGAGGCCAGAGTATTACGGAAAAATCGGGGAATTTGAGAAAAAGCTGCAGCCGGATTTTTTCCGGATACACAAAGGATATCTGATTAATTTAAAATATGTCGATCATTATGACCGCACGGATGTGTATATGGAAAACGGCGATATGTTAAGGATATCAAAATATAAATATCAGGCTTTTGTAAAAGCATACTCGACATATTTGCAGGAAAACGGCTGTGGCAAAAGAAACTGCAGTTGACATAACCGCAATCAGAACAGACTGCAATAACCGGCAGGAAAGAAACGGGTATGGCGAAACCAGAACAGAAAACGTAAGTGTTTTCGGGAACAGATTAGTAAGGAGTGTGGAAAAATGAGAGTAACAACGCAGATGATTGAAAACTCGGCAAAAAGAGCAGGTATTCCAATGAACAGAGTATCATTGCTGGATTACATGAACGGAAATTCAAATTCTTCTTCGTTATTGGACGGTATCGGAAAGTCTTCTTCCAAAAATAATACTGTTACAAAAACAGGCTATGAGAAGCTGGAAAAAGAAGCGGAAGAGTTAAAGAAACATGCTGAAAAATTCACGGAAGACGGGGAAGGCAGCATGTTTGCCAAAGCAAAAGAAAGCGGCAGTACGGAAGAGATTGAAAAGGCGGTCAAAGAGCTGGTAGAAAGCTACAATGATACGGCAGCGGCTGCCGCAAAGGCGGGCGGAGTATTAAACGAATTTTATCTGCAGAATATAAGGGACCTGGCAGGTGGCAATAAAGAAGCGTTGAGCGCTGTCGGAGTGACGGTGGACAAAAACGGAAAGCTGCAGGTCGATGCGGATAAATTAAAATCTGCCGGAGTGGAAAATCTGGAAAAGGCATTTGGTCCCGGAAATGATTTTACTTCCAAACTTGCGTTTCTGGCATCCAGGATTTCACAAAACGCGGAGGCAGGCGCAAAAAGCGTTGCCAGCAATTATAGCGCAAACGGGAATCTGTATTCAAATTATGCAGGACATAAATATGATATCTGGGGATAGTCCATTGTAGTTTTGTAACAGTTCGGCCAGTACCCAAATGGCAGGCGAATCATGCTTGACTGGTACCAGAAACGATATGAAGTTACAATTTACTCGTCAGCCAATATGGAGATAATCACATGCTTGCATGATGATTTCTCCATTTGTGCTGACGGAGGGAACGCCGATTTATGAGCAAAGTTAGCTGCAAAGCAGCGAGAAAGCGCTGGAAGCGCCTTTGCGAATGGCGTGGGTGTGAACTGTAACTTTTATTTAACGCTTGTAAATTTGTAAATTTGATAAGGATTAGCATATTGAAAAGTATTATACATATGCTATAATGCCGGTAGGCAGAAAAGCTGTAATAAGTCCATGAGGACAAAGAAGCGAACCCCCGAACTGTGTGGCATCACGGTTCGGGGGTTCTTCTTTTCTTTTTATGGCGGCAAAGCACCCGCCAGGCTATTTGTTGTCCTTTTTCTTACATACGTATCTATATTATTGACATCACTTTTATCAAAACCAATTTTCCCAGAAATTTATGAAAAATCATAAAAATGAACAATTCAAAGGTCAAGTGTCGTGTGAATTAATGCAAAAGTTGATATAATCGGCGTACAAAAAGTATTTCTATATCACTTATTTCACAGAAAGGAGAAAGAAATGAGCGTAAATCTTGGTAATTATGGAAGAAGCGTATCCATAATAGGCGTTGGCGCAACTCCGTTTATGCGTACTTTTGAGAATCCCGAAACAAAGGGTTACACAGAAGGGGAATTGTTTGCATGGGCGGCGATAGACGCTATGGACGACGCGGGAATTGATGCCGGCGACATTGACTACTATTTTCATACGCAAAGCGGAGCGGCCATCTTTTCCAATTACACAACGCCTGCCGTGCAGGTAGGCGACTGGATCGGGATGCGGGGAAGAGGCGCAGCCCATCATGCGGAAGCGTGCTGCAGCGGTTTTGTTGCGCTGGATATGGCGGTGAATATGGTGGCTTCCGGAAAGTATGACGTCGTTTTGTCCGGCGGCGTGGAAATGGCGTCCAGTATTTATATGCCGAAAATGCCGGCGCACATCCGTAAATCATTAGGAGCCGGAGGACTGTTTTCAGTTGGGGACGGGCCGGCGCGGCTGATTGACCGTGCTTACGGCCGGTTTATGGGAATTGATTCCCTGCAGATCACAATGGATCTGGTCAGTGAAAAATATTGCCGTACCTATGGCCTGTCTTATGCACAGATGGACGATGTGCTGAATGCGTTTTCTTATAACGCTCGAAAAAACGCATCCAAAACGCCAAGGGCGCTGCTTCGCAAACCGTTTGAAGAAGAAGCGAAAGAACATGGATTTGACAGCGTTTCAGAATACATGAAATCGGATTTTAATCCGAAAATTTCGCGTTATTTAAGAGTCAGCGGATTTGAAGCAACCTGCGACGCAGCGGCGGCAGTGATTGTCTGCCCGACCGAAATGGCGAAAGATTTTCGGCAAAAGCCGGTCGAAGTATTGGGAATCGGTATGTCGACCGTCAATGCCGGCCAGATTGACAATGAAGAAAAAGCAACGGCGGAAGCGATCAGACAGGTGTATGAAAAGACAAACGTCAGGCCGGAAGAAATTGATTTGCTGATGGTAAACGATTTCGTAATCGCTTCACAGCTTCTTGCTGCGGAACTGTCCGGCTATATCCCAAAAGGGGAAGGATGGAAATATGCCCTTGACGGACGCGTGGCATTTGACGGCGACCGCCCAATGAATACAAACGGAGGCAGGACGAACGGTCACGCCTGGGCAGCCTCGGGATTGTGCGACCATTATGAAACCGTGATGCAGATGCGCGGGTTGTGCGGGGAGCGCCAAGTGAAAAATATTCCGAAAACAGCAATGCTGCGTGGATTTGGCGGAACGCAAAATGCAACGGCAACTATTTTAAGAACGGTTGATTAAGCGTTGTTTCAAAGGAAAAAGCAGGAAAGGAGTTAGTGGCAATGGAAAGAATCGCAAAATATGAACGGGTCGTCAAAAAATGGTACGAATCGCTGGAAGAAGGAAAAATACTTGCAGCGAAGTGCTCCAAATGTGGAGCATGTGAATTTCCGCCTTTGTATTCATGCAATTCATGCGGAGCGCATGATATGGAATGGATAGAGATCAGTGGAAATGCCGAACTCAATAGTTTTGTTCTGAACGGCCCTATGGATGCCGATTACGGAGAGCCGTATTCCCTGGGTTATGTGCAATTGGAAGAAGGCACGGTATTGAGCGCGATTGTATTCGGCGTGTACAAAAGAAATGCCGACGAAGTAAATAAAATGCTTCCGGCGCCGTTAAAAGCGGAAATCTGGCAGCGGGATGGGTTTAAAACAATCGCTTTCCGGCTGGCAACATAGTTTGTCCGATCAGTCATGAAAAGAGATGTTTTTATGGCGTTTATGGAAAGAGGTGTCAGTTATGACGTTTATCGAAGAACAAATATCAAAAATTAAAACAAATACCACGGTGATTGTGTATCCGGAAGGGGCAGAGCCGGATATTATCAAAGCGGCGGAGCAGCTTGTCTGCCGCCGTCTGGCCTCTCCCGTTTTGATCGGAGAAAGAAATAAGATTATGGAGAAAGCGGCAGAGATTGGCGCTGACCTGGCAGGCGTCGAACTGATCAATCCGAAAGAATCCCCGAAAACAGCAGTATATGCAGAAACATTTGCAAAGATATGCGGATTTCCGGAAACGACGGCGAAAATATTGTTAAAAAGGCCTTTGTACTATGCGGCAATGATGACAAAAGCGGGAGATGCGGATTGTATGGCAGCAGGGATTATAACAGAAACGGCCGAAGTTGTTGCAGCTTATAAGATGATTTTAGGAATGGAAAAAGGAATCATCACACCATCCTGTATTTCCATTGTGGAAGCGCCTGGTTTTCAGGGAGAGGAGGGCGGTCTGATCGCCATGTCCGATACGGCGATTAATGAAAATCCTATGTCGGAGGAATTGGCGGATATTGCAATATCCAGCGCCCGTACCGTAAAAAAACTGTTGGATTGGATGCCAAGAGTTGCGTTATTGTCTTTTTCCACTCTTGCAAGTTCCGGCCATGAATGTGCGCGGAAAGTGGCGGATGCCGTAAAGCTTGCACAAAGTCGGGAACCAGGGCTTTTAATCGACGGTGAAATGCAGTTGGATACCGCGGTGTCGCCGGAGGTGGCAAAAAGAAAATTTACAAGGCCCAGCCAGGTAGCAGGACGGGCTAACGTGCTGGTATTTCCAAATCTGGATTCCAGCAATATCGGGATAAAACTGCTGCAAAGACTAGGAAACGCCTCCAGCAGCGGCGGCATATTGCAGGGATTTTCAAAACCGGTTTGCGATCTGTCGCGCGGAGCTAATGCAGAACAGGTAGTACGTAATGCCGTGATGTTAATCCGGCTTTCGGAAGCACAAAAACCATCATGAAGAAAGAAAGGAAAAGTTATGGAAAGTTTCAATGTAAATGAAGTAGAAAAAGCGATTATCGAAGTGTTATCAACCGTATGCGAAGAGAAAGGCGAGATCAGTATGGAAACGTCCCTGGCGGATATAGACTTAAAATCCATCCAGCTGATCAGCGTAAGCGCCCTGCTGGAAGAACGATTAGGATATGCGCCAAATTTCAGGGCGTTGATCGGGATGGAAAAAGTCGGAGATATCCGTGATTACATTATGAGGTAGCCAAAGAGAACGAGGGGAACGGTCCGGCCTTTTGCAGGGCAGCTTTTTTAAATCTCTAGGCAGGATAGACAAAAAATATTATCGGAACGTATCGTTTGCCGACGGATTTCCAGGCTGTGCTGCCAGAGAGGGAAACGTTGGAAGAATTTTTATAGTAGCCCTTATCTCCGGGAAAATGGGCGAAATGGATTCCCCCGAGTTCACTGTCTGAGGTTTTCCTCAAGGTTTGGGACGCACCTGGGCGGGACATGTTTTTCTTCCTGGACAGCCTTTCTGGTTTTCCTAACAGCGGCGTCAAGCACGTTCGATGAGGGTATGCCTTGCGAAACTCGGGACTGCCACATGAAAAGAAAATATACCATCCATTATTTTGTGTGGCAGTCCCTCAGACAGTCACCCGGCATACCCATTTGTGCTTTTCCTGCCGCTGATAAGGAAAACGCACAAAAGACTTCCAATGGAAGAAAAACAAAAGTCCCGCCTTGGTGCTCTTATCTCTGACGGAAAACCGAGTTTGAATCGGGGGAATCAAATCACATCCGCCCATCCCGGAGTTAGACTGATATCGGAAACGACTTCTGTCGTTTCCGGGTGCGCCGTCCGCATGTTGCGAAAGCAACAAAATTCTATATGCGGACGTGCGCATCCACTTATGTCAAACATTTAGTTTGACATAAATTCTGGAACTGGTTTCCCGGCCCTGGCAGTATAGTCGGAAATCCACGCTAAAAATATGTAGATAATATTTTCTATCTCATCATGCCTCAGGATTTAAAATGGCTGCCCTGCAAAAGGCCGGACCGTTTCCGGAGAGGAGGAAAAATGAATAAAATACTTGTCATTAATACCGGTTCTACCTCTACAAAAGCCGCTGTTTTCCATGACGACCGGAAAGTATTGCAGGCAAATCTTATTATGCCGGAGGATATTTTAAAAAGTTGCGAAAAAACCGTTGACCAGCTTCCGTTTCGGACCCAGGCGCTTGCTTCCTGGTTGAAAGAAAACAAACGCAGCGCAGAGGAGATGGATATCATTGCCGCCAGAGGAGGCCCGCTGCCGCCGGTTCATGGAGGCGCTTATAAAGTAAACCGGCTTATGATCGACGTATTAACGTATGCTCCTGTTTCCCGACATGAATCCGCGCTGTCCTGTATGATTGGCGTGGATTTGGCGGAAAAAGCCGGCGTGCCGGTTATTATCTATGACAGCGTCAGCGTGGATGAAATGAACGCGGTGGCGAAATATACCGGAATCCCTTCTGTGAAAAACCGGAGCGGCGGGCATATTTTGAATACCAGAAAGGTCGGGAAACTGGTAGCTGAAAAAACAGGCGCGGTTTACGGAGATTCCACTTATGTAATCGCCCATCTCGGCGGAAGCATTTCTGTTACCGCCCATGACCGCGGAAAAATCGTGGATTGCGTTACCGCGTTTAACGGGCCGATGTCTACGCAGCGTGCAGGGCGTATCCCGACTGATTATATGATCCGGCTCTGTTATTCCGGTAAGTATACAAAGCAGGAGCTATTAAAGCTGTTAAACGGCGGTTCCGGTTATAAAGGCTATTTTGGCACGCAGGACGCCAAAGCGGTATCCCGGCTGCTTGAAGATGGGGACCGGTTAGCAGGGGAAGTGACGGAAGCGCTGGCTTATCAGACTTGTAAAGGAATTGCAGAAATGGCAATTGCCTGCGAAAATCCGGTGGACAGAATTATCATTACAGGAGGTATGGCTAATTTTAAATATGTAACGGATTACATTGTAAAGAGAATATCCTTTCTGGCGCCGGTGGAAATTCTTCCGGGAGAATTTGAGATGGAAGCGCTGGCGGAGGGCGCGCGGAATGTTCTTTTGGGAAAAGAATCCGCGAAAGAATATGACGTGCTGCCGGCCGGATATTCTTCGGAAAAAGATTTTTATGAATTTATCCGTGGATGCGGATGAACCTGTATTTTAATCGGGAGGAGGTTTTTGTGTGGTAGCGGTGAAACTGGCGATTGAGCTTATGATTATGACGTGTATCGGTGTGTTTGCAGCAAAGAAAAAAATAGTTTCGGAAGATTTTTCATCACAATTAACGGATTTTCTGATGAAAATTGCAATTCCATGCCTGATTATCGTTTCGATTACGACGGAGCCGTTTTCCGTGGAAACGGCGAAAAGTTGTATTTATGCATTAGTTGCGGGTATTGTCGTTGTGATGCTGTCGTTTGTAATCGGTCAGATTTTTTATCATTTCATGGGCAAAGACGGAACGGCCCGAATCGTACGTTATGGTCTTGTGTTTACGCACTTTTCCTTTATGGGAATACCTGTCGTCGACGCGTTGTTCGGAACGGTCGGAAATTTGTATTACGTCATATTTCTGGTTCCGGTCAGGATCTTATACTATGCGTTGACGCCGCAATTGCTGGGCGCGAGAAAAGAGCGTAATAAAAAGGAATTTGCCCGGAATATCCTGAATCCGTGTCTGATCGCAGTGCTGGTCGGTATTCTGATCTGGGTGTTACATATTCCGCTTCCGGAAGTTGTTCAATATTGCCTGGGAAGCTTAAATAAAATCTGTTCCCCGCTCGGCCTTATTTTGTGCGGCCTGATTATCGGAAGATATGATTTGAAAAAACTGTGGAATATCAGGTTTTTACGCCTGCCGCTTTTGCGTACGGTGATGATGCCGGTTATTTTCTTTGGTTTTACAAGAATATTGCTTCTGGCCGGAATAGACAGCCTGTTGTGCAATATGATCGTTATTTATACGGCGCTGCCGTGCGCTTCTCTAACGGCGGTTTTTGCGCTTCAGTATGAGTCCGATCCTGAAGTACAGTTTGAGGCTGCCGGCAGCGTATTTTTTGCTACGTTATTGTCAACGGTTACGATTCCGGTCTGGTATCAGATATTGGAGTTTTTTGGCGTATAGGAATGAGGAAACTGGTAAACAGTAATTTGGAGTAGTAATTTCAGGAACGTTTCGTCAGGCGAAAGGGTGTTTGTATGGGAAAAAACATGGTATATTCCATCGAAAGAAATTTTTGTAAAATTTTGCAGCAAAAAGAGTTCCGTAAAATAACGGTGTCTGAAATTTGCAGTAAAGCGGGTATTTCCAGATCTTCTTTCTATACGTATTTTGAAAGTACGCGTCAGTTGTTTACCGATGTAGAAGAATATATATTGGACGACGTCATGCATATCTTAAAAAAATATGATTCCGATGATGTGAAGTCTTTGCTTTGTGTGAATACTTCGCCGCTTTTTTTGGATATCTGCAAATATTATCATAAAAATATCGAAATATTCCGGGCCCTTTTCGGGACTTACGGAGAGGATGAATTTATTTTTATTTATGAATCCCATATGTATCAGGATTTTTTAAAAAAGGCAAGAGTGATCGGCGGTTTCCGGTTCCCTGAATTTATAGCTTCCGGATGCGCGGGAGCAATCATTGCGATCAGCAGAAGCTGGGCGTTGGATACGGACCTGGCGACGCCGGAAGAAATGGCGGGACTGCAGACGGCGATTGTGTTCCGTATGTTTTTTTCCGAAGACCGTTTTTCGGAATGGATGCGTTCCGGTTCCGCAAACGGCGAAAAGAGCGGGAAAGAGGAGTATCCGGAATCCAGACACTGGAACTGGAATACTTCCGGGAAGTTATTTGGCGATACTGTTTGATGTGTAGTTTGGACGAATTGTGATAGATGGAGGCGATTATGGATATTTTTTCTTTAAGATGTTATCTCATGGTAGCTGAGCAGTTGAACTTTACAAAAACAGCTTATATTATGAATGTTTCGCAGCCGTCCCTGAGTCGGATCATTAATAATCTGGAAAATGAACTGAACGTGATGCTTGTATGCCGGACAAAACAGGGAGTTACTTTAACGGAAGCCGGAAAGGAATTTGTAAAACATGCGCATGGAATTGTCCGCGACTATGATCTGGCGGTAAAACGGACGAAAGAGGTGGATAAAAGAGTTGCAGGACAAGTCTGTATTGGTTTCCTGCCGGCAATGTGCAGCGATATTATTCCGAATATCGTGAAAAAGGTGCGGCAGGAATATTTTGATATTGAACTGGACGTAATCCCCCTGGCGCAGGACGATATCATTTCCGCGCTGAATGTCGGCGCAATCGATATCGGCCTGATGCTGGACTGGAAAATAGACAAACTGGTCAATTGCAATAAAGAAATCTTTTTTCAGGATGAATATAAAATCGCCCTGCATAAAGATCACAGATTTGCAAACAGGGAGAGCGTTTCTCTGGATGATATCAGAGATGAATTATGCTTATTTTATAAAAATAAAGGGGATCTGCGTATTGATGATGATAATGAGATCGGGGCGCTGGCTACGTTTTACCAGTCTGCGACTATGAATACCCTGAACCATACGAAACAGGTGCCGGATCTTCTGGGGCTTTTAACGTTAATCAGCTGTAATATGGGAATTGGCCTTTTGCCGCGTCATATCGAACGTTTTTGTTCTGATAGTATCAAGTTTGTAGATATTTATCCAATGGTTCATGGATTGCTGTTTAACGGTGTTTTTTGCTGGAATAAAAACAGCCCGGCATCTTTTATTAAAAAAATGAGAAAAATAATTACGGAACCGGGTCTGTAATAAATAGTGGATTTGTAATGTAGTTTTTGAATTTGTAATGTAGTTTTTGAATTGGTGATATGGTTTGTGAATCACGTAATAATCTATTCGAATTTCCTTTTCAAAATGGAAGACGGTATAATATTTATAAGGGAAAGGAGGAGGTAAAATGAACAAAATAACGGTTGATACCACAGCTTGTATTGGGTGCAAAATATGTTACAAAGCCTGTTTTATTGATGTCATACGATGGGATGAGGGAAGCGGGCGGCCGATTGCCGCTTACCCGGAAGACTGCGTTTCCTGTATGTACTGTCAGGCGCATTGCCCGACAGGGGCTCTGAAAGTGGAAATTGATTTTGATGCGATGCGCGACTGGAATTTCCTGCCGGACGACGGCAGAAAAAACAGCGCGGCGATGTAATCCGGAAAGGAGAGTGAAAGTATGAAATTGGAACAATTAGGTTCGGTTGTTTCCACGGACTTGCTGATTATCGGACATGGAATAGCCGGAACGACCGCAGCATTATGCGCAAAAGAAATGAACCCGGAATTGAACGTATTGCTGGTTGATAAAGCTTCTACCGGCTGGGCAGGAAAAGCAAACAAAGGCGGATGTATCCTCGTGGACGTTTTGAGCGAGAAAGATGCCATGGAAGTGGTTAACTGGCACGTACATAAAACAGGAGAATTTTTAAACGACCAGGAACTGTTTTTGAAATTTATCGGGAAGATTCCGGAAGCAATTGATAAAATGGAGCTTTGGGGCGCAAACGTATCGCGCGACGCAGGCGGGAACCATGATACGATTCCGAATTTTCCGGCACCATGGACATTGACGGGCGTGGATGCGGATTTTCTTCTCAGAATGACAAATACTGCAAAAAAAATGGGATGTAGTTTTATGGATAAAATCACGGTTACGGATTTCCTGGTCAGCAAAGGACGCGTGGCCGGCGCGGTTGGATTCAGCCTTTTAAACGGGGAAAAATTTATTTTTAAAGCAAACGCCGTAGTCCTTGCGAACGGCAACCAGTGCTACCGGGCGGCGCCAATGTGGTCCTGCGCGCGCGGCGACGGGCTGGCGGCCGCATATCGGGCGGGGTGCGATATGCGTAACGGGGAATTCGGTACGTTCCGTCAGATCAGCTATTGCGACGTACTGGGCGAAGTGCCGAGCGGAGAGGATTATCTGTTTGACGCAAATGGAAATTATTTGTCGCCGAAATACCGTATCTGGCTGCAAAAAGAGGAAAATCTGGATAAACGGGGCTGGATGGTATATGATTCAAACGCCATGACATACATCGGAATGTACAAAGAAACGATAGACGGCAACGGTCCGTTGTATTATGAAGAGGGGTTAAACGAAGGCCGCCGCAAACTTACAAGTTATTTCAGGGACACGGAACGCTGGCAGAGGAAAAAATGGCTGAACTGGAAAAAGAACGAGGGTATGGCTCTGGCAAAAGGAAATACAACGCCGGACGCGCCAAGACGTCGTGTTACCGCGTTGCTGATCGGGGAAGATTCTCCATTAAAAGTGGATGGAAATATGGCGACCAGTATGCCGGGATTATGGGCGGCCGGCGACGTATGTTATAACGGTTCCGGTATTCCGGGCGCAGTTCCGGCGCCGCCTGCGCGTTTAAGAGGATCCGGCATCATGTTTGCAGTCGTTTCCGCGCTTTTTGCAGCACAGTATGCAGCTGTGTTTGCATCCTATAACGATGCTCCGGAAATCTGTGAAAAACAGGCGGAAACATTGCTGCGGGAAGCGTTTGCACCGATGGAAAGGACAGAAGGCGTAGATCCTATGGAAGTGATCAATGCGGTACGTAACGTAATGTCGCAGGTAGAATATTCCACTTATATGAAACAGGAACGTCTGGAAGAAGGACTTGCGTTAATTCTGGCGGAAAAAGAGAAACTTTCGCGTTTGAAAACCGATGATTATCATTATCTTGCCGTTGCCAATGAAGCCCGCAGTTTTGTATTATGCGCAGAAATGCATTTTCGTACCGCTATGATGCGGAAAGAAAGCAGGGGATGGTTCGTAAGAGAGGATTATCCGGAGAGAGATGATGAAAACTGGCTGAAATCTATTAATTTCCGCAAAGGAACAGACGGGGAACCGGAATTCTGGTTTGAACGCGTGGAAATTGAGAAATATCCGTTTCAGATTGAGAAAGGGGTTTAAAGACTATGAAAAACAGGCTTTGTGAAACATTGGGAATCCGTTATCCGGTCATTCAGGGGGCGATGGCCTGGTGTTCCAATTATGAAATCGTAGCGGCGGTGTCAAATGCAGGCGGTCTTGGAGTTCTTGGCGTTGGATTTGCACCGGCAGAAACGATTCGCGAACAGATTCTGAAAACGAAAGAATGTACGGACAAGCCTTTTGCGGCAAATATTTTTATGATTCCGGCGCTGCTTGAAGTAAATCATCCGATTTTTATGGAAACGCGTCCTCCAGTAGTTTATGTGGATATTCTGGCAAACCTGGATGTGGAAATGGCGAAGAAATATTTCTCCATGTGGCAGGACGCAGGCATGAAAGTCGTATTCAAGGCAAGTTTTATATCGGACGCGTGCAAAGCGCAGGAAGCGGGAGCGGATGTTATTATTATCAAGGGCTGGGAAGGCGGCGGACATGTGACGGATGAATCTACGATGGTATTGGTGCCGCAGGCGGCGGAACTGATTCATGTTCCGTTGGTGGCTTCCGGCGGTATCTGCGATGGTCGCGGAATGGCTGCCGGTATCGTGCTGGGAGCGCAGGGGTGCGAGATGGGTTCCGCATTTCTTCTGGCGGAAGAAAACAATATCCATCCGGCTTTTAAGCAGAAAATTATCGAAACCGGAGATATGCAGACGACGATCACCGGCCTTTCTACGGGGGAACCGAGCCGGATGATTACGAATACGTTATCAGAGATGATTATCCGGACCGAGGCGGAAAATTACAGAAAAGATGCGGCGGCAATCGTTGCCAAAATGTCGGCCGGTTCCCTGCGCAGAGGGGCTGCCACAGGAGAGATGGAAGAAGGGGCGGTCATGATCGGACAAATTGTACCGCTGCTGCGGGAAATCCGTACTGCAAAAGAAATTATTGAATCCACGGTAAATGAGTGTGAAGCGATTCTTTCAAAACAGATGAGTCTGTGCCTGTAATTGCTAAGGAGGTATGTTTTGGGGGGTTTTAAGAAAATAACAACGATAGTAGTTAAAGCAGCGAATATCATATGCGTTGCATGTATAGCGATCATGCTGGTAACGGTGGTTGCAGACGTTCTGATGCGTTTCGTTTTTTCGAGGCCGCTCCAGGGCGTCACAGAGCTTGCGCAGTGCTGCTGGGTGCTGATGTCTTTATCTTTCGGGTATGTTGCCCTGATTAACGGGCATACAAAGGTAGATATCTTTGTGAATAAAATGAAACCTGTGCTCAGCCGTATTATGATACTGGCAACCAATATCTGCGCTGTATTTTTCTGCATCTTGGTTGCCTGGAAAACGATCGGAAAAGCAATGTCGTCTATGAGCACAAATAATATGTACGTGATGCTCGGCATAAAGGAGTGGCCGATTATCCTGCTGTTTGCATTTTCGTTTATCATTGCCGCGCTGGCCTGCGTGCTGGTCATGATGGAAGAATGGAAAGAGGGGAAACCGCCGCAGCAGGGTACCATACCTGAAACAGAAGAGGAAAGGGGGGAATGATATGCCGGCTGAATTGATAGGAATCCTGGGCGTTATTATACTGGTGGTTCTGATTGCCTGCCGTATGTGGATCGGCGTTGCTATGGGGCTCATTGGGTTTATAGGCCTGATTATTTTAAAAGATTCATCTTATGCGCTCAATATCGTAGGCGGCGCTCCGTATGCGAATCTGTTTTCCTATACGCTTACGGTGGTTCCGATGTTTACTTTAATGGGAATGTTTATATCGGAATCCAAAATCGGGCCGCAGCTTTATGGGGCGACGGAAGCTTTTGTCGGCCACAGAAGAGGAGGGCTTGCTTCTGCAACGGTCATTGCCTGCGGCGTATTAGGCGCGATTACCGGCGGACATTACGGGGCGACTTTGATTATGTCAAAACTGGCGCTGCCGGAAATGAGGAAACGGAATTATGACGAACAGCTGGCAGGAGCGTGTATTGCCTCGGCGGCTCCGCTTGCCATCATCATTCCTCCGAGCGTTTCGCTGATTTTCTTCGGGGTATTGACGGAAACATCCATTTCCTCTTTGTTTATGGGAGGCCTTGTTCCAGGAATTTTGCTTGCGATCTGCTTTTGCATTACGGTGAGTATTATTTGCCGGGCAAACCCGCAGATGGGTCCGGCAGGACCGAAAGCAAGCTGGAAAACGAGAGGGAAAACGGCGGTACGGCTGATTCCTGTAATCATATTGATTCTGCTGGTTCTGGGGACAGTTTATACCGGCATCTGCACGACGACGGAATCCGGCGCGATCGGCGCTATGGGCGCTTTGATCATTGCGTTGTTTATGAAAGACGTGAATTGGAAAATGTTAAAGAACTGTTTTCTGGAAACGGCCAAAAATGCCGGTATGATCCTGTTTTTACTTTCCGGTACCTATATATTTATTACTTTTATGTCCGTATCGAAACTGCCGTTTTTCATTTCCAACTTTATTATGTCGATCGATGTACCGTTTGCGGTATTAATGATACTGATCGCGCTGATGTATTTTTTCCTGGGAATGTTCCTGCCGGAAATTCCTATGATGCTTTTGACCGTTCCGCTGATCTGGCCGGCGTTAAACGAAATGGGGACGAACCCGGTCTGGTTCGGGGTTATCGTTATTATGATGATGGCGCTGGGCTCGATTACACCGCCAGTAGGAGTCGTGGTATTCATCTTAAGCGGCGCAAGCAAAATACCGGTTATGAAATTGTTTAAAGGATGTCTGCCGTTTATTGTTACAGAACTTGTTGTGATTGTGATACTTTGCATTTTCCCGCAAATCGTTACCTGGCTTCCGTCTACGATGGGGTAAATTTTACGATGCAAACAAAGAATTATGTAAATGAAAGGAGAAGAAACGATATGAAAAAGAGTATGGTACTTATTTTGACCGGAGTTCTGCTGTTATGCGGGCTTACTGCATGCGGCACAGCCAAAGAACCGGAAAACAATACTGATACCGCAGTTTCGGAGGCAGAATCCAAATCTGAAACAAAACCGACAGAGCCGTCCACGGAGGGCGAAACCTATGAGCTGGATGTTGCGATTACGTTCGGCGAACCGGCAACCAGACATATTCTGGCAAGTTTGGATGAAGTTACGGAAAAAAGCGGCGGACGTGTAACATTTAACGTCTATCCGAGCAATTCCCTGATTTCCATTCCGGAAATTCCAGATGCATTAAAGGACGGTGTTGCAGATATAGCAGTTGTTCCGTCTGTGAATTATCCGTCTGTCCTGACCTATAATGCGGAAATGATCGGTATGCCGTTTTCCGGGATTGAAGACAGCTATATGGCCTGCGATCTGTGGAATGCGCTGTATGCAGAGTTTCCGGAGTTAGAAGAGGAATGGCAGCAGTTAGGCGCCCATGTATGGTATACGTACGCTACGCCGGGATATAATCTGTATATGACGGACAAGGACAGTGAAGTGCATACGCCGGCGGATCTTGCGGGACATAAAGTCATGTCCGGGAAAACGCAGTGGCTGGACGTTGTCAACAAGAACGGAGGCGCCGGTATACAGGCCGCACCGACCGTGTACTATGAAAATCTGGAAAAAGGAGTTGCGGATTCCGTCATTCAGAGTTACGGTACGGTCCGTACGTTCGGATGTCTGGAACTGATACACGGTGCAACAGAGTTTGGAACGGAAGGATCATATTATGATATGTTTTTCATTGCAATCAGCAATAATACATGGGATTCCCTGCCGGAAGATATTCAGCAGATTTTTACGGAAGTCAATGCTGATAATGCAGCGTCGGTAGGAGAAAACGACAGAAGTATGGAAGATCTTGCAAATGCGTATAAGGAGGCTCCGGAAGATATGAATACGGCAGTACTTACAGAAGAAGAGCTTGGGTCATGGTATACTGCATTTGAAGAAGTGAATCAGAGTTACCTTACGCAGCTGGCGGATACTTACAAAAAAGACAAAGTTTCCGATATGTATGATTTTATGAAAGATTGGATTGCACAAAACAGTAAGTAATTTTATGAAAAGGAATTGCAGTAAAAAAGAAGCTGTCGTTTTACGACGGCTTCTTTTTGTATAGGGAGAGATATCTATATATAAACCTGAGTAATCAGGGAGCTGCTTCTTTGTTAAATACAGGTTACAGGAAAAATGTGATTAAAATTTGTATACGGTATGAAATAAATCTTAAGTCATTAGAAAAGATTTCTAAAAAGTTTTAACAAAAAATGAAATGAATTATATATCAATCGTGTCATAATCAAGTCAAAAATAATTGATGCGATTGACGCGATTTGTTATAATATGAAAAGATACTCCATTTGGAGGAGAGGTGCGTATGGTATTACGGGAAAGATTGATTTAAGGGGGCGTGTCCATATGGAAAAAGGACGGGAAAGAACAATTTCAAAAGAATGTATTGCCAGGCTGGCTTCTTTTTTTAAAGCGGTTGGCGATGAAAACCGCGTCAGCATTATTTATACATTGGCCAAACAGGAAATGTGCGTAAACGATATTGCGGCGGCGGTAGGCATTTCGCAGTCGCTGGTATCGCATCAGCTTCGGATTCTGAAGCTGGAAGGGTTTGTGAAAGCCAGGCGGGAGGGCAAGAACAGTTTTTATTCTCTGGACGATCAGCATATCGTTGATATTTTGGATGAATCTTTAAAGCATATTACCCATAAATTAGAAGACGAACGGAAATAAACGTTGGTCTTCTTTTTTTTATAAAATTAATACTTGACCTGTCGTAGTAATCGTGATATAGTATATCTAACAAAATACTATGACAGTCGTTATATTGACAAACATAGTATTGACAGACGTAGTATTGACGGTCATAGTATTTGAAACCGGCATTGTGATTCAGGGAAGAAAGGGGAAACATGTTACAAATCATATTCATTGCCGTAATCGCACTGGCAGTTATAGGAAGTGTGGATGCTTATATTTTATGGAGGATGCTGATGAAAAATTATGAAAAAACATGGATAGAAGAAGAGGAGGCGGAGTAAGGACATGAAGAAAATGTGGGTGTTGGCGGTGCTGGCTGCAGGATGCATGGCGTTAGCCGGATGCGGTATCGGTTATGAACCGGGCAATCAGGAAACGTCAGACACGGGATACAACAGTGAATTAAAAAATGGAACCGTTGAAATAGAGGATGCCTGCAGCAGTATCCAGATTGAAAGCGATATCGCGGATATCCGGCTGGAAAAAGGAGAGCGTCTGGAGCTGAACTATTCCATTGATAAGGACAACGTTTTGAATTGGAAAGTAGAAGACGGAAAGCTTTTTGTAAAAGAAACGCCGAAAAAGAAATTCGGATTCTTTTTCCGGATCGGAATTGTGGAGGACAGTTATATTGTACTTACCTTGCCGGAACAGGAATGGGAGAAGATTGCAGCAGTATCCGATATTGGAAATGTATTTATGGACGGGATTTCGGCAGGGCAGATCAGAAGCGGAAGCGATACCGGCGAAGTGGAAATAGCAAACGGTGTTTTTAGCGATGGAAAATTTGAAAACGATACCGGAAACATGAAGATTACGGGCAGTGAGTTTAACGACCTGGATTTAGCAAATGATACCGGGGATATTTTGGTGGAAGATTCCCGGACAGATACGCTTTGGATGGAATGTGATACCGGAGATATCAATTTGAAGAAGACGGCGTTTACAAAAGCCGATTTTGAAAATGATAATGGACTGATTGAGGCGCTTGCGTGTACCGGAAAAACGGTAATCGGAAATAACAATACCGGAGATATCCAATTGCAGGTAAGTAATATCGAGCGCATGGATCTGGAAACGGATACCGGCGAGATCAAACTTGCGTTAGAAGGGACGAAAAATGATTATAATATTGTTTTCGAGTCCGATACGGGACGTCTTAACATGGAAAGGGGGAGTGAACGCGGATGGGCGGAAATCGATAACGGTTCGGACCGGCAGATCAATTTGCGTACCGACACCGGGGATGCAGAGATCGATTTCGATGTAGCGTGGTAAAATGGAAAGAAAATAGAAACATAAAATGTGGAAAGGAGAAAGTATGCCAGGAATCAGCAGCGACGTCATACGGGGATACAACGATACGATCATATTGCATCTGTTGCAGGGAAAACCGTCGTATGGCTATGAAATATCGAAGACAATACGGGAAAAGTCGGAAGAAAAGTATGTTATTAAAGAAACAACCCTTTATTCGGCGTTTACCAGATTAGAAAAAAACGGATTTGTAGAATCCTATTCCGGTGATGAAACGAGCGGGAGAAAACGCACGTATTATCAAATCACGCCGGCGGGGCGCCAGTATTATTACGAAAAGTGCCGGGAATGGAAGCTGACAAAAGAAGTGATCGAAAAGTTTATAGATAAGGAGGAGGAAACGGATGGATACAATAAAGAGTTACTTTGAACATTTATTTATGGCGTTACCGGTGAATGGCGAAGTGAAAAGAGCCAAAGAAGAACTGCTTGGAATAGCGGAAGACCGGTATCATGAATTGAAAGACCAGGGAAAAAGCGAAAACGAAGCAATCGGTACGGTAATCGAAGAATTTGGCAATATTGACGAACTTGCTTCGGAATTAGGAATCAGCGTCAACGGCAGAAAAAGTTACAGAGAACATTTTATGGAGAAAAAAGAAGCCGAAAATTTTCTGAATACTTATGAAAAGGCAGATTATCATTTGGGGCTGGGAATATTTTTACTGTATATTTCTCCGGTCATGCTCATCTTTTTGGGACTGCTGAACAGCCGCTCGACATGGTATAACGATATCAGCCCGATTGTTTCTCCGGCGTTTATCGTATGCCTGGGAGTCCCGTTTTTGCTTGTTCTGATCGCATTGGGACTGTGCCTGATTATTTACAGTTCGTTTAGCCGCAGGCCGTATCGTTATCTGGAAAACGAACGGTTTGTAACGGCGTATGACGCAGGGGTATTTATCAATGAAAAACATGTCCAGCAGCAAAGGCAGTTTGTATTCCGCATTATGATCGCCGTGACTCTTTTGGTAATCGGGATTGTGCCGTTAGTATTTATGGGTGCGTTTTATGACGGAGTGCCGGTAGTGATACGGGGGATTGCCGTAGATGCGTTTATGGTCATGTATGGTTTAAGTATCATGTTCTTTATTCTGGCAGGCATGAGCCAGAAGCGGTTTAAAATTATTACACAGACGGGCAGGTTTGCACGCAAACGGTTAGTACGTTTATAATGCAGGTAAAACAAGGCAGGCGTATAGGACGAATTAGTTCTATTAGGCCTGCCTTGTTTTATGTTCAAAAATCTATTCAAAAATCTGCTTGACAATTATATCGGTGCGTAGTATTATGATGTTAACAGGTTAGTTATTCAACTGATTAACCAGTCAAGAAACAAAGGGGGGGGGTAAAAGCAATAACTATGAAAATTGATGAATCGTCGGTAACGCCAATTTTTATGCAGATTGCTGCGTGGGTAAAAGAGGAGATACAAAAAGGGAATTTAAAAGAGGAAGAGCAGATTCCGTCAACGAACCAGTTTGCATCGGCATATCGGATTAACCCGGCGACTGTCGGAAAAGGATTTAATCTGCTGGTGGAAGAGGGAATCCTGTATAAGAAAAGGGGAATCGGCATGTTTGTAAAAGCGGGAGCGCATGAAAAATTAAAAGATGCCGCAAGGCAGACTTTCCTGGAAGAAACATTAAAAAAGTTTTTGCTGGAAGCGGACGGTCTGGGAATTACCAGACAGGAATTGATTGTGATGATAGAGGAACAGGAGGACAATTAAAATGAAAGTGATAGAATGTGAACGGGTAAATAAAAGATTTGGAAAAAAAACAGTGTTTGAAGATTTGAACTTAAGTTTTGAAGAAAATAAAATTTATGCACTGCTGGGGCGGAACGGCGCAGGGAAGACGACATTGTTAAAGCTGATTGCAACGCAGTTTCTGCCGAATGAGGGAACGATCAAAATTAACGGTGAAAGCGCCTATGAAAATGAGAAAGTGCTGAAAAAACTGTGTTTTATGACAGAAAACCTGCTGGGTTACGACGGATACAAAGTTTCAAAAATTTTTAAAATTGCAAAACGGTTTTATGAAAACTGGGATGAAGGTTTTAAAGACCATTTATGCAAACTGTATCAATTGGATGTAGAAGCGAAACTTGGCAGTCTTTCCAAAGGCCAGCAGACGGCGGTCAGCCTGGTCATCGGCATGGCAAGCCGCTGCCCGATTGTAATGTTCGATGAAATCTATGCAGGTATGGATCCGGTAGCCCGGGCGCAGTTTTATGACATTCTAGCGGCAGAGTGGGAAACAAATCCGCGTACATTCGTGATTTCCACGCATTTGATTGAAGAAATGAGCCAGATGTTTACGGATGTGGTAATTATTGATAAAGGAAAAATCCTGATAGATGAAAGCGTGGAAGACGTGCATCAGAAATCCTGGAAAATATCGGGGGCGCGGGAAATCATAGATGCGTTGGATATCGGAAAGGTATTAAGCAGGAAGTATATCGGAAGCGTTGGAGAGGCTTCCGTATATGGGGAGATCAGCGATAGTGAGCGGGAAAAAATGCAGGCGGAGGGATTGGAAGTAGACAGCCTGACATTGCAGGAACTGTTTTTGGCTTTAACTGTTTAGAGGTGAGAAATGATGGAAATAGTTTGTTTCATTATATATATTATTCTGGCGATCCTGCTTTTTCTCAGGATCAGGGTATTGGACGGGATCGAGCAGAGGGAGCGGCAAATGTGTGTAACCCGGAGGAGGTGGCTGTATCGGCGCCTGTTTTATATCCTTGTATCCGGGATTGCCTGCGGAAGCTTACTGACGGGAGGCGTAGAGTTTGTTTTTAAAATGCAGCACAGCCTCATAGCGATACCGAAAACATATTTTTGGATCAGTGCAGTCCTTATCATCATGATTTTCATAACTTTTTATTATTTGATGGCTTTGTCCGGAAAAGTGATACTGATCTATTTTGGAACGATGGCATTGTGGATCGGCCTTTCCGCCTTATCTCCGTTTGTTTTCAGGCTGCCTCAGATGTTCCGGCAGCCGGCCGTGTGCTGTATCTTGCTGCTCTTGGCCTGGCTGGTGATGTACGTTGTTTACAGGAAGTTGTTTTTAAAGAAAGATTTGAGTGAAGATTAAGGAAGGAGAATATTATGAATGCGGTAATCAAAGAAGCGTTAAAAGAGGATATCAGATATACGGTCAGTATGTTTATATATATTGTTATAATTGCGTTGGTTTTTGGTGCGATCGGAATCGCGGGAAGCGGGAATGACGGTGGCAATTATTTCTTTTACACATATATTGCTATTTTTGGCGTGTTTATTACAAGCGCATATTGTGCCAGCAAAGCAAAAATGGATCGATATTTTGCTATGGGTTTTTCGCGAAGCATATTCAAAAAACAAGGTTTGACGCTGGGAGTCGTACGCAGCGCAATACTGGCGGTTGGTTTTTCCGCGCTTAGTATGCTGGGCGGCATAATGACCGGGCAGAGCGGCATTATAGGCGTAATGGGAGAAAACGAACAGGTGTCGCCGGAAATGTCGCTGGTACTTAATATCGTATTGCTGTTTTTATTTGGCTGGACCGTGAATAACCATATGCTGGCAGACGCCATGATGGAAAAACCAAGGATTGCGGCAGCGATTTATTTGACCAGCCCGAGTATCTGGTCATTTAATAATAATAAAAAAGCAAAGAACAGAAGCGGCAGCAGAGCGGTATATTTAATTATGCTCTTCATTTATGCAGGGGCGGCGATCACGCTTTCAGTTGTGATGCAGTGGTTTTTCCGTTGGTGGCTGCTGGCAGTGATTGTGGCCGGACTGATCGTTTTGAATCTGGTGCTTGTCAGTATCTTTACCCGAAAAATAAAATCTATTGATATTGTGTAAAATTATGGGCGGGACTTTTCACGGAGAAAGTCCCGTCAATATTTTTGTTACTTTTCAGCGTACCTATGAAATCATGAAAAGTAACACATTTTTGCCTGTAATGGCGTTATTTCTCGTTTTCTAATAGAATTTTAATGTAATTGCTGTTATAATATGGAATATTCATTTGTGAAAGGATTACCTATCGGATATGAAAAGCAAAAGATATCTGTTCATAAGTGCAGTATTGTGCCTGTTGGTGATATTGGGAACGGGCGGTTGTAACAGCCGGGACCAGGATCTGGAAATAACAGTCGGATATTTTAATAATGTAACGCATGCCCAGGCCCTGCTTATGAAATCACAGGGAACGCTGGAGGCTGCATTTGAGGATGAGGCTGACGTGAATTGGGTGTCATTTAATGCGGGACCGGCAGAAGTAGAAGCTTTGTTTGCAGGAGAGATTGACATCGGGTATATCGGGCCGGTGCCGGGCATTAATGCTAACGTCCGTTCCAAAGGGGATATACGACTGTTAACGGGCGCGAGCCAGGCGGGCGCGGTATTGGTCCGCTCGGCGGGAAGCGATATAGAAAGCGTGGAAGATCTGGCGGGCAAGGTGGTAGCGATTCCGCAGATTGCGAATACACAGCATTTGTGCCTGCTGAACCTGTTGACGGAGTGCAGACTGGCTCCGGTTGGAAACGGCGGAAACGTGACCGTGACGGCGGTGTCAAATGCGGATGTGGAAAACATGATGCGGATGGGGCACATTGATGCGGCGCTGGTGCCGGAACCGTGGGGGACGACGCTGATCGAAAAAGGCGCCAAACTCGTACTGGATGAAACGGAAATATATATGGGCGGCGATTATCCGGTTGCCGTGGTGGTCGTCCGGCAGGAATTTTATGAAGAACACCCGGATATTGTGCAGACATTTCTGGAAAAGCATAAAGAGGCGACGGTATATTTAAATGATCATGTGGAAGAAGCATCAAGGATTGTAAATGCGCAGATCAATGCGGATACCGGGAAGAATCTGAGTGAAAGCGTTCTGGACGGCGCGTTTCAGAGAATGGATTTTACGGAAAATATAAATGAGGAAGCCTTAAGCGGGTTTTCTGCTATTTGCTTGGAACAGAAATTTATTCCGGAACTTCCGGGTGAAAATTTGTGGTATCAATAAAAGGAGAGAACTACCGTGGCGCTGGAAATAAAACATTTGGGGAAAAAATTTCATAACAGTGACGAATATACGTTAAAAGATGTGAGTCTGACGATTGAAGACGGAGAATTTGTATGCATTGTAGGGCAGTCCGGTTGTGGGAAAAGTACGCTTCTCAACCTGGTGGCCGGCCTGGATCAGCCGACAGAAGGCGAGATTCTGCTGGAAGGGGAGAAAGTGACGGCACCGGGAACGGACCGCACGGTTATGTTTCAGGAACACGCCCTATTTCCGTGGCTGAACGTGATTGATAATGTAAAGTTCGGCATGAAGCTGGCAGGAGCAAATGAAAAACTGCAAACGGAAAAAGCCATGTACTATCTGGAGATGGTACAGTTGGAAAAGTACATAAATTACAGGATTCATGAATTATCGGGCGGTATGCGGCAGCGTGTCGCCCTGGCCCGTGCCCTGACACTGGATTCCAAAATGCTGCTCATGGACGAACCGTTTTCCGCACTGGATAAGCAGACCGCCAATATGATGCGGGAAGAACTGCAGAAAATCTGGCTGCAGACGAAAAAGACGATACTTTTTATCACGCACAGCGTGGAAGAAGCAATTTATCTGGCGGACCGTGTCGTGGTATTATCGGAAAAAGGCGGTCGGATCAAGCGAATCGTGCCGGTGGAACTGCCGCGCCCGAGAAAAGTGTCGGATCTGAAGCTGGTACAATTGCGTCAGCAGATTTTAGACGAGATCCGTTCCGCGAGGAAAACAGACGACGAAATACTGGCGGACCGCATGGAACTGGAAGCGAAGCGCGATAAAAACACAGCGGAAAGGGAGGGCTGACACATGCAGGAAAACAGGAAAGCAAAACGGATAGCCGGTGCGGTTCTTTGCGCTGTGATCGTCATTGCCGTCTGGCAGATCGTATATATGATAGGGGTAAACGGCCTGAATATCTGGAAATCTTACACGATGCCGTCTCCGGGCGGCGTAGCGCAGAGTATGATCTTTTTGTGCGCGGGCGGCTCTATATTTAAAGCCATCGGATTCAGCCTGCTCCGCGGTGTGGCCGGATATGCAATCGCGATTGCAATCGGAACGGGACTCGGCCTGCTGATCAATCAGGTGAAACTGTGTAAATTGTATTTAAAACCGCTAATATTGGGGATTCAGACCCTGCCAAGTATTTGCTGGGTTCCGTTTTCTATTTTATGGTTTGGACTAAAACCGCAGGCGATTATTTTTGTAGTAGTGATGGGTTCCGCTTTTGGAATTTCCATATCCATAGACGCGGCGATAGGCGGGGTTCCATCTATTTATAAAAAAGTGGCGCTGACAATGGGGGCGACAAAAGGACAGTTGTACCGAAAAGTGATTTTTCCGGCCTGTATTCCGGCGTTGATCAGCGGCCTGAAGCAGGGGTGGTCGTTTGCGTGGAGAGCGTTGATGTCCGGAGAAGTCATGACAACCTGCGTCGGATTGGGACAGACGTTGATGACCGGGCGCGATATGGCGGATATCAACCAGGTCATGCTGGTGATGGTCATTATTGTAGTGGTCGGTATTCTGATTGATAAACTGATTTTTGAAACGATAGAGAAAAAAGTGGCATACCATGTGTAGCGGTATGCCGCTTTTTTAGATGAAGCTGTTACAGTTTACGGTAGCGGAGCATACAAAACAGAAATTCCGCTTTCCGCGGCAGTACAGGCGCGCCGGTACCGTAATAGGACGGGATAACGCTTAAGAAGCCGTCCTGTTCTATTTTTTTGTAAAGCAGATCGGCGATATCAAGTGCTGTCCGGCGGCTGCCGCTTTTCTCGGTAAAGTGTTCTAACGCATACTGCATCAGATAGGCGAGTGCCGCTGTTTGTCCGGAATCTGTGAGCTGGTCGAAATATCTTAAATCAATGCGTTCCTTATCCAGCAAAACGCTGTCTTCCCCCTGGGCTTTTACCTTTTCGATTTGCATGCCGCGCACCTGCTTTTTGATGAACGGTGATAGTTTCACAGAAATCCCCTGATACGGGGAAGCCAGTTCCCGTGCGCGCGCGCTGACGTCTTTGGCTTCATAACAATCCATCTGGACGACCCGGTCTGCGACGGACAGGTATTCGCCGGAACTGCCGACCACAAGGATGGAAGAAACGCCGCAGTCGGCGGACAGGCTCTGGATGCACTGGATAAACGGCGTGATCGGTTCGGAAGAGGCAGGAACAAGCCGCGCCATTTTTTCATCCCTTACCATGAAATTGGTCGCCGAAGTATCTTCATCAATTAAAAGCAGCCGGCTGCCCAGCGATAATGCTTCCACGGTATTGGCTGCCTGAGACGTGCTTCCGCTGGCGTTTTCGGTGACAAAACAGGTGGTATCCGTGCGGGACGGAAGATGATTAATGAACAGGGAAATATCCTCGCCGTGGATGCATCGCCCCTCTTCGGCGCGAATTTTTACGGCGTCGTCAATAGTGACGACATATTCCCGTCCGTCGCCCGCAATGTGATTGTAAACGCCGGATACTAGCGCTTTCAATAATGTGGATTTGCCGTGGTAGCCGCCTCCGGCAATCAAAGTCACGCCTTTTGGGATTCCCATTCCGCGCATTTCTCCGGAGTGAGGGAGCGTCAAAGTAACCGCCATGCTTTCCGGGGAATGGAACGGAACGGCGTTTTTTAACGGGCGTGCGGATACGCCGGATTCGCGGGGCAGGATGCTGTCGTCGGCAACAAAAGCGACCAGATTCCGGTGTTCCAGTTCCGTGCGGATTGCATGCTGGTCTTCGGCAAGCGCAAGAACTTTTTTGATTTTTGCGTGCTGCTGCGCCTCGTAGGAAAATACCTGCTGTACCAGGCGGGGCAGCTTTTCAAAAAAGATCTGTTCCAGGCCGGCGGAAGCGATCGTTCTGCCAAAGGCCGGGAATCCGATTTCCATACGGACTTCGATTTGCTTTTTGCCGATCAGGACAGCCGTCCGTTCCAGGACTTCCTGTCCCACAGGGCAGATCGTAATCAGGCCGCTTTTACCGGAACCGGTGCGTCCGCCGGATTTTCCGGAGGAAGAACGCAGGAACTGATGGACGCCGCGCAGCAGATAATCTTCCAGGGCGATTTTCTTTACGCGTTTGTCGAAAAGGTGCGCCGGAAAATTAGTTTCATTATCAACGATCACCCTTACTCTGGATGGCGTGGCGAACGGATCGCCCTGTACGTGGTCGATAGCAAGCAAAAAGCGGTCCATTTGATAGACACCTTTTAAATCTTTGTATAGTTTATAGCTTTTATGGTCGATTTGTTTAAGTTTTTGTTTTAAATCTGTTTTTGTTTTCATTGTAAAATCATCCTTTCCCGGCACCATTTCCCGGATGCGCCGCAAGGCAGAATCAGGCCGTTTGAGGAAACCGGAAGCCCGATTTCTTCCGCACGGATATATCCGCCAAATTTTTTCAGTTCCGTTCCCAGCATATAACTTAAAACCGCAGGGGCAAGTCCCGTTGTATAGGAATTGATCAGGAAAAACAGCGGTTCTTCGGATAATAGCTGTGTGCAGAGGCGTAAAAAAGGATGAATGGAAGTTTCGATTTTCCAGGTTTCCCCTTTCGGGCCGCGCCCGTAAGAAGGCGGATCCATAATAATCGCGTCATATTTGTTTCCTCTGCGGATTTCGCGTTCCGCGAATTTGACGCAGTCGTCGACGAGCCAGCGGATCGGCGCTTCCCCGAGGCCGGAAGAAACCGCGTTCTCTTTGGCCCACGCGACCATACCTTTGGCGGCGTCCACATGCGTGACCTGCGCGCCGGCAGCCGCGGCGGCTAAAGTGGCGCCTCCGGTATAGGCGAACAGATTCAGTACTTTAATCTGGCGTCCGGCGTTTTTGATCAGATCCCGGCACCAGTTCCAGTTGACGGCCTGTTCCGGAAATACGCCGGTATGTTTAAAACGAAACGGTTTCAGATGGAAAGTAAGTTCCCCGTACCGGATCTCCCATTGTTCCGGTAGATCAAAAAACTCCCATTCCCCGCCGCCTTTTTTGCTGCGGTGGTAGTGGGCGTTCGGATGTTTCCATCCCGGCAGTTTTCTTTCGGTATCCCAGATGACCTGCGGATCCGGGCGCACGAGGATATAATCCCCCCAGCGTTCCAGCTTTTCTCCGCCGGAGCAGTCCAGCAGTTCGTAATCGTTCCAGTTGTCGGCAATCCACATAGATATGTCCTCTTTCTCTTTATTAGTAAGTAATTATTTTTTTGTATTGGGCGGGTATCTTTGTCTATTATATACAGTGTAAGAAGCTGCCGTCAATAAAGAAGATTTGAAATGGCAGGACGGCTTTTGGCAAATTCATGAAAAAGTCGGCATAATAGGAGAATATACAATAAAAAAGGGAAAAGCTGCCATTCTTCTTCCACCAAAAAAGGAGTATAATGATTGATAGTATTTTATCCGGCATTTCGCGGCAGCAGATAAGCATTTCACAGCAATTAAATTGTTTCAATGTTTTTGGCGGACTATAATGAAACGTCTGTTTAGGACAGCGGCAAAAGTTTATCTTTTGACGCTGACAATATAATGACGAGGAGGTGGCGCATTGATTTATATTGCAATCTGTGATGATGAAAAACATATGTCCGATCATATAAGGACAATGGCCTCCGATTTTTTTCGTAAAAAGAACAGGGAGATTCATCTTCGGACATTTACCAGCGGCGAAGAGCTGTTAAACTATAACGGGCAAATCGACATCCTGTTTCTGGATATCCAGATGAAAGGTATGGACGGCATGGAAGCGGCAAGGAAGCTCAGGGCTTCTAAGTTCCGGGGATTCCTGATCTTTATCACAGTATTGAAAGAGATGGTGTTTTCGTCTTTTGAGGTTCAAGCTTACGACTATCTGGTCAAGCCGGTGGATGAAAAACAGTTTGAGAAGACCATGGAGCGCCTTTACGTTTCCATGCAAAACGCTGGTGAAGACAGCCTGCTGGTGCAGAAAGGATATGAGGGGCGCATCATCCCAAAGGATGAGATTGTTTTCTGTGAAATTATAGACCGGAAAATATATCTGAATCTGGTTTCCGGCGAGGTTGTTGATTATTATGAACGGATCGAACATCTGGAAGAGAAGCTGGACCACCATTTTTTCCGGTGCCACAGGAGTTATCTCATTAATCTGAAGCATTTAAAAGGCTATAAAAACGGGACTGCCTATATGGACAATGGCAAAGAGGTTCCCGTATCACGGCTGCGGAACAGAGAGTTTTCCGGTGTTGTTCTGCAGTATATGAAAAATATGTAAAAGATTTTACATATGGGGGCAGGTAACGTGGATGAGTATTTAGATTTTTTTAATGTATATATAATGGGCGTGCTCGAAACGTCTTTCCAGATTTTTTTTCTGGCAAAAATCCTGAAAAAGAAAATATGGCTTCCTTTTTATTTCCTGTATGCAGTAGGTGCAGTGATTGTTAACGAGTTTATTCCGGTCGGCACGATTGTTGGCTTTGTGGTGTTTGTCTTATTAATTTCGGCATGCGGAGGTTTTGTCTGCCATGCAAATTTTAAGGCTTCCTTTTTGTATGCGATTCTGACAACGGAAATCATGCTGCTCTGCAGCGGAATTGTAAACTCGCTGATGAGCCTTTCCTACCCATGGATGCCTGCTTTTTTCCATGAGCCAGGCAATATTGCGGCCATGCTGATCTGCGAGGCGGCTTCTTTTCTGTTCAGTGGGGTTTGTTATTATATGGTATACCGCTATTTTTCCATGGATGCCTTGTGCCCTGCGGATGCTCCTGATTCCACAATGGGTATGCAGCAGATGTTTCTGATTTTTGTTCCGATCCTGATGATATTTATTATGAGTAACTATATCAATGCGATTGAATTTGACTTCCAGTTTGAGATCCTGGCGGACAAAGGGCCTGCGGGACACTTTTTCAGTCATGGGCAGATGCTGGCCATGTATTTTCTGGGGCTTGCCAGTTTGTTCTGCATCCTGTTTTCTTATAAAAAACTGCAGCAGAATTTCCATCTCAGAACTAAAATTACACTGCTGGAGCAGCAGGAACGTTCCCTGAGTCAATATGTGGAGGAAGCGAAAACCCGTTATGACAGGACAAAGTCTTTCCGCCATGACATCAGAAACCACATCGCAGTGGTTAAAAACCTCCTGCGGGGCGGGAAACTGGAGGAGGCGGTAAGCTATATGGAGGATATGGACGATTTGGCAGAAAAAATGTCATTCCCCTGCAGCACTAATAACCCGGTCGTGGATATTCTGGTGGGAAACAAACTGGGGATTGCAAAAAGTATGGGGATCGATGTGGGTTGTTCCCTTTTTCTGCCATACCCATGCAGCCTGCGGGACATTGATATTTGCATTGTCCTGTCAAATGCGCTGGATAATGCAATCCAGGCAGTAAAAAGCCTGGGCGCGGGTATAGAAAAATATATCTATGTGTCCGGGCGGATTCAGGGGGATTTCCTTATGATGGAAATCAAGAACAGCTTTCATGGAAACAGAACGTTCAAAAAAGGGACAGGCCTGTCGAATGTAAATGCGGTGGCAGAGAAATATTGCGGCGCCATGAGTATAGAAACACAGGAAAATGTATTTATCCTCCATGTGCTGCTGATCATTCGAACATAAAAGATGACGAAACATATTCTCTATATAAATTACGAACCGTAAGCAATGAAGGAGGTGAAAATTATGCGTCATATTTGTATTCGGGGAAGTTTGGGCCTGCTCTGGCTGGTTGCAGCCATTGTATGCGGGGGATCCGGTAATTTCCCGATGATGGGGCTTTGCCTGATATTAGCAGGCGTATTTCTGTATTCCGCATATGCGGCATGGAAAAAAGAAAAGGACGACAAAGGGGGCAGGTAAGGTGGGAAAACTACAGAAAGAATTTATAATATGTTAAAATATTATTTAAGGAGTGGATATTTAGCAGAAAAATTGTTACTATATACAAAAACACGAAAGGTATCTGAACATATGAAAATAAGCGAACAAAAGAGCCGGAAAGCGGAAAGCGGAAAGTTTATTGCCTTTGAGGGAATCGACGGAAGCGGAAAAAGTACTCAGATTCAGTTATTGTCAAATAAATTAAAAGATCTTGGGATATATTGCTATACGACAATGGAGCCGACGGATTCGCCGATTGGTTCATTGATTCATCAGATCATGACCGGACGGATCAAAACGGATAACAGAGTAATCGCAGGTCTGTTTGTTGCTGACAGGCTGGATCATTTATTGAATGATGTAAACGGGATTCTGGCCAAAGTACAGGAGGGAACAACGGTAATTACCGACAGATATTATTTTTCTTCTTATGCGTATCATAGCATTGATATGTCGATGGAATGGGTAATTCAGGCAAACGCGCAAAGCAAGGAAATATTACGGCCGACCATTACTGTTTTTATTGATACGGATCCGGACACTGCTATGGAAAGAATTACAAAAAACAGATTTCAGCAGGAATTGTTTGAAAAAAAGTCAAGATTGATACAAGTAAGAGAAAAGTATTTGGAAGCATTTGAAAAATTAAAGGATGAAGAGAATTATATTATGATTGATGGCAATAAATCGCAGGATGAAATTGCAGAGGATATTTGGAATGAAGTAAAAAAATATTTTATGTAATGCAGATATTATATTGTTCATCAGCAGCATTGGAATTCCTGAATTATTATTAACACAATAAACATAAGAATCTTCCATAAAAATTTCATGTGTTGAAAAACACTGAATTTTACGGAAGATTCTTATGTTTTGATAAGAGGACTAAAAATCGGTATTTTCCGATAACCTATTTATAATTTAACTACACACATATTTCCGATTTCTCACTTTTATATAGATTCAGCAGTACCGTCTGTATATACAATCTGTTTGAGTTTGTGTTAAAATATGGACATACAATTACTTAATTTAAAAATGCAGGAGGAATAGAGATAAAAGAAAAGCAAAGATACAGCGATGGAACTATCTGAAAAGAAAAATGAGGAGGATTGAAATGAATAAAGAAAGATATATCGCTCCCAGTGCAGATATCATCGGAGAAGTAGAACTGGAAGAGTGCAGCAGCGTATGGTATCAGGCAGTTTTGCGGGGCGACCATGAGATCATCCATATCGGGAAGAGGAGCAATATACAGGATGGCTGCGTCGTACATACGGATGAAAATTTTCCGGTTTGGGTAGGCAATGACGTGACGGTCGGGCATAATGCAATTCTGCACGGGTGTACGGTAAAGGACGGAGCATTGATTGGCATGGGGGCGATCGTGTTAAACGGGGCGGTAATCGGAAAAAATGCAATTGTCGGCGCCGGCGCGTTAATTACGCAGGGGATGGAAATACCGGAAAACACCCTTGCGTTTGGAAACCCGGCAAGAATTATTCGGACATTGACAAAAAAGGAGGCGGCCGGAAATCTGGAAAGCGCGGAAGAATACGTGGAACTGGCCAAAAAACAGCTGATACGCCAAATATGAAATAGCTGATATGTTTGGCAGCAGCAGTATTTAATGGAAAATAAACGGTGCAATACATTAAGATTTTAAAAACGGGAGAGAACGAAAGATGAAAGGAGTTTTCGGGAAGAAATTATTGGGAACCATAATGGCTATAGCGCTCCTGCTATTGCCGGGACAAACACATATGTGCGCGGATACTAAGGGACAGATCAACCAGATCGGCAACGATATTCAGGAACTGCAAAGACAGCAGGAGGAGAAAGAGCAGGAAATTTCCGATATCCAACGGCAGGCCGGCGCGTATGAGCAGAAGATTAAAGAATATAACGGGAAATTGCAGGAACTGGGAAATTCCCTGGAAAAAGTACAGGGAGAAATTGCGCAGACGGAACAAAATTTGGAAACCGTAGAAGGGGAACTGGAACAGGCAAAGGCAGAGCTGGAAGAGGCAAAAAAGAGGATTCAGGTCCAGGACGAACAGATGCGGGAGAGGATTCGTTTTATCTACGAAAAAGGACAGCAGAGCTGGATTTCCGCGCTGTTGGAAGCCGACAGTTTTGCGGAGTTTTTAAACCGTGTCCAGTACATACAGAAGATCAACGAATACGACAGGAACCAGCTGGAAGCTTATAAGACAGCCAGGGAACAGGTTTCCCAGGCAGTAGACGAGCTGGCGCTGAAAGAACAGCAGCTGGAAGAAGAAGAGAACCGTCTGACCGCGCTGCAAAAAGATTACAGTGACCGGCAGAACGAGATGGAAAATCTGATCGCGCAGACGAAAGATGATCTGGATGCCGCGGGAGTTCAGATTGCGCAGAACCAGGCGCAGGCGGATGAAATTGCCGGGAAGATCGCACAGATGGAAGAATCGCAGAAAGCGCTGGAGGCGCAGTATGCAGCGGAGGAAGCGGCGCGTCTGGCGGAAATCAGGCAGCAGGAGGAAGAAACGAACGCACAGGAGGACGCGCCGATCACGGCGTCCGGCAGCGACGAAACTTTGCTGGCAACGTTGATTTACTGCGAAGCCCGCGGAGAATCTTACGATGTAAAACTGGCGGTAGCCAGCGTAGTGTCAAACCGGGTCAAGAGCAGTTATTTCCCGAATACGATATCCGGAGTGATCTATCAGGCGCATCAGTTTTCGCCGGTAGCCAGCGGTTCGTTTGCCTATTATCTGGCAAACGGGAAAGACGGCAGCTACGGGGACTGCGTCAGGGCGGCGCAAACGGTGATTGGAGGCACTACGACAAACAATTTTCTGTATTTCCGAACCAATGCCAGCGCGGCGGCAGCCGGGATCAGCGGTACTGTGATGGGAAATATGACTTTTTACTAAAAAAGGCTACTGAATATTATACATATCAACTAAAAGTGGGCAGGAAATATTGTGAATATCAGATAAAAATAACAAAAATTAAAAAATCAGAAAAAATCAGAAAAAATACTTGCAAAGCATGGAAATATCAGGTATACTTCTATTTGCTGTGGCATGATAGCTGTGAAGCGTGAGGTTGCTGCTTATTTCTATATAATAGCAGGTTTTCCGTGGAGCGAATGTCAAGTTAGGAAACTGGCGACAAGTCACTGTACAGAATTGAATCTACAAAGAGAAGAACGTAGAAGCGAGTGTGTTCGGGATAATGACACACACGGAAATGTGTACAGTCACCGCTTGTCGTACTGAAATGAAGTGCGAAAAGGAGGCGACTTTTTTTATGGCAAGTCAGGTAATGAGAATTACATTAAAGGCTTACGATCATCAGCTGATTGATGCATCTGCTAAAAAAATCATCGAAACTGTTAAGAAAAACGGATCACAGGTGAGCGGACCAGTACCTCTTCCAACCAAAAAGGAAGTGATCACAATCCTCAGGGCGGTACACAAGTACAAAGACTCCAGGGAACAGTTTGAGCAGAGAACGCATAAAAGGCTGATTGATATCATCACACCGACTCAGAAAACGGTAGATGCATTATCAAGGCTGGAAATGCCGGCGGGCGTGTACATTGATATCAAAATGAAAAACAAGAAATAATTAAAAGGCAAAAATCCTGAAGGAATGAGCATAAACTCCCTCTAGGATGAGCGTGGACTTATCCGGCTTCGCCGGCAAATAAGGAAACGTTCCGCTGTAGAAAAACAGGAGGTTAAGAAAATGAAGAAAGCGATATTAGCTACAAAAGTCGGAATGACTCAAATCTTCAACACAGACGGAGTGCTTACTCCGGTAACTGTATTACAGGCCGGCCCTTGTGTGGTGACGCAGGTGAAAACGGTTGAAAACGACGGATACAGTGCAGTGCAGGTTGGTTTTGTTGACAAGAAAGAAAAAATTGTGAACAAAGACGCCAACGGCAAAAAAGAGATCAGAAACAGGCACGGCGTGAACAAACCGCTGAAAGGCCATTTTGAAAAAGCAGGCGTATCTTCCAAACGTTTTGTAAAAGAATTTAAATTCGATAACGCAGAAGAATACAATCTGGCTGATGAAATCAAAGTGGATGTTTTCGCAGAGGGCGATAAGATAGATGCTACCGCGATTTCAAAAGGAAAAGGTTTCCAGGGCGCGATCAAAAGACACGGACAGCACAGAGGCCCTATGACCCATGGTTCCAAATTTCATCGCCATCAGGGTTCTAACGGCGCTTGTTCCAGTCCGAGTAAAGTCTTTAAAGGAAAAGGGATGCCGGGACGTATGGGACATGTGCAGGTAACGGTCCAGAATCTTGAGATCGTAAGAGTAGATGCGGAAAACAACTTGCTTCTGGTGAAAGGCTCCGTACCGGGACCGAAGAAATCACTGGTGACAATCAGGGAGGCTGTAAAGAGCATTTAGTGCTTCAGGAAAGGAGGAATTTTAGATATGGCTAACGTAGCTGTTTACAATATGGAAGGCAAAGAAGTCGGCAGTATGGAATTAAACGATGCCATCTTCGGAGTCGAAGTGAACGAACATCTGGTTCATATGGCTGTAGTCCAGCAGCTTGCAAATAAACGTCAGGGAACACAGAAAGCCAAAACGCGCGGCGAAGTCCGCGGAGGCGGCAGAAAACCGTGGAGGCAGAAAGGCACCGGCCATGCAAGGCAGGGTTCTATCCGCGCTCCGCAATGGACAGGCGGCGGAGTGGTATTTGCACCGACACCGAGAGATTATTCAATTAAAATGAATAAAAAAGAAAAAAGAGCGGCATTAAAATCCGCCTTGACTTCCAGAGTTCAGGAAAATAAATTTATCGTTTTGGACGAACTGAAATTTGACGAAATCAAAACGAAGAAATGTGTAGAGGTTTTAAACAACCTGAAAGTTAACAAAGCGCTGATCGTGATTGGCGAGAGTGACGAAAAGGTTGTCATGTCCGCGAAAAACATTCCGGATGTAAAAACTTCCCTTACGAATACCATTAACGTGTACGACATCCTGAAATACAATACGGTTGTCGTTACAAAAGACGCAGTTGCAAAAATCGAGGAGGTGTATGCATAATGGCAAACGTACAATATTATGACGTTATCCTCAAACCTGTAGTAACAGAAAAGAGCATGGGGCTTATGGGTGAGAAAAAATATACTTTTTATGTACACCCGGAAGCAAATAAAGCGATGATAAAAGAAGCCGTGGAAAGAATGTTTGAAGGAACAAAGGTTGAGAAAGTAAATACCATGAACATTCCTGGCAAAAAGAAAAGACGCGGCATGAAGATCGGATATACGGCGAAAAGGAAAAAAGCGATCGTTAAACTGACGCAGGACAGCAAAGATATTGAGATTTTCGCCGGGTTATAGGCCGGATGGCCGGCAGGCGGACTGTCTGTAAAAATATGCACAGGAAAAGTGCGATAATAAAACATCAGGATTTGAAAGGAGATTCATTATGGGAATCAAAACATATAACCCATATACACCTTCCAGAAGAAATATGACAGGTTCTGATTTCTCCGAGATTACCAAACACACTCCGGAAAAATCATTACTGGCAGTAAAGAAGAAGAATTCTGGCAGGAACAACCAGGGAAAAATAACAGTAAGACACCGCGGCGGCGGAAACAGACGGAAATACAGGATTATTGATTTCAAGAGAAAGAAAGACGGTATTCCGGCTACGGTAATCGGTATCGAATACGATCCGAACAGAACGGCAAATATTGCGCTGATCTGTTATGCCGACGGTGAGAAATCATATATCCTTGCACCGGCAGGGCTGACAGACGGCATGAAAGTTATGAACGGGCCGGAAGCAGAAATCCGCGTAGGCAACTGCCTGCCTCTGGAAAACATTCCGGTAGGTACTCAGGTACACAACGTAGAGCTGTATCCTGGAAAAGGCGGCCAGTTAGTCCGTTCCGCAGGTATCAGCGCGCAGCTGATGGCAAAAGAAGGCAAATACGCAACCTTGAGATTGCCGTCCGGTGAAATGAGAATGGTACCGATTCTTTGCAGAGCAACGGTCGGTGTTGTTGGAAATGGCGACTATAACCTTATTAATATCGGTAAAGCAGGCCGTAAGCGCCATATGGGCATCCGTCCTACGGTACGCGGTTCCGTTATGAACCCGAATGACCATCCGCACGGCGGTGGTGAAGGCAAAGCTCCGGTTGGACGTCCGGGACCATGTACACCATGGGGTAAACCGGCGCTGGGCTTAAAGACCAGAAAGAAGAAAAAACAATCGAATAAGCTGATCGTAAGAAGACGCGACGGCAGAGCAATTAAATAGGGAGGTTAATTATGGGTCGTTCACTGAAAAAAGGACCATTTGCGGATGAAAGTTTGTTGAAAAAAATAGACGAAATGAATGCGTCAGGGAATAAACAGGTCATTAAAACCTGGTCGCGCCGTTCTACGATTTTTCCGCAGATGGTTGGACATACAATCGCAGTTCATGATGGAAGAAAACATGTGCCTGTATATATTACGGAAGATATGGTCGGACATAAACTCGGCGAGTTTGTTTCCACGAGAACGTACAGGGGACATGGCAAGGATGAGAAAAAATCTAAAGTAAGATAAGGAGTAAGGAGGTTTAACTCATGGCAAAAGGACATAGAAGCCAAATTAAAAGAGAGAGAAATGCAGAGAATAAAGAAACAAGACCTTCAGCTAAGTTATCTTATGCTAGAATGTCAGTGCAGAAAGCATGCTTTGTATTAGATGCAATCAGAGGAAAAGACGTTGAAACAGCGCTTGCTATTTTGGCTTACAATCCGAGATATGCTTCGGGCGTGATCGAAAAACTGCTGAAATCGGCAATTGCCAATGCAGAGAACAATAACGGAATGAAAGCGGAAAACCTTTATATTGAAGAATGTTATGCAAATAAGGGGCCAACAATGAAGAGAATCAGACCAAGGGCACAGGGCAGGGCTTACCGGATCGAAAAACGGATGAGCCATATTACTATTGTGCTGAATGAAAGATAAGGAGGACAATCATGGGACAGAAAGTTAATCCTCATGGCTTAAGAGTCGGAGTTATCAAAGACTGGGACTCGAAATGGTATGCGGAAGCAGAGTTTGCAGATTTCTTAATTGAAGATTATAATATCAGAACATTTCTGAAAAAGAAATTATACAGTGCGGGTGTTTCAAAAATCGAGATCGAAAGAGCATCTGACAGAATAAAAGTAATTCTTTATACGGCAAAACCTGGCGTTGTAATCGGTAAGGGCGGCGCTGAAATTGAAAAAGTAAAAGCAGAACTCCAGAAGCGCGTTTCCAAAAAACTGGTAGTGGATATCAAAGAAGTGAAACGGCCGGATAAGGACGCGCAGCTGGTAGCAGAAAATATAGCGTTGCAGTTGGAAAACCGTATTTCTTTCCGCCGGGCAATGAAATCCTGTATGGGAAGAGCTATGAAAGCAGGCGCTTTGGGAATCAAAACTTCCGTATCCGGACGTCTTGGCGGCGCCGACATGGCACGTACGGAATTTTACAGCGAAGGAACGATCCCGCTTCAAACATTGAGGGCAGATATTGATTACGGATTTGCCGAAGCAGATACCACTTATGGAAAAGTAGGTGTAAAAGTCTGGATTTATAAAGGCGAAGTACTTCCGGTAAAGGAAAAGGAAGGGAGCGATAAATAATGTTAATGCCAAAAAGAGTAAAACGCCGTAAACAGTTCCGCGGTTCCATGAAAGGAAAGGCGTTAAGAGGAAATAGAATTACAAACGGTGAATTTGGTATTGTTGCCATGGAACCAGCATGGATAAAATCCAACCAGATCGAAGCAGCCCGTATCGCGATCACCCGTTATATTAAGCGTGGCGGTAAAGTCTGGATCAAAATTTTCCCTGACAAACCGGTAACGGCAAAACCTGCTGAAACCCGTATGGGTTCCGGTAAAGGGACTTTGGAATATTGGGTAGCTGTTGTTAAACCGGGTCGTGTATTATTTGAGGTTTCCGGTGTATCTGAAGAAATTGCCAAAGAAGCATTGCGTCTTGCTACACATAAATTACCATGTAAATGCAAAATTGTTTCACGGGCAGATTTAGAAGGCGGTGAATCAAATGAAAACTAGTAAATATTTAGAAGATTTAAGGTCAAAATCCGAGGCGGAATTAAACGCACAGTTGGTAGACGCTAAAAAAGAACTTTTCAATTTGAGATTCCAGAATGCTACAAACCAGCTGGATAACACAAGCAGGATTAAAGAAGTAAGAAAGAATATTGCCAGAATTCAGACCGTGATTACACAGAAAGCTGAGTCATAAGGGCAGGGAAATCCGAAATAAATGAAAGGGGATTCTAACGTGGAAGAAAGAAATCTTAGAAAAACACGTGTTGGTGTTGTTGTAAGCGACAGAATGAACAAGACCATCGTTGTTGCCGTAAGAAATAACGTAAAACATCCGTTATATAATAAAATCGTGAAAAAAACCTATAAACTGAAAGCTCACGACGAGAACAATGAGTGCCACATTGGCGACACGGTAAAAGTTATGGAAACAAGGCCGCTTTCAAAAGATAAAAGATGGCGTCTTGTAGAAATCATGGAAAGAGCAAAATAGTAAAAGGAGGTTGTTGACATGGTACAACAGGAAACCAGACTTAAAGTTGCTGATAATACCGGTGCGAAAGAATTGCTCTGTATTCGTGTTATGGGTGGTTCTACAAGAAGATACGCAGGAATTGGCGACATTATCACAGCTACTGTGAAAGATGCAACACCAGGCGGTGTTGTAAAGAAAGGCGACGTTGTGAAAGCAGTTGTTGTCCGTACAGTAAAAGAAATCCGTCGGAAAGACGGTTCTTATATCAGATTTGATGAAAATGCAGCGGTTATTATCAAAGAGGATAAGACACCGAGAGGAACCCGTATTTTTGGACCGGTTGCAAGAGAACTTCGTGAGAAACAGTTTATGAAAATTGTTTCGCTTGCTCCGGAAGTATTGTAGGAGGTGCTTTCAATGTCATCATTAAAAATTAAAAAGGGCGACATGGTTAAAGTTATCGCCGGAAAAGATAAAGATAAAGAGGGCAAAGTCATTGCCGTTGATATGAAAAAACACAGAATTTTGGTTGAGGGGATCAATACGGTTACGAAACATGCAAAACCAAGTATGTCCAACCAGCAGGGCGGAATTTTACATCAGGAAGCGCCGATTGACATTTCCAATGTAATGCTGCTCCATAAAGGGACCCCGACAAGAGTTGGTTTCAAAATGGATGGCGACAAAAAAGTACGCTATGCAAAATCAAATGGCGAAGTCATTGATTAATTTCAGGGAGGAGGTCCATAAAGGTGAGTAGACTGAGAGAAATATACCAGAATGAAATCGTAGATGCGATGATGAAAAAATTCGGTTATAAAAATAAAATGCAAGTGCCGAAGATCGAAAAGATCGTTGTAAATATGGGCGTTGGCGAAGCAAAGGAAAATGTAAAAATCCTGGACGCTGCCATGAAAGACATGGAAGTAATCACAGGACAGAAAGCAGTTGTAACGAAAGCAAAAAAATCAATTGCGAACTTCAAATTAAGGGAAGGAATGCCGATCGGATGCAAAGTTACGCTGAGAGGCGAAAAAATGTATGAGTTTGCAGACAGGCTGATCAACCTTGCACTGCCTCGTGTACGTGACTTCAGAGGAATCAATCCGAACGCTTTTGACGGAAGAGGAAATTATGCTCTGGGTATTAAAGAGCAGCTGATTTTCCCGGAAATCGAATATGATAAAGTGGACAAAGTCCGCGGAATGGATGTTATTTTTGTAACAACAGCAAAAACTGATGAAGAAGCACGCGAATTATTGACATTATTCAATATGCCATTTGCTAAGTAGAAAATAGGAGGAGTTTCACATGGCAAAAACAGCAATGAAAATGAAACAGCAGCGTAAGCAGAAATTCTCAACAAGAGAATACAGCCGCTGCAGGATTTGTGGCCGTCCACATGCTTATTTAAGAAAATATGGTGTTTGCAGAATCTGCTTCCGTGAACTGGCTTATAAAGGGCAGATTCCGGGCGTGAAAAAAGCAAGCTGGTAACCATTTCTATATTCTTTACAAATATAAACAGGAGGAATACGATCATGACAATGAGCGATCCAATTGCAGATATGCTTACAAGAATCCGTAATGCAAATACTGCAAAACATGATACAGTGGATATCCCGTCTTCCAAAATGAAGCTTGCGATTGCAGGAATTCTTTTAGACGAAGGATATATTACGAAATATGATATAATTGAAGACGGCGTTTGCAAAACGATCCGCATTACCCTGAAATACAATAAAGACAAAACCGAGAAGATCATTACGGGATTAAAGAGAATTTCCAAACCGGGACTTCGTGTGTATGCCGGAAAAAATGATATTCCGAAAGTTCTGGGCGGACTGGGAATCGCAATTCTTTCTACAAACCAGGGTATTATTACAGACAAAGAAGCAAGAAAACTTGCGGTCGGCGGAGAAGTATTAGCATTTGTATGGTAGGCCGGCAGAGGCCGTTCTCTGAGATTAGTGAAAACAAGCCGTTAGGCGCAGTTTGAGGTTAGCGAAGAGAACTTCCTTAATATAAAATTGAAACAAAAACAATCTCATAATAAAAACAGGAGGTACGGGCATGTCACGTATAGGAAGAATGCCAATCGCAATACCGGCAGGCGTAACTGTAGATATTGCAGAAAATAATCATGTGACTGTAAAAGGTCCAAAAGGAACACTTGAAAGGACATTGCCGTCAGAGATGGCGATCAAAGAAGAAGGTTCTGAAATTATTGTAACAAGACCAAACGACTTAAAGAAAATGAAATCTTTGCATGGTTTGACAAGAACCCTGATTAATAATATGGTACTTGGCGTTACGAATGGCTTTACAAAAGAGCTTGAGGTAAACGGCGTTGGTTACAGAGCATCAAAATCCGGAAAAAAACTGACGTTAAATCTTGGCTTTTCACATCCGGTGGAAATGGAAGATCCGGAAGGTCTGGAAGCAGTAGTGGAAGGCAACAAGATTACTGTGAAAGGTATTGATAAAGAAAAAGTAGGCCAGTACGCAGCGGAAATCAGAAATAAGAGAAGACCGGAACCGTATAAAGGAAAAGGTATCAAATATGCTGATGAAGTGATCCGGCGTAAAGTTGGTAAGACTGGTAAAAAATAATTAAAGGAGTGACAAAAAATGGTTAATAAGAAATCAAGGGCGCAGGTCCGCAGAAAAAAACACAGAAGAATGCGTTTTCATTTATCAGGTACAGCTGCAAGACCTCGTTTAGCTGTATTCAGAAGCAATAATCATATGTACGCTCAAATTATTGACGACACAGTTGGAAATACTTTAGTCGCTGCTTCCACGCTTGAAAAAGATGTAAAAGCGGAACTGGAAAAAACGAATAACATTGATGCAGCAGCGTATCTGGGAAAAGTGATTGCAAAAAAAGCATTGGATAAGGGTATTACATCTGTTGTCTATGATCGGGGCGGCTTTATATATCAAGGTAAAGTGAAAGCATTAGCTGACGCAGCTAGAGAAGCTGGATTAGAATTCTAGGAGGAAAAACAAACATGAAACGTGAAATCATTGATGCCAGCCAATTGGAATTGACAGAAAAGGTGGTATCCATCAAACGTGTAACAAAGGTTGTAAAAGGTGGACGTAACATGCGTTTCACGGCTTTGGTTGTTGTAGGCGATGGCAACGGTCATGTAGGCGCCGGTTTAGGAAAAGCAACTGAAATCCCTGAAGCGATCCGTAAAGGAAAAGAGGATGCGACCAAAAAACTGATTACCGTTAAATTAGATGACCATAACAGTATTACACACGATATTTCAGGAAAACATACCGGGGCGTCTGTTTTACTGAAAAAGGCACCGGAAGGTACCGGTGTTATTGCCGGCGGTCCGGCGCGTAGTGTCTGCGAATTGGCGGGA
Organism: Eubacterium sp.; assembly: GCA_022796875.1. Classification (GTDB taxonomy): domain Bacteria; phylum Bacillota; class Clostridia; order Lachnospirales; family Lachnospiraceae; genus JAAWJJ01. Next base: position 18,435 of record JAAWJJ010000009.1, on the reverse strand, counting down.
ATTAAAAATATCCGTACGAAATCATTGGGCTCCAACAACAAGCAGAACGTTGTTCTTGCTACAATTGATGCACTTAGCCAGTTAAAATCCCCGGAAGAGGTTGCTAAGCTTCGCGGAAAATCTGTGGAAGAGATACTCGCTTAAGGAGGAAAATGAAATGGCAGGGAAATTAAAAATTACACTTGTAAAATCTACGATCGGTGCAATACCGAAACACAGAAAAACAGTGACAGCGTTAGGATTAAGGAAATTAAACAAAACGGTTGAACTTCCGGACAATGCCTGCACAAGAGGTATGGTTCAGCAGGTTCGGCATTTAGTAAAAGTAGAAGAAGTACAGGAATAAGGAGGTGTTATCATGGACTTATCTAATTTAAAACCAGCAAAAGGCTCCAAATGCGACCGTTACAGAAAGGGCCGTGGACATGGTTCAGGAAACGGAAAGACGGCAGGAAAAGGCCATAAAGGACAGAAAGCACGTTCCGGCGCACCAAGGCCAGGTTTTGAAGGCGGACAGATGCCATTGTACAGAAGGCTTCCGAAAAGAGGATTTACATGTATTAATTCCAAAGATATCGTTGGAGTAAACGTGTCTTCTTTAGAAGTTTTTGAAAACGATTCTGTTGTAACCGTGGATACGTTAATAGAAAAAGGCATTGTAAAAAATCCACGCGACGGAGTTAAAATTCTTGGAAATGGAGAATTTACTAAGAAACTTAACGTGCAGGCGAACGCATTCAGCGCCAGCGCGAAAGAAAAAATTGAGGCTCTTGGTGGAAAAGCTGAGGTGATTTAATGCTTGAAACTGTGCGTAATGCATTTAAAATAAAAGATATCAGACAGCGGATCCTGTTTACTTTTATTATGCTGATTGTAATCAGGATCGGCGCTCAGCTTCCTGTACCGGGCGTAGATACGGAAATCTTTTCGCAATGGTTTGCCAGCCAGTCAAACGACGCGTTCAACTTTTTTGATGCGGTAACGGGCGGTTCCTTTTTGGATATGTCGATTTTTGCATTGAATATTACTCCGTATATTACTTCGTCCATTATTATGCAGCTGCTGACCATTGCCATTCCGAAGCTGGAAGAACTGCAGCGTGACGGAGAAGAAGGGCGCAAGAAAATTACTGCAGTGACCAGGTATCTTACGGTAGCGCTGGCGCTTATTGAATCCGTAGCAATGGGGATCGGATTCGGCAGGAGCGGCTATTTGCATGATTTTAATGCAATGAGCGTCATTACGGTAGCAGCTACGCTGACGGCGGGTTCTGCAGTTTTGATGTGGATCGGCGAACGTATTACGGAAAAGGGCGTCGGCAACGGTATTTCCATTGTCTTGACAATCAATATTATTTCACAGATGCCGGATGATCTCGGATCGCTGTTTGAGCAGTTTATTAAAGGCAAGACGATTGCGAGAGGAACTCTTGCAGGCGTTGTTATTGCGGCAATTATTATTTTAACGGTAGTATTCGTCGTAGTATTGCAGGGAGCGGAACGCCGCATACCGGTACAGTATTCAAAAAAGATCCAGGGAAGGAAACAGGTCGGCGGACAGTCGAGCCATATTCCTTTAAAAGTAAATACGGCGGGCGTTATTCCGGTTATTTTTGCTCAGTCTATTATGCAGTTCCCGGTAGTCATTGCCTCTTTGCTTCATAAAGGCGAGGGCACGGGTGTGGTTGCAAAAATCCTCAAAGGATTATCCCAGTCAAACTGGTGCAGCAGGACAGAGCCGATTTACACCATCGGAATGGTCGTATATATCCTGTTGATTATCGCGTTTGCATATTTCTATACGTCGATTACTTTTAATCCGCTGGAAATCGCAAACAATATGAAACGGCAGGGCGGTTTTATTCCGGGAATCCGGCCGGGTAAGCCGACCAGTGAGTATTTAACGAAAATTTTAAATTATGTTATCTTTATCGGGGCAATCGGACTGTCTATTGCCGCGATCATCCCGATTTTCTTTAACGGAATGTTTGGGGCGCATGTTTCCTTTGGCGGTACGTCGATTATCATTGTCGTCGGCGTCGTGATCGAAACGTTAAAACAGATCGAATCGCAGATGGTAGTGCGGAACTATAAGGGATTTTTGGACAGTTAAAGATACAAAAAGAAACGGTATCGAAAAAAAGAGCATTTTCAGGAAGTCTTTGAGGAACACAGGATAACGGCAAAGTACTTTTTGGGGATGCTCTATCATAGTATGGAGGCTTTTCTTTATGAAAATAGTTATGTTAGGAGCACCTGGGGCAGGAAAAGGGACACAGGCAAAACAGATTGCCGATCAGTATGGTATTCCGCATATTTCGACCGGAGATATATTTCGTGCCAATATTAAAGAAGGAACAGAGTTAGGGAAAAAAGCAAAATCTTATATGGATGCCGGCGGATTGGTGCCGGATGAACTGGTAATGGATCTGGTAGTGGACCGTATCGGAAAAGAAGACTGTGCAAACGGTTTTGTACTGGACGGTTTCCCGAGAACGATTCCGCAGGCGGAAGCGTTAAGCGCAGCATTAAATAAGAAAAATGAAAAATTGGATTTTGCAATCGATATCGACGTTTCGGATGAAAGGATCGTAAAAAGAATGTCAGGCAGGCGCGCCTGCGTCAATTGCGGCGCGACGTACCACGTTGTTACGATTCCGACAAAAAAAGAGGGGATCTGCGACCGCTGCGGGAGCGAAACCGTGTTAAGGGATGATGATAAACCGGAAACCGTGCAGAAAAGGTTAGCTGTATATCACGAACAGACACAGCCGTTGATCGACTATTATAAAAACAAAGGAATTTTGAAAACGGTAGACGGCACACAGCCGATGGAAAAAGTGTTCTCTGATATTACGGCAGTTTTGGGAGCATAAGATTATGGCAGTATCTATTAAATCAGCAAGGGAAATAGAGCTGATGCGTGCAGCGGGAAAAATTCTTGCGAAAGTACATCAGGATTTGGGAAAACAATTAAAACCGGGAATGTCAACACTGGAAATTGATAAAACAGGCGATGAAATGATACGCAGTTTTGGCTGCATCCCGTCATTTAAAGATTATAACGGATATCCGGCAAGTATTTGCGTTTCCGTAAACGATGAAGTAGTGCATGGGATTCCGAGCGCCCACCGCTTCCTGCAGGAAGGCGATATCGTTAGCCTGGATATCGGTGTCATTTACAAAGGCTATCATGCAGACGCCGCAAGGACGCACGGGATTGGCGAAATCTCAGAAGAAGCGCAGCTTTTAATCGAAAGAACAAGACAGAGTTTTTTTGAAGGGATTCAATATGCAGAGGAAGGAAATCACCTGTATGATATTTCAAATGCGATCGCTTCTTATTGCGACAGGTTCGGTTACGGAGTAGTAGAAGACTTGGTTGGCCACGGGATTGGCAGCCGTCTGCATGAAGATCCGGAAATACCGAACTTTCATCAGGACAGGCGGGGATTAAAACTGCGTTCCGGTATGACGCTTGCAGTAGAGCCGATGGTAAATGCCGGACGGCTGGACGTCGAATGGTGCGAAGACGACTGGACGGTAGTGACCGAGGACGGTTCTCTGTCCGCCCATTATGAAAACACGATTCTGATTACTGCGGGCAGACCTGAGATCCTGACTTTAACGGATATGGAGATCGGGGCCGGGATCGGGACGGCGTAGCATGGTTTTCTATGATTAGCGGGGGAATGAAGATGTATAAGCTGGCGAAGTCCAAAATGGGCCATGACAGAAACAAAGTATATGTGATTTACAGAGAAGAAGAAGATTTTGTCTATTTGACAGACGGCGATTTAAAGAAGACCGACCGTCCGAAAAAAAAGAATAAAAAACATATACAGCCGATTCTAAAATTATCCCGGGAAATTACCGATATTTTAGAAAATACCGCTATAAATGAAGATGAGCGTATCAGGAAAGCGTTGAAAGAATATGAAAGATCAGTGAAAAATGACAAAATAAAAGGAAATGTTTAAGGGAGGTTTTTAATATGTCGAAATCAGATGTTATCGAAGTAGAAGGCACGGTAATCGAAAAACTGCCGAATGCAATGTTTCAGGTAGAAATAGAAAACGGACACCAGGTACTGGCGCATATCAGCGGAAAGCTGCGGATGAATTATATCCGGATTTTGCCGGGCGACAAAGTGACGATCGAATTATCGCCGTATGATTTGTCAAAGGGCAGAATTATCTGGAGAGATAAATAGTTTCTTTTCATGGTGTTGGGAATCCACTGACAGTTTGATCGATTTCCTTATGAAACGGCTTTATCTGAAACTTTTAAAGAGTATGGCGGTATAAAAAAATGTTATCAGAACTTCCGTTTTGCCGATAGCTTTCCCGGCTCTGGCAGCATAGCCGGAAATCCATGTTAAAAAAGTGCAGATAATATTTTTTTATACCGTCAACTTTTAGAAATTATGAATAAAGCCGCTTTGTAAAGAAATGATCAAACTGTCAGGGGGGCTCTACACCGTGAAAAGAAACAATAAAATAAGAAAAAAGGGGGAAATACCCAAAAGTTTTTATTGCTTTTAAAAAACGTCTGTGATATAATCAATACCGGACGCTTTTAATCACCTGAGGGGATACTATGCCCTCAGAGCTATAGGAGGAAAGGAGGATTTGACATGAAAGTAAGATCATCAGTGAAACCTATTTGCGAAAAATGCAAGGTAATCAAGAGAAAAGGAAGCATCAGGATTATTTGCGAAAACCCGAAACATAAACAAAGACAGGGTTAATCTATTCATTATGTGCGGCTGCAGCGCGCCGGGTACGGCGGGCTGATTCATAATAAACAGTGGGAACACTGGGCTGCAGTTCTTTTATACCGAGAGGAAGTGCAGTGAATATTTGGAAAAGCAACAGCAGGATTCTGTATTGTTGCAAAATGTAAATCAGGTGCATACACACATTTCAGGCCGGGAAACCGGAGCTGTATGGGTTTGATTTATGTTATGGAACTGTATGCCAGACTCTGCATTGTCTGGCAGGAAGAAAACTTTATGGAGGTGCAAGATACACATGGCTCGTATCGCAGGTATTGATTTACCAAGGGAAAAGCGCATTGAGATTGGTTTGACTTATATTTACGGGATTGGCAGAGCAAGTTCCAACCGTATTCTGGCGGAAGCAAAAGTAAATCCGGATACCCGTGTCAGGGATTTGACTGACGACGAAGTAAGACGGATCAGCGCAGTTATCGACAAAACTCAGATGGTAGAGGGCGACTTGCGTCGTGAGATCGCGCTCAATATCAAGAGGCTGCAGGAAATCGGCTGCTACCGCGGTATCCGTCACAGAAAAGGACTGCCAGTTCGCGGACAGAATACAAAGAACAATGCGCGGACGAGAAAAGGTCCGAAGAGAACTGTGGCAAATAAGAAAAAATAAGTAAGAATTAAGTAAAAACAGGTAAAAACAAGTAAAAACAAGTAAAACCAGTTAATAGTTAAAATATTAAGAAAAAGGAAAGAAAGCAGAAAGTAGGTTAGTTTAGAAATGGCTAAAAAAGTTACAAAAAAAGTGACAAAAAAGCGTATTAAGAAAAACGTTGAACGTGGACAGGCACATATTCAGTCATCTTTTAACAATACGATCGTAACAATTACGGATGCTGAAGGCAATGCTTTATCATGGGCCAGCGCTGGTGGCCTTGGATTCAGAGGTTCAAGGAAATCTACTCCGTATGCTGCACAGATGGCGGCAGAAACGGCTACAAAAGCCGCGTTGATTCATGGATTGAAAACAGTTGATGTAATGGTAAAAGGTCCTGGTTCTGGCAGGGAAGCAGCAATCCGCGCGCTTCAGGCATGCGGTCTGGAAGTAACAAGTATCAAAGACGTTACTCCGGTACCTCATAACGGATGTCGCCCGCCAAAACGCAGAAGAGTTTAATCAGGAGGTATTTTTCAATGGCAGTGAATAGAACACCAGTGCTTAAAAGATGCAGATCACTTGGGCTTGACCCGGTTTATTTAGGTATAGATAAAAAATCCAACAGACAGTTAAAACGTTCCAACCGGAAAATGTCTGAATACGGACTTCAGTTAAGAGAAAAACAGAAAGCAAAATTCATATACGGAGTTTTGGAAAAACCTTTCCGTAATTACTATGAAAAAGCGGATAGGATGAAAGGCATGACCGGCCCGAACTTAATGATTCTTCTGGAGCGCAGGCTGGATAACGTTATTTTTCGTCTGGGATTCGCAAGAACACGGAAAGAAGCAAGACAGATTGTCGACCACAGACACGTGTCTGTCAATGGCAGAAACGTACAGATTCCGTCTTATCTGGTAAAAGCCGGAGATGTCATCGAAATCAAAGAAAAATGTAAGGATTCACAGAGATATAAAGATATTCTTGAAGTTACAGGTGGAAGATTGGTTCCGGAATGGCTGGAAGCAGATCAGGAGAACTTAAAAGGTACGATAAAAGAATTACCGAGCCGTGATATAATTGATGTGCCTGTAAACGAGATGCTCATTGTCGAATTATATTCCAAATAATTAGACAGACAGGGTGCTCAGAACAATGAAACCCGAAAAGGAGGGATCCTCGCGTGTTTGATTTTGAAAAACCAAAAATTGATATTGCCGAAATTTCAGAAGACAAAAAGTATGGAAAATTTGTCGTGGAGCCGCTTGAAAGAGGCTATGGCACTACTCTTGGAAATTCGTTAAGAAGAATTATGTTGTCTTCTTTGCCGGGAGCAGCTGTCAGCCAGGTAAAAATTGACGGGGTACTCCATGAATTCAGTTCCGTCCCGGGAGTTAAAGAGGATGTAACTGAAATCATTATGAATATTAAAAATCTCGCGTTACGGAATAACTGCCTGACAAATGAGCCGAAAGTTGCTTATATAGAATTTGAAGGCGAAGGGGTTGTGACAGCAGCGGATATTCAGGTTGACAGTGATATTCAGATTTTGAATCCGGATTTGGTCATTGCTACGTTAAACGGCGGCGCAGATTCCAAACTTTATATGGAACTCACCATCACAAAAGGGCGGGGGTATGTCAGCGCCGATAAAAACAAAGGGGAAGATATTCCGATCGGTGTGATCGCGATAGATTCCATCTATACGCCGGTAGAGCGGGTAAACCTTACGGTAGAGAATACGCGTGTCGGGCAGATCACAGATTACGATAAGCTGACGCTGGATGTATTTACCAACGGAACGCTGGAGCCGGTGGAAGCAGTCAGTCTGGCAGCAAAAGTATTGAGTGAACACCTGAACCTGTTTATCAATCTGTCTGAAACAGCAATAGAAGTGGAAGTTATGAGCGATAAAGACCCGGATGTCATCGACAAAGTGCTGGAGATGAACATTGACGAGCTGGAACTTTCCGTTCGTTCCTACAATTGTCTGAAGAGAGCGGGTATCAATACGGTAGAAGAATTGATTAACAAGACGCCTGAGGATATGATGAAAGTCCGGAATCTTGGACGTAAGTCTTTGGAAGAAGTTTTAGCGAAATTAAAAGAACTTGGATTGCAGCTTAATCCGGGGGAAGAAGTATAAACGGTACTCGAAATAATAAGTATCGGATGACTCATACAGGGCAGGATACATAAGTCCAAAGGGCAGCGTCCTGTCTTTCCATGAGTGGAGGAAATCAGCATTGGATATATAAGACCAAAGAGTGCGTTATCCGATGTACCACAAAAAAGAGAGCATATTCCGACAAATGATTCGGAGATGCGGATATGGAGGATGAAATGGCAAAATATAGAAAATTAGGAAGAACTTCCGATCAGAGAAAAGCTTTGCTCAGAAGCCAGGTTACAGCATTACTGTATCATGGGAAGATCGTTACGACAGAAGCAAGGGCAAAAGAAGTTCGCAAAATAGCGGAAAAACTGATTGCATTAGCAGTAAAAGAAAAAGACAATTTTGAAGAAGTTACGGTTAAGGCAAAAGTTGCCCGTAAAGATGCCGACGGCAAAAGAGTAAAAGAAGTCGTAGACGGCAAAAGAGTGACGGTATATGATGAAGTGGATAAAACGATCAAAAAAGATTTACCGTCCCGTCTTCATGCAAGACATCAGATGATCAAAGTATTATATCCTGTAAAAGAAGTGCCGACAGAAGGCAAGGGCAGGAAAAAGAATACGAAGAAAGTAGATTTACCAGCAAAATTATTTGACGAGATCGCACCGAAATATACGAACCGTAACGGCGGTTACACACGTATTGTAAAAATCGGACAGCGTAAAGGCGACGGCGCGCTGGAAGTAGTACTTGAGTTAGTATAATAGATATTTTTTATAAAAAAGCTGGCACAGCAATGATTGAAAATCATAGATGTGCCGGCTTTTTTAATAATCCTGTTTGCTGGCCGGCAGCGTAAAAATAAACTCTGTACCGGCGCCTTCGGTGCTGATGACGTTGATATTTTCATTATGCGACTGAATAATGTCTTTTACAATCGAAAGCCCGAGGCCGGTTCCTTTTTTATCCTTGCCTCTGGACAGGTCGCTTTTAAAAAAGCGTTCCCAGATTTTCTTTTGATTTTCCCGCGGAATACCGATGCCGTGGTCTTTGACGGAGATAAATACTTTTTCGTTTTTTATGGAACTGTCGATATCAATCGAAGATTCCGGGTTGCTGAATTTGGTCGCATTATCAATCAGGTTGTATAATACCTGCTGGATCTTTCCTTTATCGGCGTCCACATACAGTTCTTCTCCGGTCAGCGTCAGGTTGAAAATAATATTTTTTTCCCGGCAAAGGCCTTCAAAAGTACGAACGGTCTGCTTGATCGTTTTGTTGATGTCAAAAGTACGGATATCCAGCATGACGCCGTGGGAACCGAATTTATTTAATTCCAGGAGGCTTTCCGAAAGCTTTGTCAGCCGTTCCGCTTCAAACAGAATGATCTTTAAGTATTTATCCTGCATTTCCGCAGGAATCGTTCCGTCCAGAATCGCTTCCACATAGCCTTTCAGCGAGGTAAGGGGGGAGCGGAAATCGTGAGAAACATTGGAAATAAATTTCCGCTGGTCTTCTTCCAGAGTATCAAGCTGGTGTGCCATGTAGGAAACGGAGGCTGCGATCTGTCCGATTTCGTCATTGGAATGTATGGAAAGCGGTTTTTCAAAAATGCCGTTTGCATATTGCGAAGCAATGCGGTTGATTTTCCGAATATTGCGGTTCGTGGAAAATATCTGCTGCAGCAGCAGCGCCAGAAATATGATCATGATCAAAAGGTATGTCAGATAGGCAGTGTTGAGCAGATTATAAGCGTCATCCTCCAAAGACGCGAGCGGGATATGTATCAGCACATATCCACGGACATTATAGTTGTAAGTGATCGGGGAATAAACGGATAACTGATTTTCCGAAAAGTATCCGTAAAAATTGCCGGTCTGGTATGTGCGGCCGCCAAAACCCGCAATATCAAAATTTTCAAGGAAAGAAGCGTTATGGAACGCGTCTTCTTCGCGCGAGTTTAAAAGGATCTGGCCGTTGGGGCTGATAATCCAGATCTGCACGCCAAGGTAACTGTCCATTCTTTCCAGCAAAGATTGAACGTCGGCTAAGGAAAGTTTATTGGAATAATAGTCGTCCGTATAGGTGGCGGATAAAGTATATGCCTGTTTGTACAGTGCGTCGGCCCGGGTAGTCATGATCCGCCGAAAAGCATTGTTAAAAGTAAAGGTGGATATGATAATAAATCCGGCAATACCGAAACAGACATAGGCAAAGATCAGTTTCAGGTTAATGGAAATTTTCATGTTATGATTTTACCTCAAATTTGTAGCCGATGCCCCAGACTGTGGAAATACTCCATTCGTGGCAGTCTTTTATTTTTTCGCGGATCCGTTTGACATGGACGTCCACGGTGCGCGTATCTCCGATATAATCGTATCCCCAGATATTGTCCAGTAACTGTTCGCGGGTAAAGACCTGGTTTGGGGATACGGCAAGGAAATAAAGAAGTTCCAGTTCTTTCGGCGGCATATCGATCGTCTGTCCCATGTATACGACGGAGTAATTGGTAAGGTTAATCGTTAAATCCGTATATTCAACGCATTTAATATTTTTATCTGCAGGCGCAGGCATGGGAGTCGGCTGGTATCGGCGCAGTACGGCTTTTACACGCGCAACCATTTCTTTGGAATCAAACGGTTTGATAATATAGTCGTCGGCGCCGAGTTCCAGTCCCAGCACTTTGTCGAATACTTCCCCTTTTGCAGAAAGCATAATGATCGGGACATTGCTTTTGGTACGGATCTGGCGGCAGACCTGATAACCGTCGATTCCCGGAAGCATCAGGTCGAGCAGGATCAGGTCAGGTTCGTATTGCTCATATGCCAGTAAAGCCTGTTCCCCGTCTTCTACCATGCGGGTGTCAAAACATTCTTTTGTCAGATATAAGGAAATCAGTTCCGCTATATTTGTATCGTCATCCACGATGAGGATTTTTTGTTTCGCAGCCATTGGCTCCTCCTTTTTCTGAAATTATGGTACATTCATTCGGTGTGTCAACTGCGGAATTCTGCGATCGTTACGCCGGAATCACCTTCGCCGAATGCACCCAGACGGTAAGATTTGATATAACTTAAACGTTTGAGGTGGTTGGCAACGGCCTGGCGTAAAGCACCCGTGCCTTTTCCGTGTACAATACGGACGCTTGGCAGATGCGCGATATAAGCGTCGTCCAGGTATTTGTCCAGCAGGGCGATCGCTTCGTCCGTAGTTTTTCCGAGCAGATTAATTTCGGCGGAAACAGAAGCTGATTTTGACATCCGTAGTTTTCCGGCGTTAGTTTTGTGGTTTTTGGTTCCGGCAACCGGCGCTTCTTCGATCAGAACCAGGTCGTTAATGTTTACAAGGGAACGCAAAATTCCCATCTGCACGTACAATTCCCCTTTGGCGTTCGGCAGCGTATGTACGGTGCCGGTCAGGTTCAGGCTTAACACTTTCACGGAGTCGCCGATCCGCAAAGATTTCGGCGCTTTGTGGTTGGCGGCTGAGTTGGTTTTTTGTGAAATGTTTTTTTCGGCCTCGGACATTTTATCACGGAGGGCGGAGCGTTCTTTCTCCATCTGCCGGATGTTGGGATTGGAGGCGGAATATTTATTGAAATTGCGGATCGTCTTATCGGCAAGTTCTTTCGCCTCTGCCAGCACTTTATGCGCCTGCTCGTTTGCTTCACGCAAAACACGTTCTTTTTGCGCCTCTATGTTGTCCTGTTTCGTTTCCAGCTTTTTCTTCAATCGGGCGATTTCTTCTTTATATTCCTGGATTTCCAGGCGTTCCGCTTCAATTGTGGCGCGGCTGGTTTCCAGATCGCTGATCAGATCTTCAAAATTTACTTCCGCTTCCGTAATATGGTTTCTGGCTTCTTTGATAATGGCTTCCGAAAGCCCCAGTTTTCCGGAAATGGCAAAGGCGTTGCTCTTGCCTGGAATACCGATTAACAGGCGGTAAGTAGGACTTAAGGTAGCAAGGTCAAATTCACAGCAGGCGTTTTCCACGCCTTTTGTAGAAAGCGCGTAAACTTTGATTTCGCTGTAATGCGTTGTGGCCATTGTCAAAATATTGCGCGTGTGCAGCTTCGTTAAAATCGCGGTTGCCAGGGCTGCGCCTTCCGTGGGGTCTGTTCCGGCGCAAAGCTCGTCGAACAAAACGAGGCTGCAGGCGTCGGCCTGTTCCAATATGGATACGATGTTCGTCATATGGGAGGAAAAGGTACTGAGGCTCTGCTCAATGCTCTGTTCATCCCCAATATCGGCATATACTTCCTGAAAGACGGACAGGACGCTGCGGTCATCCGCCGGAATATGCAGGCCTGCCTGCCCCATCAGCGTAAACAACCCCGCCGTTTTTAAAGAAACCGTTTTCCCGCCGGTATTCGGCCCGGTAATGATAAGCTGATTAAACGTATCGCCCAATTCAATATTGACCGGAACGACTTTCTTTTTTTTGCCGTTTTCCCTGGCATTTTTTAATGACAGCTCCAGTAATGGATGCCTGCCGTTACGGATGCGGATTTTTTGTCCCTCCTGAAATTCCGGTTTGGAGGCGTTCATATTCATGGCGAGCATACCCCGCGCAAATATAAAATCCAACTGCGTCAGCACTTTAAAATCATCCTGTAAATATGGAATGTATTCCGCGGCGAGATTGCTTAACGTGGACAAAATAATTTCGATTTCTTCCTGTTCCTTTAAATAGAGTTCGCGCAATTCATTGTTAAGCTTTACTACGGACATCGGTTCGATAAACAGCGTGGAGCCGGTGGAGGACTGGTCGTGCACCATGCCTGGTACGAGCGATTTGGAATCCGATTTGACCGGCAGGCAGTATCTGCCGTTGCGCATGGTAACGACATTATCGCGTAAGTGATTCCTGACGTCGGAACGGTTCAGCATTTCGGTCATCTGGGAGTGAATTCTCGCGTTTGCAGCGTCCATTTTCCGGCGGATGGATTTGAGCCGCGGGCTGGCGTTGTCGCTGATCTCTTCTTCCGAAAGGATACAGCGCCGGATCTCTTCGCAAAGCGGGGTTAAGGGTTCTATTTTGTCAAAAAATTCGTCCAGGGAATCTCCGGCGGCGTCCTCTTCCCGCTGGCGGCCATAAGATTTGGCGCGTTTTGCAGTTTCCAGTAAAGAACAGATGCGCAATAACTCAGAAATACTTAAAGAACTGCCGATTTCCAGCCGTTTCAGAGAATCGCTGATATCATGGGCGCCGCAGAAAGAAACGCTTCCGTATTTGAAAATACGGCTTAAAGAGTCCGCTGTCTGCTGCTGCAGCAATTTTATTTTTTCGGGATCGGTAAGCGGGACAAGCCGTTCGCAAAGCTGTTTTCCGTATTCCGTAGTGGCTTCTTCTTTTAATAAGTTGATAATTTTGTCATACTCAAGCGTATGAAGTACTTTTTTATTCATAAAACCTCTGTTATTACAATTTTTATTCCAGTTACAAAGCAGTTGTTCCAGTTACAAAGCAGTTATTTCAGTTACAAAACAGTTATTTCAGTTACAAAACAGTTATTTCAGTTACAAAGCAGTTTCTTCTATTCTACCGCAATTTTCTTATTTTTAAAAGCGAAATATGTTACTACTTGCAAGCGTAAACGGAAAAAAGTATAATATGAAGTAACAGTTCGGTTTTTTGGAAACAACTGACAAATTATGACGGCATGTTCTGGACTGTTGCCGTAATGAAAGCACGTTTTTATATAGGCCGATTGGGGTGATAGGATGCCTGACGGAAAAAAGGATTTTCCATTCATTAATGAAAAAATCAAGAGTAAGCCTTTGAGCAGGAAACAGATTGTACGCCGGTTATTGCTGGTTATCTTCTTTGCGGCCGTCTTTGGCGCAGTGGCCAGCATTACTTTTCTGGCCGTCAAATCACTCCTGGTAAAAGAAAACGGTTCGGAGGATACCGACCTTGTGGAATTATCGGACGGGGAAACTATATTGAGTTCGGAGGAAGAAGAAACACTGGCGGAAAGCACAGAGCAGGTGCTGACGCCGGAACCGGTCGTGATCAGGGAGAGCAAAGCGCTTGAGCCGGAAGATTATCAGGAACTTCAAAATAAACTTTATGAAATCGGAAAGCAGGCGGATTTTTATATCGTGACGGTAACGGGAGTCAGTTCGGATACGGACTGGTTTGATACTCCGTATGAAAAGAAAGGCCAGGGCAGCGGCATTATTATTACCAATACTGGCACGGAACTGTTAGTAGCCGTTCCGGAAAGGGTAATCAGTAATGCGGAGCAGATCAGCGTGACGTTTTGCAACGATGCGGTGGTGGCTGCCGCTTTAAAAGAGTATGACGCCAATACCGGACTGGCCGTCGTATCGATTCCGATTGAAACAATACCGAAAGAAACGCTGGATAGCGTGCGGGTTGCGGAATTGGGAAATACGGTCGGAATTGCGCGCGGCAGCGTAGTGATTGCAGTTGGGAGTCCCCTGGGTACGAATTATTCTATTCTGACAGGGAATGTTACTTCCATCAACAATGAAGTTGCAACGATCGACAAAATGCTGCATGTGTTGACAACAGATATTGTGGCGAGCGCGGAAGGCAGCGGCGTACTGTTGAATACCGAGGGCAAAATTATCGGATTTATCATGCAGGATTATGCGCTGGACGGTTCCGAAAATACTTTGACTGCCGTATCGGTTTCGCAAATACGGGAAGTACTGGAATCTCTGTCAAACGGAAAGGCTGTTCCATATCTTGGATTGCACCTCAGTACGGTGACGGAACAGCTGGCAAAAGAACATGAAATTCCAACCGGAGCATATATTATATCGGTGGAGATGGATTCTCCGGCAATGCAGGCGGGCCTGCAAAGCGGCGACGTTATTTCTTCTATGAACGGGCAGAAAATCACCTCTATTTATGATTATGAAAAAATTTTACGGGAGAGCGCTCCGCAGGATGTCATTTCCATTGTGGTAGAACGGATGGGAGCGGAAAGCGTTTATACGGAGTTAGAATATACGGCGACTGTAGGAGTTTTGCGTTAAGGCGGAAAGAAACGCAATATTTGAGGTAGGTATTTGAGAGGGATATATTTGAGAGGTACGTATTTGAAAAGAAAGCGGAGATTTAGAAAGCGGAGGATGTTGGAATGAGATTTATTGACAGCCTGCATGAAGGCGAACGCATTAATGAGATTTTTTTGTGTAAGCAGAAGCAGACATTTTTAACGAAGAACGGAAAACCATACGAATCATTGATTTTGCAGGATAAAACGGGCACATTGGATGCGAAGATCTGGGATCCGAATTCTCACGGAATAGAGGAATTTAACAGTCTTGATTATATTGCGGTGATGGGGGACGTTACCAGTTTTCAAAATTCACTGCAGTTAAATGTCAAAAGAGTCCGCAAGGCGCAGGAGGGAGAATTTGAACCGGGAAATTATCTGCCGGTCAGCGAGCACGATATTGACGAAATGTACCGGGAACTGACCGGGTATATTTCGTTAATCAAAAATGGTTATCTGAAGCAGCTGCTGTCGGGATTTTTTCTGGAAGATAAAGAATTTATCAAACGGTTTTGTTTTCATTCAGCGGCGAAAACCGTGCATCATGGATTTGTAGGCGGTTTGCTGGAGCATACGCTGGGGGTGACGCGGCTGTGCGCCAAACTGGCGGAATGTTATCCGATTATACAGAAAGATTTGCTGATTGCTGCCGGAATGTTTCATGATATCGGAAAACTGGAGGAACTTTCCGTATTTCCAGAGAATGATTATACGGATGAAGGCCAGTTGCTGGGGCATATCGTGATCGGAACGGAATGGGTGTCGGAGCGGATCCGCAAAATTCCGGGATTCCCGAAAAAACTGGCAAATGAATTAAAGCACTGCATCCTGTCCCATCATGGAGAACTGGAATTTGGCTCTCCGAAGAAGCCGGCGCTCGTGGAAGCATTGGCATTAACATATGCAGATAATATCGACGCCAAAATGCAGACGATGAAAGAAGCGTTTTCGGCAGCGCAGAATAATAACGGCTGGCTGGGATACAATCGTTTGTTTGAATCAAACATAAGGAAGACAGGCGGACTGGAATAGGGGAGAGGACTATATAGAATAAGAAAGACAGGCAGGCGGAACGGAACAGGCAGATCGTTTAGGTAAATACAAGGCGGATGGCGGATAACCGGGGAAACAGAGGGTAACGGAACGAAGTTGCAAGCGGGAGGTTTAAGACAGGGGAGAGTTATGCGGAAAAACGAAGAATATAACCTGGAGATTACTGATATGGGAATTGACGGGGAGGGTATCGGAAAAGCTGAGGGGGTCACGTTATTTGTAAAGGATGCGGTCATCGGTGATCTTGTCCGGGTAAAAATCATGAAGATGAAAAAGACATACGGCTATGCGAGGCTGATGGAGATTGTAAAACCATCTCCGTATCGTGTGGAGCCAAAATGCCCGTTGAGCCGACAGTGCGGCGGCTGTCAGATACAGTCGCTTTGCTATGAAAAACAGTTGGAATTTAAAGAAAAGAAAGTACGGAATAATTTAGAAAGGATTGCTGGACTTGGCAATCCTTTTATTGAACCAATTGTCGGAATGGAAGAGCCGTACCATTTCCGGAATAAGGAACAGTTTCCGATTCGGAAAGGGAAAGACGGACAGGCGGTAGCCGGTTTTTTTGCGGCGCGGACGCATCATTTGATACCGGTGGCAAATTGTCTGATCGGCGCGCCTGTGAATGAGATTATTATCCGTGAAGTATTGCGGGTCATGAATCAGCACGGGATAGAGCCTTATGAGGAAGAAACGCACAGCGGACTGGTACGCCACGTATTGATCCGTTATGGATTTACTTCAAAAGAAATTATGGTCTGCTTTGTGTTAAACGGAGAAGAACTGCCTTACGCAAAGGAAATGGCGGAAACATTATGCAAAATAGACGGGATGACGAGCATAACGATTAATGTAAATACAGAGAAAACGAATGTAATTCTTGGAAATACAGTTCGGGTTTTATGGGGACGGGATTATATTATGGACGAACTGGACGGAATACGTTTTCGGATTTCTCCGCTCTCGTTTTATCAGGTGAATCCGCGACAGACAGAAAAACTGTACCGTATTGCAATGGAATATGCGGAACTGACCGGCACGGAAACCGTATGGGACATGTATTGCGGGATCGGCACGATTTCCCTCTTTTTATCAAGGCGGGCCGGACACGTATATGGGGTAGAAGTGGTACCGCAGGCAATCGAGGATGCAAGGAAAAACGCGGAAATAAACGGGATTTCCAATGTGGAGTTTTTCGTAGGAAAAGCGGAAGAAGTCGTGCCGCGATATTATGAAGAAAAACGGCGGGAAGCGGCAGAAGCGGAAAAAGGTAAGGAAGCGATAGAAAATGGCGGGAGAGCAGAAGCGTCTGGAACCGGGATGCATCCTGATGTAGTTGTTGTGGATCCGCCCCGGAAAGGATGCGCACAGGTACTGCTGGCGACGATCTGCCAGATGGCTCCAGAACGGGTTGTGTATGTGAGTTGCGATTCTGCAACGCTGGCGCGCGACGTGAAATATTTGTGTGAAAACGGGTATCGGTATGTGAAAGGCAGGCCGGTGGATCAGTTTGGACATTCGGGGCATGTGGAGTGCGTAGTGAAAATGCAAAGGAAATATATCTAGAAGTGCTGTTTTAGGCAGTTTTACAGACATTTTGTGTGTGGAGGATGATGAAGGGGATTGGAATAAGAGGTTGTAGAAGTATTTTGAGGTTTCAGCGGTGGTTGATGTGGGGGTGTGGGGATACAAAAAATAGATATTTTTGAAAGTAGTTATATATTTTAAGATTTGATATTTTGCTAATCTGAGATTACAATGTGTTGTTTTTGCATGAGGCAGTTTTCATATCTACATCCTAAGAGAAAAACTGCCCTATGCAAAGACTTCTTTTTGCTCAGGTGAATATTTATAACAGAGCATTGCTGTTTGAATATCAAAAATTATTGTTATTTGGGAGGATAATATGCCATTAGAAAAAGGTGGTAGAGCGGACAAAAAAGGTAACCAATATGAAATAAATTGCATTATTTATGAGGTTCTGAAAATTTTAGACGAAAAAAATTATAGTATTGTTATAGAGGCACTTGGTGTAGATGAAATAGGAACAGATATTCTTGTAACAACTTTTGAAGGTATAAAAGAACATCAGCAGTGTAAAGCACGAAATGCCAGTAAAAAAAGTTGGGGGATTTGTGACTTAAGAGCAAAAAATATATTTAGTGCATGGAAAACACAATTGAATCGAGATGATGGTAGGAGGGTTGCGTTAATTAGTCCAATGGAGTGTTCTTTTTTAGTCGATTTAAACGATCGGGCGAATAACACAAGTGGTAAAGCTGAAGATTTTTATGCGGTTCAGATTATGGAAAGCGGTAAGGAGTTTCGAGATTTTTATAAAGACTTTTGTACGGAAATGGGTTTGAACTTTGAGAAAGATATGGATATATTAAAAAGTATAGATTATCTAAGAAGAATTAGTTATAAGCCTATGCCGGAATATACGCTTTTAGAACTTATAAATCAAAGTATACAGTTTTTGTTTATAAGTGAAAAGGATATGGTATATAACGCTTTGGTATCTTTGGTAGTTACAAAAGATATATTGGGAAAAGAAATAACGCAACCCATGTTATATGATTACTTCAGGAATCAGAAAATTGAGTTCCGTTTAAGAGATAATGATGATAGGATTGCTCCAAGGATAAATGAAATTAATCAGGAATACAGAGAAACTTTTAAACCCTTGCAAGAAGGATTGATAGATAGAAAAGAATTTGACAGTTGTATAGAATCAATAGAAAATGGAAAATCATTTATTATTTGTGGTAGTGCAGGATATGGAAAAAGTGGATGTACGGAAGCAATTTTAAATTACTGTGAAAGAAAAAGAATGCCTTATATTGC
>JAAWJJ010000063.1 GCA_022796875.1 Eubacterium sp. | reverse complement strand
GACGGAAAACCGAGTTTGAATCGGGGGAATCAAATCACATCCGCCCATCCCGGAGTTAGGGATACTAAAAATTCTGGAACCGGTTTCCCGGCTCTGGCAGCATAGTCGGAAATCAGCACAAAAAAGTGTAGATAATATTTTTTATACCGCCATACTTTTGAAATTATGAACAAAGACGTTCCGTAAAAAAACGACCAAACTGCCTGCGGCTTTCCCCACCCTATGAAAAATAACTCCCTGATTGACAAGCATATTTGTTGATTTTATAATAGTAGGCAGGAGAGAACAAAGAAGGAGGGCACCGGGATTGGAAAAGGAAATATCTCAGGCGGTTATTAAAAGGATGCCGCGGTATTACCGTTATTTAGGGGAACTGATCAGTGACGGTGTAGAACGTATTTCTTCCAATGAACTGAGTATCCGCATGAAAGTAACAGCCTCTCAGATTCGCCAGG
Source organism: Eubacterium sp. (assembly GCA_022796875.1). GTDB lineage: Bacteria > Bacillota > Clostridia > Lachnospirales > Lachnospiraceae > JAAWJJ01. The sequence continues at coordinate 19,405 of JAAWJJ010000063.1, read as the reverse complement.
ATTTGAATAATTTTGGCGGATTCGGACAACAGGGGTACGGCTACAACGTGAAATTTTTACATGAAGAGATCGGTAAAATACTGGGACTGGACAAACAACATCATATTATTATTATCGGCGCAGGAAATCTGGGCCAGGCGCTTGCAAACTATGTAAAATTTGAAGAACGCGGCTTCATTATTATCGGCCTGTTTGATATCAATCCGGCCATGAAAGATATTGCTGTCCGCGGCATCCAGATTCGAATGGTGGAAGAATTGGAGCGTTTTATAAAAGAACATGACGTAGATATCGCGGCGCTGACTCTGCCGAAAGCAAAAGCCACGGAAATGGCGGAACGCGTCATTGATCTCGGTGTCCATGCCATCTGGAATTTTGCGCACGTAGATCTGGAAGTGCCGGACAATGTCGTCGTTCAAAACGTACATTTATCAGACAGTTTGATGCAGTTATCGTACACCCTCGAAAAACAGAAAAAAGAAAAAGTAAAGAAGTGAAACATATGCCGGAAATTGATGTAAACAAATTTAAGAAAGCGTTAAACGGAAAAAAAGTCCCTCTGCTGGTACTGGACCATAAATGGCACCATCTGTTTCAGGGAGAAGAAAAACCTGAGGAAATGGCGGAATATGAAAAGCTGGTCAATGAATATTTGCAGCAGCAGGGAAGCGCAACGCAGCAGTTAAAGGAATTAAAAAAGTTAAAAAATACTTTAATGCAGAATATTGTAGATAATATGGACGGAGCCGACGCCAGGAAAGAGGATTCCATCCAGTCCAAAAAACTGACGGAAACCAAACGGCTGATCGAGGAAGCTAATGAAAAGATGGAAGAACTCGAAGACAGCCTGATCGAGCTGCCGCGTTTATTAAAAGAGGCGAATACACAGCTTATGGTTTCGGGTATGGCGTATATTTATGAAAAGCTGCATACAAATTCCACAGAATCCGCCGTCATAGCGGAGTGGATTGAAAAAGTCCGCATTGAGTTAAAGAAAAAGATTATTCGAAAGCAGTACTGCGACATGAAAAACAAAGAAATGTTCCAGTATATGAACGCCATTCTGGGGGCTGAAGTGCTGGATGTTTTCGATATTCAGTACGACGAAAATTTTGAATTGAAAAAACCGGAAGACACCGGCCTTTCCGGGGAAGAAAATAAGGATAATAACTGAGTATGCATTTTATTTTAAGTTCAACAGAAATGAAAGACTGCGATACGGCGACGATAGAATATTTCGGGGTTCCGTCCGTCGTACTGATGGAAAAGGCAGCTTTGCAGATTGCCTCGGAAATCCGGCGGCGTTTTTCCAAAGACCACACGATACTGATTGTATGCGGTAGCGGAAATAACGGCGGTGATGGTTTGGCGGCCGGCAGAATCCTGTATCTGGAAGGATATCCGGTGACGTTTTATTTTGCGGGAAAAGAAGAAAAATGTACGGCGGAAACGAAACGTCAGATGCAGACTGTCAAAAAATACGGCTTTCCGTTTTTGGAAAAACTGCCGGAGAACGGGCAACAATACGAGCGGAAAACATATGATGTTATCGTAGACGCCCTGTTTGGAAACGGACTGGTACGCAATATTGAAGGCGTATACGCCGAATGGATACAAACGATGAACGATCTGCCGGGGTATAAAATTGCAGTGGATCTGCCGTCCGGCATTTCCGCAGATACCGGCGCCGTTATGGGATGTGCGTTCCGGGCGGACCTGACGGTTGCCATTGCTTATGCAAAGCGCGGCCATTTGCTGTATCCGGGCGCGGAGTATTGCGGAGAACTGGTCCGAAAAGATATCGGTATTTCCGAACATAGTTTTAAAGGAAAACTGCCGCCTGTCCGGGAGTTGGAAGCGCAGGATCTGTATGTGCGTCTTCCGGTACGCGCGGCATATTCGAATAAAGGTACATTTGGGAAAGTGCTTATTATCGCCGGTTCCAAAGGCATGGCGGGAGCGGCCTGTTTCAGCGCAAAAGCAGCGTACCGAAGCGGCTGCGGCCTTGTAAAAGTACTGACAGCCGAGGAGAACAGGGTGGTTTTGCAGAATCTGGTTCCAGAAGCGGTGCTTAGTACGTATGAAGAAAACCGTCTGGAAAAACGGCAGTTGACGGAACTGATCTCCTGGGCGGACGCGATTGTTGCCGGTCCGGGAATCGGGCAGGGAGAAACGGCAAAAGAAATTATAACTGCCGTTCTGGAACAGAGTAACGTACCTGCAATATTGGACGCGGATGCCTTAAATCTCATTTCCAAAAATCCGGAAGTTTTAAAAACGATCCGGACGCAGGCGGTGGTGACGCCGCATCTGGGAGAAATGGCCCGGCTGACGGGCAAAACGGTTTCGGAAATTGCAAAAGACCTGATTGGCGCCGCGCAGATGTTTGCCTCAGAATATCAGGTTGTCTGTTTATTAAAAGATGCGCACTCCGTATGCGCCGTTCCGTCCGGAGAAACTTATGTCATTACTTCAGGAAATTCGGGAATGGCGACGGCAGGCAGCGGCGACGTACTGACCGGTATCATTGGCGCGCTGTGCGGCATGGGTCTTGCTATTGACGAAGCGGCGGCGTATGGCGCGTATCTTCACGGCATGGCAGGCTCTTATGCAGCGGCCGTAAAGGGAGAATATTCCCTGACGGCTTCCGATATTCTGGATCATATTTATGAAGTATGGAAAGGAAAGTAAGGTTTTAGAACATGGAATATCATTATCCACGCATCTATGCGGCGATCGACCTGACCGCCGCAGAAGAAAATGTCCGTCAGGTCAAAGCACACCTGTCCCCGGGTGTGAAGATTATTCCGGTTGTAAAAATGGACGGATACGGACACGGCGCCGTTGAAATTACCAAATTGCTGGAAAACGATGCGTCTGTGTGGGGATATGCGGTTGCCACGGTGGAAGAAGCGTGCGAACTGCGCAGAGCGGGAAGAGCAAAACCGATTCTGGTTTTGGGAGCGGTGTTTCCGGAACAGTGGGAAACCATGCTGGAGTTTCATATACAGGCTACGGTATTTGAGGAACGGACGGCGGCAGGCCTGTCCGAACTGGCGATAAAGAAACATACCGTTTTTCCGATACATATAAAAATCGATACCGGTATGAACCGGATCGGAATCCGGGCGGATGAATCGGCGATAGAAGAAATCAGAAAAATAGCTTCTCTTCCGGGAATCAAAACGGAAGGCATTTATACACATTTTGCGAGAGCGGATGAAACGGATAAAGCATCCGCCCACAAACAGGCGCTGCGGTTTCTTCAGGCAGCGGAACAGGCAAAAAAAGAGATCGGTTCCGATCTGTTAATACATTGCGCGAACAGCGCGGCAATCATGGATCTGCCGCAGTATCATATGGACGCTGTGCGGGCCGGAATTATTTTATACGGGCTGCTTCCGTCAGACCAGGTGAATACGGACGGATTTCCTCTTTCCCCGGTATTGTCTTTAAAAAGCACCATTACCTTTGTAAAAGACCTCCGTCCGGGGGACGAAGTCAGTTACGGCGGAACGTTTCGGGCAGAGAAACCGATGCGGATCGCAACGGTTCCGGTCGGGTACGGCGACGGGTATCCGAGAAGTCTGTCGAATAAAGGATACGTGCTGATTGACGGGAAAAAGGCGCCTGTCTGCGGCAGAATCTGCATGGATCAGTTTATGGTCGACGTCAGTCATATTCCGGTAGCAGAAGCAGGCATGGAAGTGACGTTAATCGGCCGGGAAAAAGAGGAACGGATCACGGTGGAAGAATTATCAAAGCTGTGCGGCCGTTTTAATTACGAGTTTGTCTGCAATCTCGGAAAACGGATTCCACGCGTGTTCTTTTCAGACGGAAAAGCCGTTGGCGCCAGAGATTATTTTTAACACTTTTAAAATCATTGAATACATTCTCATAAAGGTGGAAATAATGGAAAATGTAAACAAAGTTTAAGCGCTTATATTTGTTTGCAGAATTCAATTTGATATTGAGGTGTAGAGAGTGATTGTAAGAAGAGGAGATATATATTACGCTGACTTAAGGCCCGTAGTAGGTTCGGAACAGGGCGGCATCAGACCGGTCCTGATCATTCAGAACGATACCGGCAACAAACACAGTCCGACCGTCATCTGTGCGGCGATCACTTCGCAGATGAATAAAGCCAAACTGCCTACGCACGTGGAAATTGACTGCCACAAATATGAGATATTTAAGGATTCCGTGATTTTACTGGAGCAGTTGAGGACAATTGATAAAAAAAGGCTAAAGGATAGGGTCTGCCATCTGGACCATGAAATACTAGGCAAGGTAAACAAAGCGCTCGGGATCAGCCTGGAGCTGTCGGGCCGTTAACCAATGACGAACGGAAAAGAGAAAGAAGATAATTACAAAAATCACAAAAGAAACAAATTTAACGCATTACTTATAAAATATGATACCGGGAACGGGATGTCATATGTTTTCCGTTGTGCAAACGTATGATAATCCCAGTCCTCCGGCATCATGCAGTATTTACGGAAGAAAGGAAATGATATGGAAGAGGACGGTAGTAGCAGGAAGAATGTTATCTGGCTGATTTTCCTGGGGCTGGCGAAAATAACAGACAGATTAAACAGGGCGATGAACGCTGTTTTGTCCGGTCTGTCGCGGGGGCGTGTGCCGGTGCAGAACGATGTGCTGATCGCTCTAAATGAAGGACATGAACAGGGAACGGTATCACAAAACGAAGTGGAGCTGATCCATAATATTTTTGAACTGGAAGAAACCGAGGCAAAAGATATTATGGTCCATCGGAAGAACCTGGCAGTATTAAGCGACGATACGCTTTTAAAAGACGCGATCGAATATGCGGTGCAGCAGAATAAGTCAAGGCTTCCCGTTTATCATGAAGATATGGATAATATCGTAGGCCAGATACATATTAAAGATCTGCTGGGACGGTGTATGCAGCAATCGGATTACGATAAAAGGATCGGTTCGCTGCCGGGGCTGGTCCGTGAGATTGACCTGATACCAGAAATTACGAAAATCAACCGGCTATATAAAATGATGCAGGCAAAAAAACGTCATCTTGTCGTTGTCGTGGACGAATACGGACAGACGGCAGGGCTGATCGCCCTGGAAGATATTCTGGAGGAGATCGTCGGAGAGATCGAAGACGAGCATGACAAAGAGATCCCGCCTATCCGCCGGCTGGACGAAACTTCTTACCTGATACAAGGGTTTGCTTCGCTGGAAGAAGTCGCAGAGCAGCTTGAGTTTGAACTGGAAAACGATATGGATATTGATACCATGAACGGCTATGTCACGGCTACGATCGGAAAAATTCCGGGCGAACATGAGCAGATTGAGTTTGCGTCGAACGGATATCATTTTAAAGTAACGGACGTGGAAAATAAAACAATTCGGTCCGTGATCGCTACAAAGCTTGCGGGAACGGAAAAAGAATGGTAAAATGGCAAAAGTACAGAAAGTATAAAAGAGGAAGAGAGAGGATTTTAAAATGTCAGGACATTCCAAATTTGCAAATATAAAACACAAAAAAGAGAAAAACGACGCGGCCAAAGGAAAGATTTTCACGATCATCGGCAGGGAGATTGCGGTAGCGGTTAAAGAAGGCGGACCGGATCCGACAAACAATTCCCGTCTGCGCGATGTGATCGCAAAGGCAAAATCCAACAATATGCCGAACGATACGATCGAACGGGGCATTAAGAAAGCTGCCGGAGATTCCAATGCCGTAAATTACGAGTACGTTACATATGAAGGATATGGACCGAACGGAACGGCAATTATTGTCGATGCCTTAACGGATAATAAAAACCGCACGGCGGCAAACGTCAGAAATGCATTTTCGAAAGGAAAAGGAAATATCGGCACGCAGGGCTGCGTTTCTTTTATGTTTGACAAAAAAGGCCAGATCATTATTTCAAAAGAAGAGTGTGAAATAGATGCGGATAGTTTGATGATGTTGGCGTTGGACGCTGGTGCGGAAGATTTTGCAGAAGAAGAGGACAGTTTTGAAATTATTACGGATCCGGATTCTTTTTCCGGCGTGCGCGAAGCGTTGGAAGCGGAAAAGATCGCTATGGCAAACGCCGAGGTTACGATGATTCCTCAGACGTATGTGACTTTGACGGAAGAACAGGATCTAAATAATATCAGAAAAATTCTGGATCTGTTGGAAGAGGACGACGACGTCCAGGAAGTATACCATAACTGGGAAATGCCGGAGGAAGAATAAATAGGATACCCCGTTCGCTTATGCAGCGGGGTCTTTCGCTCATTTTACCGGGAAGCGCTATGGAGGAGGAAATATCCATATGGAGGAAATGATAAAACAGGCGGCGGAAAGTCTGAAAAATACCGTAATTTCTATAAATAACCCGTTAGAACATTTTAACCGGAAAGAATATGCGGATCATTTGCAGCGTATAAAATCCGGAAATCCGGAGATGACAAATATGTTGGAGAAAATGTTTTCCCTTGGAGAGGAAAGGGAAGAGTTCTGCAGACAGACGGCAAAATTGTTTACCGGGCTGATGGAAGAGCATTTTTTGCAGATTAAGGGAAAAATGAAACGGGAAGCGTTGCAGGCAGACTGCAACCTAATCATGACGGCATATCTGTTTCCGTTGATTCTGGATACGGAACCGGAACACGAAAAAAAAGCAGAGTTTTTGGCAAACGAAATAGCCGCCTGCTGGAAAGCGTCGTTTCCGAAAGCGTCGCTGACTCCGGCAAAAGCGGAAGTGATCGCCGGAGGGTTCCGAAAAGGGATACTGGGATTCCGGCTGCGCAGAGATTAAAAATCCAGAAAAAAGCATGCAGGAATGAATATACAAAAAAGCAGACAGGCAAAACAGACAGGAAAGACCAGAGAGGAAGTTTAAGATGGGAAAAGAATATTCGATTGAAACAAAATGCGTTCAGTCAGGATGGGAACCGAAAAAAGGGGAACCGCGCGTTCTGCCTATTATCCAGAGCACGACGTTTAAGTATGAAACAAGCGACCAGATGGGGAAACTGTTTGATCTGGAGGAAGAAGGGTATTTTTATACCCGGCTGCAAAACCCGACCAACGATCTCGTTGCAAAAAAAATTGCGGATCTGGAGGGCGGTGTAGCGGCAATGTTAACGTCCTCCGGGCAGGCGGCAAACTATTTTGCAGTATTTAATATTTGTGAAACCGGAGATCATGTGATCTGCTCCAGCGCCGTTTATGGCGGAACGTTTAACCTGCTGGGGATCACGTTAAAGAAAATGGGCATTGAGTGTACCTTTGTAGATCCGGATGCTTCTTATGAGGAATTGTGCTGCGCTTTCCGGCCGAATACAAAAGCGGTACTGGCAGAATCCATTTCGAATCCGTCGCTCGTGGTGCTTGATTTTGATAAGTTTGTAAAAGCGGCTCACGAACATGGTGTGCCGCTGATTATAGATAATACGTTTGCAACGCCGATCAACTGCAGGCCGTTTGAGTTCGGTGCGGATATTGTCGTCCATTCCACGACAAAATATATGGACGGCCATGCCGTCTGCGTTGGCGGAGCCATCGTTGACAGCGGGAATTTTGACTGGGAAGCCCATGCGGAGAAATTTCCGGGACTGACGACGCCGGACGAATCGTATCATGGGCTGATTTATACAAAAGCGTTTGGAAAACAGGCGTATATTACAAAAGCCGTCGTCCAGCTGATGCGGGACTTGGGTTCTATCCCGTCTCCGCAAAATGCGTTTTTACTGAACCTGGGACTGGAAACCCTGCATTTGAGAATGAAGCAGCATTGTGAAAACGCCGAAAAAGTCGCCCGGTTTTTGGAAAACCACGAAAAAGTTGCCTGGGTGAATTATCCGGGATTAAAAAGCAGTAAATATTATGATCTGGCGCAGAAATACATGCCGAACGGCACCTGCGGCGTCATCGCATTCGGATTAAAAGGAGGCCGGGACGTATCCGTCGGATTTATGGACCGCCTGAAACTGGCGGCGATCGTTACCCATGTTGCGGACGCGCGTACCTGTGCCCTTCATCCGGCCAGCCATACGCACAGGCAGTTGTCGGAAGAACAGCTCCTGGAAGCAGGCGTTCAGCCGGATCTGATCCGTTTATCCGTCGGAATTGAAAATGCGGACGACATTATCGATGATCTGAGCCAGGCGTTGGAACTGGTATAACTATTTTGGACAGAAAGAGGGAAGAGTATGAACAGAGTATTATTTGCAGCTTCTGAATGTGTGCCATTTGTGAAAACAGGAGGGCTCGCAGATGTTTGCGGCTCCTTACCGAAAGAGTTTAATAAAGAATATTGGGATGTGAGGGTAGTATTACCGAATTATTCCTGTATCCCGCAGCATTTCAGGGAAAAGTTTGAATATGTGACTCATTTTTATATGAGTACGGGAAGCTATGTCAGGGATAAATATGTGGGAGTGCTTAAATATGAGTACGACGGAATTACTTTCTATTTTATTGACAACGAAGAATATTTTACCTGTTTCCATCCTTACGGAAATATAAGGTATGATCTGGAGAAATTCTGCTTTTTTGATAAAGCGGTGCTTTCGATGCTTCCGCTTATTGATTTTCGTCCTGACATTATCCATTGTCATGACTGGCAGACCGGCATGATTCCGGTTTATTTGAAAAACGAATTTGCCGGCGATATGTTTTTCTGGAATATCAAGTCTATTATGACGATACACAATCTGAAATTCCAGGGGGTGTGGGATATTAAAACGATCAAGGGGCTTACCGGACTGCCGGACGCTCTGTTTACCGCAGATAAACTGGAATGTAACAAAAGCGCGAATTTGTTGAAAGGCGGCCTGGTATATTGCGATTATATTACAACTGTCAGTGAGACTTACGCAAATGAAATTCAGGATCCGTATCTCGGAGAGGGGTTGGACGGCCTGCTGTTCGCCCGCCATATGGATATGCAGGGAATTGTAAACGGTATTGATTATTCTATTTTCAATCCTGCTTCCGATTTTAAAATCAACACGCGTTATACCGTATCCGATTTCCGGAAAAAGAAATGGAAAAACAAGACGGCGCTTCAGGAGGAGCTGCGTCTGGATGTGGACAAAAACAAATTTATGATCGCCATGGTATCCCGTCTGACAGACCAGAAAGGCCTGGATTTGATCAATTATGCTTTTGACCGGATCATGGACGATTTTACACAGTTTGTCATTATCGGAACCGGCGACCAGCGTTATGAAGACACGATGCGTTATTTCGAATGGAAGTATCCGGGAAAAGTATCCGCACAGATTTGTTATGCGGACGATCTGTCCCACAAACTGTATGCGGCGGCGGACGCTTATCTGATGCCTTCCAGGTTTGAGCCGTGCGGCCTGTCGCAGTTGATTTCCTTAAAATATGGCACCGTTCCGATTGTCAGGGAAACAGGAGGCTTAAAAGATACAGTCGAACCGTATAATGAATTTGAAAATACCGGCCTTGGGTTCAGTTTTCAGAATTTTAACGGCGACGATATGCTGTATGTGATTAATTATGCAAAAAAAATTTATTTTGAAAAAAAACGCGACTGGAATAAAATTGTGGAGCGCGGCATGCAAAAAGATTATTCCTGGAAAATTTCGGGACAGAAATATGAGGAAGTGTATAATTACCTGATGGGGAACTTTTAGGTAACTGCCTTTTCGCTCACAAAGCCGTATGTTTTTTTGCGCACTGCATATAATAAAAAGGATATTACCACATAGGTAGTATCTTTTTTAAAGTCTTTTGCATGCGGCAAGGGATTTTGCGCCTAAAAAGTTAGCGGAAAGGACAGGATAATATGGGAAAAGAACAAAGATCGGAAGAAGAACAAAGATCAGAAGAGGAAAACAGCCGGGAGAGGATCCAGGAGTTTGGCGACGGAACGCTGGAAAACAGCGCCAGCCAGAACAGGATCTATCTTTTATCCGTGATAGGGGAAATCGAAGGACACGACTGCCTCTCGTCTTCTACAAAAACGACAAAATACGAACACGTCCTGCCGCGTCTGGCAGAAATTGAAGACGCGGATGATGTGGACGGCGTACTGCTACTGTTAAATACGATTGGCGGCGACGTGGAGTCGGGGCTGGCGATTGCCGAAATGGTATCCTCGTTAAGTAAGCCGACCGTATCGCTGGTTTTGGGAGGAAGTCATTCGATCGGCGTTCCTTTGGCCGTTTCGACCGATTATTCTTTTATTGTTCCGAGCGGAACCATGGTGATCCATCCGGTACGGTTAAACGGTATGGTAATCGGAGCCCAGCAGACGTATGATTATTTCAAACAGATGCAGGACAGGATTACCAATTTTATTGAAAAAAACAGCCGTGCCAGAAAAGAAGATCTCGAAAAAATGATGATGAATACCAGTATGCTTTCCAAAGATCTCGGAACGGTGCTGGTCGGGGAGGAAGCGGTGGCTGCCGGACTTATTGACGAAGTCGGCGGAATCAGCCAGGCTATGAAAAAAATTCATGAATTGATTGATTGCGGTAAAGAAGATGTGTTAGTATAACAGATGTTGATACAATATGTGATAAAAGGAGGTATTCTATGGATTTGATGCAGTCAGTAATCATGGGTATCATACAGGGAGTAACGGAATTCCTGCCGGTTTCCAGTTCGGGACATCTGGCGATTTTTAAAATTATGTTCCATGTAGATACGAGTACCGGATTACTATTTGACGTGTTATTGCATATCGGGACGTTGATTGCAGTATTTATCGTATACTATAAAGATATTTTTCAGATGATTGCGGCAGTGATTGGAATCATTGCCGACAGCATAAAAAATATCGGGACGTTTTTTCATAATATCGGCAGGCGAAAGAAACAGCCTTTTATCCGGGTTATTCATAACGGATACCGGAAATTTGTACTGTTGGTGATCGTTTCTACGATCCCGACCGGAATTATCGGGTATGTGGCAGGAGATCTGGTAGAAGCGGCTTCGGAAATTCTTTTGATACCGGGGATCTGCCTTTTGGTTACCGGAACGCTTCTTATTATTTCAGATCGCGTTCCGGACGGCGGAAAAGGCCCGAAAACGGTTACTTATGCCAATTCGTTTGTGATCGGCATCTGCCAGGGGATTGCAACGCTTCCGGGACTGTCGCGTTCCGGAACGACGATCACGGCTTGCCTGTTAAGCGGGTTTGACCGTAAATTTGCCGTTAAGTATTCGTTTATCATGTCTGTTCCGGCCATTTTGGGCGCGGCAGTTCTGGAATTGAAAGATTTTAAGCCGGCGCAGCTTGTGCCGGGAGAACTGAAAAACTATATAATCGGAATGATTGTTTCGGCCGTGGTAGGTTATGTTTGTATCAAAACGATGTTAGTGATCGTGCGAAAGAAAAAATTTACATATTTTGCCCTGTATTGTTATGCAATCGGAGCAATTTCGATCTTTGGATATCTGACAGCCTGACAGAAATAAGGGATATTGGATATCTGACGGCCTGACAGAAACAACGGAAAGGGAAGGAAATGGATTATGGCAGCGAGCAGAAAACGAAAAAAAACCTCTGCCCGTAAAAGGAAAAAAGAGTTTGCGTTCCGCCGGGAGATCACTTTATGGATTGTCCTAGCGGTCAGCGTGCTGTTGTTTGTAGGGAATTTTGGGTTTGGCGGATCGGTCGGCGGTGTCTGCAGCAAGCTGTTGTTTGGAATTCTGGGATTGATCGCCTATGCTTTTCCGGTATTTTTATTTATTGGCTGCGCTTTTTTCCTGTCGAATAAAGACAATCCGGCAGCCTGGATCAAATTAGCCGCCTGTTTTGTTTTTATGTTTTTTTTATGTGTTTTTCTGCAGATGGTATCGGAAGACGCCATGTCGATGGATTTCAAAAGCGCTTATACATACTGTTCCGCGAACCGCACCGGCGGAGGAGCCGTCGGCACAGTCATTGCCGGAGGACTGACAAAAAGCGTCGGCAAAGCCGGTACGTTTATTATCGATATTCTGGTACTGATTATTTGTTTGATCCTGGTTACGGAGAAGTCCATTTTTAAGGGGCTTCAGAAAGGCGGGAAAAAGGCCTATGCCAGCGCAAAAAGCAACCGTTCCCGGCAGCAGTTGAGAAAAGCGGAGAAAAGAAGAAAAGCAGAAGAAGAACAGGCCGCGCTGGCGGAGGAACGCGCGCGGCGCGCAGAGGAAGAGCATGCGCGCCGGGAAGAGAAACGCAAGCAGCGGGAAGAAGAATATCTCCGGCGGGAAGAGGAACGGAAACGGCAGGCAGAAGAGCGCCGGAAACAGGAAGAAGAGAGGAAACGGCAGAAGGAAACAAAAAATGCGAACGAACCGCTGCAGTTTGAAAAAGAAAAAGCAAAAAAAAGACCGGATAAAGGACCTCTCCTGTTTGAGGATGATGGGGCGGAAAGCCGGAAAAGAGGTAAAAATGCAGGCCGCAGAATGGACAGGCGTGTATCCGGAATTACATCCGATACCAACCTCTCATTTCCGGTTGGCCGGAAAAGTGACGGTCTGAACGAGCTTTCAGCGAAAAACGTTCCGGTAAGAGAAATTATCCGTCCGATCCGGGAAGAAACGTTCCCTTATATTGACACGGACCTGATTAAAAAAGAAGTATCGGAGCAGCAGCCGGAATCAGTACATACGGAAAGTTTTGAAGAAAGCACCATTCCGGAAGCGAAACCGGGCGCGCAAGCGGAAATTCCGGCGTCCCGGGAAATAGTACAGCCGGAACCGGAAGTTTTACCGGAACCGGAAATGATACAGCCGGAACCGGAAACGATACAGCCGGAACCGGAAGTTTCACCGGAATTTGAAATGATACAGCCGGAACCGGAAACGATACTGCCGGAATCGGAAGTTTCGCCGGAACCGGGACAGAAAGCGGCGGCGTCCGGCGTCCCGGCCGCAGTACCTGTCAACACGGCTGCGGCATCCGGCGGTTTCAAAGAAGAATATCGTTTTCCGCCGATAGAACTGCTTTCCAAAGGCAGCGGCAGGACAAGCGGAGATTCTGAAATGCATGTCCGGGAAACCGCCATGAAACTGCAGCAGACGTTAAAAACGTTCGGCGTCAACGTCACAATTACGGAAGTAAGCTGCGGACCGTCCGTTACCCGGTATGAACTGCAGCCGGAAATGGGAGTAAAGGTCAGCAAGATCGTCGGATTAAGCGATGATATCAAACTGAACCTTGCGGCAGAAGATATCCGGATCGAGGCTCCGATTCCGGGCAAAGCGGCGATTGGGATCGAAGTGCCGAACAAAGAAAATGTGACGGTGGCGTTCCGCGACCTGATCGCTTCGAAAGAATTTCAAAACCATAAATCCAATATTGCATTCGGAGTCGGGAAAGATATCGCCGGGAAAGTCGTAGTCGCAGATATCGCAAAAATGCCGCATCTTCTGATTGCGGGGGCGACCGGTTCCGGAAAATCGGTCTGTATCAATACGATTATCATGAGTATTTTGTACCATGCGCATCCGGATGACGTCAAACTGATTATGATCGACCCGAAAGTCGTGGAACTGAGCGTTTATAACGGAATTCCGCATCTGTTTATTCCAGTCGTAACCGATCCGAAAAAAGCAGCCGGCGCGCTTCACTGGGCGGTAGCGGAAATGACGGAACGATACCAGAAATTTGCAGAATTGAATGTCCGCGACCTTGCAGGGTATAATAAGAAAATTGAAACGATCGAGTCTGTGGAAGAAGAGGGTAAGCCGGAAAAAATGCCGCAGATCGTGATCATCGTAGACGAGCTTGCCGACCTTATGATGGTAGCGCCGGGCGATGTGGAAGATGCGATCTGCCGGCTGGCCCAGCTTGCAAGAGCATGCGGAATCCACCTGATTATTGCGACCCAGAGGCCGTCCGTCAATGTCATTACCGGACTGATCAAAGCGAATATGCCGTCCCGGATTGCATTTGCAGTATCTTCCGGAGTGGATTCCCGGACGATCATCGATATGAACGGAGCGGAAAAGCTGCTGGGAAAAGGCGATATGCTGTTTTACCCGCAGGGATTGTCCAAACCGAAGCGTGTGCAGGGAGCCTTTGTATCCGACCCGGAAGTCGGCGCAGTCGTCGATTTCTTAAAAGAGCAGGTACAGGATCACAGCTATAATCCGGAAATCGCGGAAAAAGTAAACGCATTGAGCGCAAATAAGACCGTTGATATCGGAGGCGGCCAGGAAAACGGACGCGACAGTTACTTTGCAGATGCAGGACGGCTGATTGTGGAAAATGGCAAAGCGTCGATCGGTATGCTGCAAAGACATTTGAAAGTCGGATTTAACCGCGCCGCAAGGATTATGGATCAACTGTCAGAAGCCGGAGTGGTAGGGCCGGAAGAGGGAACAAAGCCGCGAAAAGTGTTAATGAGCGCAGCCGAATTTGAAGAATTTGTTGACGAATCCGTATAATATATGGTACAGTTCATTGCGGGAAAGCACCTTTGTGAACGGCATGAAAATGAACTGTAACTCATATAATATAAACTTGTTTATTTAGTAACCGTAAACAATGTAAATGTACTTTTTTAACAAAATTGTACATGGATATGCAGGAGGGAAGATGAAATATGAAAACAGATATTGAAATCGCTCAGGAAGCCAGAATGCTCCATATTAAAGAGGTAGCGGCAAAACTGGATATCAAAGAAGACGAACTGGAATTATACGGAAAGTATAAGGCAAAACTGTCTGACGAGTTAATGGAACGGATACAGAACCAGGAGAACGGAAAGCTGGTTTTAGTTACTGCCATTAATCCGACTCCTGCCGGGGAAGGAAAAACGACCACAAGCGTCGGGCTCGGACAGGCGTTTGGAAAGCTGAATGTAAAAGCCGTACTGGCGCTCAGGGAGCCGTCTTTAGGACCGTGTTTCGGTATTAAGGGCGGTGCGGCCGGAGGCGGTTATGCACAGGTCGTTCCGATGGAAGATTTAAACCTTCATTTTACCGGAGATTTCCATGCGATCACTTCTGCAAATAACCTGCTTGCGGCAATGCTGGACAACCATATCCAGCAGGGAAACCCGCTTGGTATCGACCCGCGCCAGGTCATCTGGAAAAGGTGCCTGGACATGAACGACCGTGTACTTCGGAACGTTGTCGTAGGACTTGGGAACAAGATGGACGGTATGGTACGGGAAGACCATTTTGTAATTACGGTGGCGTCCGAAATTATGGCGGTTTTGTGCCTTGCCGACGATATGGCGGACTTGAAAAAGCGTCTGGGACGGATTATCGTTGCGTATTCCTTTGACGGAAAGCCGGTGACTGCAGACGATTTGCAGGCAACCGGCGCTATGGCGGCGCTGTTAAAAGATGCGTTAAAACCGAACCTGATCCAGACGCTCGAACATACGCCGGCGATCGTGCACGGCGGACCGTTTGCCAATATTGCGCACGGCTGCAACAGCGTCCGGGCGACAAAAACCGCTTTAAAACTGGCGGACATCGTCGTTACGGAGGCGGGATTCGGCGCAGATCTTGGCGCGGAGAAGTTTTTGGATATCAAATGCCGTATGGCAGGCCTGAAACCGGATTGTGCGGTTCTCGTAGCGACTGTACGAGCTTTAAAGTATAACGGCGGAGTTTCCAAAGACGGCCTGTCTTC
The DNA here is from genome assembly GCA_022796875.1 of Eubacterium sp. Classification (GTDB taxonomy): domain Bacteria; phylum Bacillota; class Clostridia; order Lachnospirales; family Lachnospiraceae; genus JAAWJJ01. Next base: position 3,812 of record JAAWJJ010000063.1, on the reverse strand, counting down.
CCCGAATTTAGAGGCCGTGAAGAAAGGAATCGTAAACCTGGAAAAACATATCGAAAACTTACAGAAATACGATGTGCCTGTCGTAGTTACATTGAACTCTTTTGTCACGGATACAAAGGAAGAAGTCGCATATATTGAACAGTTCTGCAAAGAGAAAAACTGCGAATTTGCCTTATCGAAAGTATGGGAAAAAGGCGGCGAGGGCGGCATTGCCCTTGCAAAAAAAGTGCTGGAAACGTTAGAAACGAAAGAAAGCCGTTATCATGCGCTGTATGAGGACAGCTTAAGCCTGAAAGAAAAGATCGAAACGATTGCCAGGGAAATTTACGGTGCGGACGGCGTTACTTATACTGCGGCAGCGAATAAAGAACTGAAAAAAATCGAAGAATTGGGCATGGGAGATTTCCCTGTCTGTATGGCAAAAACACAGTATTCTCTTTCTGACGACGCCAAAAAACTCGGGCGTCCGACCGATTTCAAGATTCAGGTCAGAGAAGTGTACGCCTGCGCCGGTTCCGGATTTGTCGTTGTCATTACAGGAGCGATCATGACGATGCCGGGACTGCCGAAAGTACCTGCCGCCAATAATATTAATGTAAATGATAAAGGAGCGATTACCGGTTTATTCTAAACCGGAAAGGGATATCATGTATAAAATAATTGATGGAAAGAAAATTTCTCAGGAAATAAAAGACGAATTGAAAAAAGAAGTTTCCGTTTTGGCAAAAAGCGGGAAAAAAGCTGCTCTTGCAGTCATTCAGGCAGGGGATAACCCTGCCTCTTCCACTTATGTGCGGAACAAACAGCGCGCCTGTGAATATGTCGGTATCGAGTCCGTTTCCTATCACTTGTCGGAAGAAACGAATCAGGAGGAATTAGTCAGGCTGATTAAAGACCTGAACGCCCGTGATGATATCCAGGGCATACTCGTACAGCTTCCATTGCCGGAGCATATGGATGAAGACGAAATTATCCGAACAATCTCCCCGGAAAAAGACGTGGACGGTTTCCATCCGGTCAGCGTAGGGAAAATGGTAATCGGACAGCCGGGATTTCTGCCATGTACGCCAGCCGGAATTATCGAACTGTTAAAGCGTTCCGGAGTTGAGATCGCCGGAAAACACTGCGTCGTACTGGGACGCAGCAATATCGTAGGAAAACCGATGCTCCATCTACTGTTACAGGAGGATGCAACGGTAACCGTGGCACATTCGAAAACAAAAAATTTAAAAGAAATAACAAAACAGGCGGATATTTTGATCGTGGCGATTGGGAAAGCGGAATTTATCGACGCTTCTTATATTAAAGAAGGGGCGGTTGTCATTGACGTCGGAATTAACCGCGACGAAAATAATAAACTGAAAGGGGACGTGAAATTTGACGAGGCAGCGCCGAAAACGAGCGCGATCACTCCCGTTCCTGGCGGCGTTGGACCGATGACCATTGCAATGCTCATGCGTAACTGCATTTCGGCAATCAGATGATGCAGACGAGGGAAAATAAATGAAATGTGCAAAGTGCGGCGCTGAGCTGAAAGTCGGCTGTATTTATTGTTCGGTTTGCGGAAACGAAGCGCAGATCGTACCGGATTATAACCTGTTAGACGACGTATTAACGGATGCGTTAACCGACAAATCAAAGAAAAAGTCCGAAAAAAAAGGACAAAAAAATCTATCTCAAAAACCGGGCCAGATCATACAGACGAAAAAAGAAAAAAGGGATTTATCAAAAAAGGGAAAAAGTTCCAGGGAAAAAGACTCCAGAAAAGGACTGATCGGCGGGATTATCGGAATCATCTGTGCTGCCGCTGCGATTTGTATTTTTCTTGGAATCCGCTATAACAGCTATGAATATCAGTTTCAAAAAGGCGAACAGTATTTGCAGGAAAAAAATTATGAAGCTGCAATTTCCTGTTTCCGAAAATGTATTGCAAAAGAACCGAAAGCAACGGAAAGCTATTTAAAGGCGGCGGATGCGTTAAAAGGAAACGGAAATACAAAGCTGGCGGTTTCTTATCTGGAAAACGTACTGGACATTGACCCGGAAAATGAAGACGCCTATGAAAAAATCGTGGCGATTTATACGGAATCGGATTCCTATGACAAGATCATAGCGCTCCGCGACAGTGCGAGTGAAGAAATCCAAAAAGCCGTTTTCGGCGACTATTATATCGCCGCGCCTGAGTTTGAAGAACCGGAGGGGAGTTACTCCGAAGATATGACGGTTCATCTGCAGGCAGGCAGCAACCATGAAATTTTTTATACGACGGACGGAGCGTCGCCGGTGGAAAACGGAATCGGCTATGATGATGAAGAGGGCATCGCTCTGACGGAAGGAAACACGGCCATTCAGGCGGTGTGCCTGGATGACCGTGGGATATACAGCGATATTGTGACTGCAAACTATGAAATTACTTATGAAGCGCCGGATATGCCTGTTGTGGCGCCGGATAACGGGACATATCTGGAACCGCAGCCGATAACCGTTCTTGTTCCGGACGGATGTACGGCTTATTATACCTGGGACAGGTCCGTGCCTACAACAAATTCGGCATTATATACCGGGCCGATTGAAATGCCGCAGGGAAATAACGTGCTGTCGGTGGTCCTGATTGACGAACACGGATTGTCCAGCGCGATTTTCCGCGGAAATTATGTATATATGCCTTAGAGCTTCAAATCATAAAATTTTTTCCGGAGCCATACCGGTATCAATATTCGTTAATCCATTAATTCAATATGGTTGGTTTCCATTTTTGCAATACGGACAAGCGAGCATACTTCAATGCCCTGTTCTTCGAGTTTTTTGCGTCCCGGCTGGAAAGATTTTTCGATCAGGACGCCGACTCCGGCAATCGTGGCATGTGCGAAACGCAAAAGCCGGATCGCACCGGTAGCCGCTTCTCCGTTTGCAAGGAAATCGTCAATGATCAGCACATGATCGTTTTCACCGATAAACTCCTGCGACATCGTAAGTTCATAACTGATTTCCTTTGTAAAAGAACTGATTTCCGTTTGATACAATTTCGGATTCAGTTTTTTTGACGGCTGCTTTTTTAAGATCACCATCGGTACGTTAAGCGCGGCCGCCGTCATCATAGCAGGAGCGATTCCGGAACTTTCGATCGTCACAACTTTTGTCACGCCTTTGTCCGCAAAAAAATTTGCAAATTCTTTCCCAGCCTCTGTCATTAAAACCGGATCCACCTGATGGTTAATAAAACCGTCTACTTTTAATATGTCGGCGTCTATCGCCTGACCTTCTGCTAAAATTCGTTTCTTTAATGATTCCAAAATTTTCACCTCGTTTCTTATGGATAGTGACTTTTTGCGGGATGGGGAAAGTCACTGACCGTTCAATAGTTTTTTTACAACACAGTTTTATTCGTAATTTCTAAAGCATGATGATATAAAAAGTATTATCTGCTCTTTTTGTGTCGATTTCCGACTGTGCTGCCAGAGCCGGGAAAACGGTTCCAGAATTTTTAAGTATCCCTAACTCCGGGATGGGCGGATGTGATTTAATTCCCCCGATTCAAACTCGGTTTTCCGTCAAGCGAATGAGCACCAGAGGCGGGACAAGGTTCTTTCTTCCATTGGAAGTCTTTTGTGTGTTTTTCTTATCAGCGGCAGGAAAAGCACGAATGGGTATGCCGGGCGACTGTCTGAGGGACTGCCATTACAAAAATATTCTGGATTCTGACACTTTTTATGGCAGTCCCGAGTTTCGCAAGGCATACCCTCATCGAACGTGCTTGATGCCGCTGTTAGAAAAACCAGAAAGGCTGTCCAGGAAGAAAAACATGTCCCGCC
>JAAWJJ010000062.1 GCA_022796875.1 Eubacterium sp. | reverse complement strand
GCATAAAAATACTCCTTTTCGATAAAAATTTTCATATTCTAATTCTTACCAAAAAGGAGCCATTTCTTTCCAAAAACACAATTTATTTTACACTACCGAAGAAAGCCCCCGGCCATAAGCTGATAGTTCATGATCATTCGGGAAGTACGGCCATTTCCATCCACAAAAGGATGAATCTTTACAAATTCCGCATGTGTCAATGCCGCCAATTCTATCGTATTTAAATCTGTCCGGTACGGCAGGGCTGCAAAAAAGTTTTTGACTTGCCGAAACATTTCATTTGGCGATGGCGGCTTGAATCCTGCACCGGAAATACGTACTTCTACATTTCGATAGATTCCTCCGGTCAATATATTTTGCATGAGCAGTGCATGGATATCTTTCATCGCCGCCTCATCCAAAGGCTTTCTTTCTGCAATACGCTTCTTCACATAAGAGAAAGCTTTCGCATGATTGGTCACCTCATAGATTTCCCGAATAGTTTTTCCACCAACAGAGATTCCATCCTCCAAAATAACTTTCGTCTGAATCAGCGTCAGCGTGTTTCCTTCAATCGCTGTGGAGTTATGGGCATATTCAATATCAAAACTCCTGTCGAAACTTTCCAATGCCTCTTCAGGAAAACCGCTTCGTGCCTGGTTGAGCCGTTCTTTCTTTTGTAATAAACATTTCCATCTCATGCCTGCCACCTCATTTCTGTTCCCACTCCTGAAAATTTATTATATCACCGCAGACTGCCGGATAGCAAGAATAAAAAAGAAACTCCCATAAAAAACCAAACGACCAAAAGCATTGGATTCTATGGTAGTTTCTTGTAATCAGGCTTCTATTTTCATCCGGCCTGTCGTAACCAGATTCAGGCTTCTTCTTTTCGCATCCAGCCCCCGGCCAGGTTCAGAACCAGTCCCAGCACTATCACGCTGGCCGCCGCAATCTTCCCGTACAGCGTCGTCATGCAGGTCAATATCTTCCCGAAATACGGGAGGTGGAACGCCACCCTGCCGATATACTGCTCATCTCCTTTACAGAATCCCGAACGCAGACGCGTCCGCGCCCCAGGCGCTCTTTATCGCATCCTGCGCGTTGTGGGTCTGGACGGCGTCCGCTTCCACATCCACATGGAATTCCACGCCGTCGTATTTGTAAGTCGTTGTGACGGTGTTCCCTTTGGTTTCCACCGCCGCGTCGTAGTCTGAAATCAGCCGGGACTGGCGGTACGTATTCCACTGGTTGGATATTGTGGGGTAGGCCAGGATCCCGAAGCCGGCGATCAGTAACAGTACAATGAAAAATGCGGCTATTTTCTTTTTCAAGGCCGTTCCCTTTCTCCGGCCTGCATTTTTTCTCTAACCGTTTTTCCCTTTTGTATAAAAAGAAACTGAACAGGGCGGCCACCGCAATCCCAACCACAACCCATAACAGGTAGCTGGTGTGAAAGCTAATGTTGCTTAACGGCGGTTTTTCGTCCGCCAGTTTTCCGTATACGGAACCTGGTGCCCCCGCACTAACAGACGGTGGCTGTTCACCCCGTACGGCGTGCAGGTTATTTTTTTCTTCATCCGTTCTCTCCTTACTGTTGCTTTTTTCCAATCGTGCGGCTGCGATTCACGACAGATTTTGCGAATTGTATGGTGGCTGCCGTGAAATGCAGTCCAACCGCATAGACGGATTTGTTTTTATAACCCCGGGGCGGCGCTGCCGTCCTGGGGTCAGGAACAGAACCGGCTTTACTTCACAGATTGTTCCGTTTGTTACTGGTCACGGAGTAAACAGTAACTTCCGTTTCACTGCTTTGTGTTATGTTTTTTGGTATATTTGGTGTCTTTGATTCCGTTTTGTGTCTTCTGCTTTTTCTTATGTAAAACAGACACTTATGCGCTTTTCTTTCTTCTGCTTGCGAAGAATAAGCCTGCTGCTACAATGATGATTGCACATCCGCTAATCGTGAGGATCGTAGTACCGATACCATCGGTGGATGGAAGTGAGGACAGTCTTGTGTTTGTATAATTAAGATTTGCACCACCTGCTAAATCTGCATTTGCGATTAGTTCCGTAACTGCCCTTTGTTTCCCGTAAAAATCACATAAAGTTCAGGATTTGGCATTTTTTCTTTCTTGCTTTTTAATAGCCTTGGTTTCATGATCCTGAACAAACTTTAATATTGTTTCTACAATGGTTTCGAGTCCATTGCTGATTTCTTTCGAAAACAATTCCCATGCGCGGTTCATTTCATCTGTATAATACATCTTCTGATCCAATACCAGCAATGGTGAATATTTTAATTTGTGATACAGAGTGTGCAGGATTTCTGCATTCGGCTTGGTTTTCTCTTTCTCTATATTCCGGTATCTTTTGATATTGATGTCAAAATACTCTGCCATTTTTAACTGTGAGCAGGATTCTGCTTTTCTTATATTTTCCCATGTGGTCAAACGTTTGTCATATTCTCTAATATACCTTGCGCTTTTAAACGTACGCTCTGTCAGTTGAATATCCTGTTCCAGAATCAGCGTAAGTCCCAGTTGCGTAACCGGTATCAGGAATTGAAAAAGCTGTTCTCTCCCCTGCAGAGTACGGCAGCGGGACAGATATGCCTCCAGCTTTCCACTTTTGATTTTCTGTCCGGTAATCAAAAAATAAATATCACCACCGTTTTGTTCAAAACATTTTAAATTATCATAAGAAATATTTTTTAATCCGGCTTCCAGTTTGCAGTAATGGCTCTGGCTGACTCCAAATCTTTCCCCCATCTGCGTCTGCGTCAACTCCAGCAGGTTTCTGTAAGCCTGCAGTCGTTTGGAAACATCAGTATAATAATCGCTCATAAACATTCTCCAATCTCTGTATTAATTGTAGAATGTTTCAAACCGCCTGATATTATCCTGTTTGTGAATTATTTTCGCAATTCTCAGATTGCCGGCTTCCTTTTCCCTCCTGTTCCTCGTGGGCTTGTACAAACTTCAATATTGTTTCTATGATAGTCCCAAGTTCCTCGCTGATATCTTCTGGAAATAAATCCCACGCGCGGTTCATTTCATCCACGTAATACATTTTCTGATCCAGTACCAGCAGCGGTGAATATTTTAATTTGTGGTACAGCGTATGCAGAATCTCTGCATTCGGTTTCGTTTTCTCTTTTTCTATGTTTCGGTATCTTTTGATATTCACGTCAAAGATTTCCGCCATCTTTAACTGCGAACAGGATTCTGCTTTTCTTATATTTTCCCATGTGGTCAATCGAATATCATATTCTTTGATAAATCTCGCACTCTTAAACGTACGCTCCGTTAACTGGATATCCTGTTCGAGAATCAGTGCAAGTCCCATTTGCGTAATCGGTATCAAAAACTGAAACAGCTGTTTTCTGCCCTGGTGTGTCCGGCAGCGGGACAGATACGTTTCCATCTTCCCGCTTTTGACTCTCTGCCCGGTGATCAGATAATAGATATCGCCTCCATGCTGTTCAAAACACCTTAAATTATCATAAGATACATTTTTTAATCCGGCTTCCAGTTTGCAATAATGGCTTTGCCCTACTCCGAATTTTTCTCCCATCTGTTTCTGAGTCAGATCCAACAGGTTTCGATAGACCTGCAGCCGCTTAGAAACATTCGTATAATACTCTTCCATAAACATTCTCCAATTTTTGTTTTATTGTAGAATGTTTCATATTTCCCAATATCATCCTGTTTGTGAATATTCCTATGCCGTTTCCGGTTTGTTTTGTTGTTTACACATATTTTGTTGTTTACAGAAAAGAGGAAAACCGAAAAAATATCGACTTTCCTCTTTTTCTATTCCATAATAATATTTATCTGGGCGAACGTTCCCGATCTGTGCTCTGGGCCTGTCCCGCGCTCTTTCAAATAGCTGTCCACGGTATCGGCATAGAACTGCCTCGCTTCCTCAAACCGCCCGCTTTCCACTAATGCCTCCATAATCAGGCTTCCCCAATTGGAAAACGGAGCAATTCCTGTCACATAACTTCCGAGTTCTTCCAGGCTCGGCCAGTTCTCTTTTTTCTTATTATAAAAGCAGCATTTTCCACACACTCACAAAACTGTTTTCGATAACGCCTTGCCTCTGCGCTTGCCCACAAAACCGCAGTATGCGTGGCAAGAAATTCCCCTGTATATGTATAGCAGGCTTTCAGATATAACTTCAGTCTTTTCTCTTCTTCCATACACGCTTCTGCCTGTCTGTATAGTCTTACAAAAACCGCCGCATCTTCCACAACCGGAATCTGCGCCGTCCAATAATAGACCCCATTTTTCAAAACAATATATTTTGCATCCGGCAAACCCATTTTCTTTAATTTTTTCTTCGCTTTATAAATAATCGTCTGCAAAGCCTGATGCCGGTTTTCCACATCGCGGTCGCCAAATAAAATATCTTCCAGAAAATCCCTGCCGATCCCGTCTGTTTACCGTTACTTTGATCTGTCCCTGAAAAGCGCCGTATGCAGTTTCCCTTTCCTGCCCCGGAAACCGATCCGGTTCTCCGACCGTTTGAAACGCATGATTTTGTGCCTCACCATCTTCTTCCATACTTTTCAGCTTCTCTTTTCGCTTTTGAAACCGAACGGTGTCCAGTTCACTGTCCATAATCAGCAGCAGCTGATCCAGGCTTTCAAAATGGAACGGGTTTTTATAATGAACCGTTTGTAATTCTCCTTTCGCAATTTGATTTTCATAAGAATCCGGGAGTTTTTCTGCTTTTATGACCAGAATTTTGACCACAAAGCTCGCTGTTCCCCAACCGGTCCATGTGCTGGCATTTCAGACTGACCAAAGGATGCACATACCGTTGCAAAGTAGTGGATACGTTGGCATGTCCCAATATTTCCGACAGCGATTTAACGTCAAATCTGTTTTCGATACAGCGTGTGGCAAAGGTATGCCGCAGCGCATGATAGTTAAAGTGTTCTAAACCGCATTTCCTCATAATCCGTTTGTACTTTCTGTAATAACCTTTTGGTTCCAGCCATAATACGCTGCCAGTCAGCACATAAAAATCGGAAATGCTTTGATATTGCTTAAAAACAGGAAGCAATACCGATGGAATCGGTATCTTCCGTACGGAATTGTTCGTTTTGGGATTATCAATGATAATTTTCGTACGGGAGGCTGATTCTGTATTGTTTTTATTATCAAGATTCGGAATACGCTGCATGGATTTGCGTATATGCACAATCCAGTTTTTGTTGTTCTTTCCGCGTAAGCACCTGAATCCCCGGTAGATTTTGCCTGGGGTTCTGGAATACGATATATTGCGGACAGTCGTAGCCTCGCTTGCTCCCGTAATCCAATGCCAGGCGAATCACCAAAAGAAACCCCGTCACCGTTTTGGAAGACAAACTCCCCTGATTGTTCAGATTTCCGTGATCCAGTTTCTTTTCCGTAAAGCAGTCGATATCTTTGCTGCTTAGTCTGGACAAAGGTATTTCTCCCAATTCTGGACGGATGTGTTTTTCGACCATTGCCAGATAACGGAAATACGTAGATTCTTTGACATCCCTGTGAGCGAAATGCAGCCAGTCTGTAAGCAGCTCACCAAAGTCTTTCTTATGATATCCCGTTTTTGCATCACATGCGTCGGGGGTAAGCCACTGCAGCATCATCTGGTTTCTCGCTTTTTTGCTTCTGCATAAGTTTTCCGGTAAACAGATTTATATTTTGCCTTACCATCTTCTTTATAACTGCATATAAACCTTGCTTCCCATCTGCCGTCTTTCCTCTTTCTGATGTTTTCTCCATGCCGTGCCATAAATAATTTCCCCTTTCATTTTTCTTTCTGCAATAACAGAAATATTTGTTCTGCCATATAATAAATATGACAAATTTACGACCATAAATGTTCTGGAATAAGAGAAATTTTATTGAAATATGCAGTCTGAAGCCGCAGATATCGAATGTATGTTGTTGGAAAAGTATTGACTATTTAGAATTATTAGAACAAAATTAAAACAATAAATAAAAAATTGCGTATATACTCCTGCCAAAGAGTATGATACTTTATGACCCAAATTGGCACAGGCTGCTGCCCGATTTTAAAATATCAAAATTTCCACACTGTCAATCACACTAAGAATCTGGTATTTTAAAAGGAATAAAATCTTAGAATATTCTTCATACCGACCAGCTATTTTTTCCAACAAAGGCAATACCAGCTTTCTGGTTTCTGCGATATACCGTTCCATGCGCGGCCAATCGAATGCCTGTGCCATTTCCGATACATTATTACAGCGGTCAAATATTTTTGTAATGGCTGCTATTTTATTATCAAGCAGTTCCTTATAATACCGCTGTTTTGCCTGTTCTTTCGTTTCTTCCCCCGAAACGGTAAACGTCATTGCCCTGACGGCTTCTTTTACGACAGAGTTGACCGGCAGTTCTTCCACACGGACAAAACAGTCTTCACAAACATCGTGCAGCAGCATTGTTGCAATCGTATTGTCATCTTCTATCCCGCACATAATTGCATGGCAGGCCACTGTCAGCGGATGAATCACATAAGGCGTCGCTTTGCTACGTACCTGTCCCTGATGGCTGTTTTTTGCAAACTCTAATGCTGCTTTCGACTGTAACGCCTGATTTTCATCTATCCATGCTTCCAGAAAAGACCATAAATGCTCCTCATGGAAAATCCGGTATGATACATTCGTTTGCCGCTTTTCTGTCAACAACCGGTACAATGCCTGCTGCTTGTCCGCTCCGCTTTTCTTTTTCTGTTCCATGTGATTTTGCCCCTTTATCCTGTAACTTCCCGTTAACCTCACCCACCGCCTGCGGGAAGAAAACGTAAATGACGGGAATAAAATGTAAATGGCGCAAATCTGAACTTCTAAATTCAAATTTGCGCCATGCAATGCAGGAGATGGGACTTGAACCCACACGATATTGCTACCACAGGCACCTGAAGCCTGCGCGTCTGCCAATTCCGCCACTCCTGCTCAAAACTGACAAGATATATATTACCTCGTTTTTCCGGTTTCGTCAAGAGGTAATTTTCAAATTTTTGTTATTTTTCGAACTTTTTTATATTCGGCTCAAATTGTTTTTCTAAGGTGTCCTCTGTCTGGCGGCGTTCCATCCTCTTCCAGTTCACGTAGCCATACAAATCATTTACAAAAAAGATCACAAAACAAATCATAACCGAAAAATACGATCTGTTTTCCGCGGACGCCAGCGCCCATAAAATAACAAGCACAATATCGTTCGCAGCATATCCTACCGCATAAGAAGCGCTTCTCCGGAAAGTCAGATAAACTGCAAAAAAACTCGTCGCGACGGAAATCGTACTCGGAATAATATTTGCCGTGTGAAATGCCGAAAGAATGAAATAGAATATAAGCGTTACAACAGCAGTCAATACCCACAAAAATACCATTTCCCCTGTACCGATCCGATTGACACGGACTTCCGCCTTTTTTTCTTCATATGGATTTTTTATCCAGGATATCAGAGTAATGATTTCCATAGGCAGCGTCATCCCCAGATATGTAATCATTTCACCGTAATAGGCAAATGTATAGGAAATCGCGCCATATAGCACACTGAATACCACCATTAACAACGGTCCTACCAAATTTCCCTTTGCACAGAAAATAAGGGATGTTACTCCGATCAGGGAAGCTGCCAGTGTACTGTAATTCCCACGGTCAAACAGAAAGAATGACAGGATAACGATAACTACAGAGCCTCCCCATAAAAAAAGTTCCCCTTTTGAAAAATAGTTTAATTTTCCTTTCATGACTTTCATGCGTCCAACATCCTCCTAATCCATAAAAATTCATCAAATCAAGATTTTTGTTTTATACAATAAAAGCATCCACGATACATCTTCTAAGACCTAACGATGTATCAATGAATGCTTTCCACATTCCTGCCCGGTGGCAGTATCGCTTTCTTTATCGGCATAATAACATATTTCATACAGGGCATCAAGCTACCGTTTCCATTGCATACAGTACAAACGGAAGCTGCTTCATATGCTCTATGGTCTGTTTCGTCTGAACCGCATCACTCGCATGCAGTATGATCTCTATTCCGACGTTTCCAGACACTGCACTTCTCGGCGCCGTTACATTCAGTTCTATGACATCCCGGTTTTCTGCAAACTCTTCCAAAAATGAATTTACATTACCCACTTCGGCGAGCTCCAGATAAACTTTTACCTCCCTGATCCGCCTTGTCATAATTTTTTCTGCACGGCTCAATACTACGATTGTGATAAATGCAATGAACGTCGCAATCAACGCTCCGATATAAAACCGGCTCCCGATCGCCAGACCGATCGCCGCCGTCGTCCAGAGTCCCGCTGCTGTCGTCAGTCCCATAACTTCAGACTTTCCTTTGATCAGTATCGTGCCAACGCCTAAAAAACCGATTCCGGAAATCACCTGAGCACCGATTCGCAGCGGATCCGCCGCTGCCGTAAAAACCTCGTTCACATAAAAACCGGTCATAATCGTCATAGTGCTGCCGATGCAGACCAGAATATGCGTCCGCATCCCGGCAGCACGTCCATGCAGCATCCTTTCTATTCCGATAATTCCGCCGCAAACTGCAGCCAGTAAAACTTGAAAAAGTATCTGCGCTAATGAAAATCCCCCTGACATATCCAAAAACTTCACCTTTTTCCCTTTCGTATCATATTATTTGATATTAGACCTTTTGTCAGCCGCTTTCCCTTTTTTATTTCAAAAAGACGTTCCATCGGAATATCCTCCCAACTCCGGCTGTTTAAATCGACACTCTTTTGAATATACGGAATTTTATTCCAGACAACTTTTTTTCTCAGATTTTTTATGTAATCCTCCATATACTGCCAATCGGGCCGTCCGTTTTCCCCGCAAACCAGCAGCAATACTTTCTCTTTTCGTAACCTTTTATCGCTGATTTCCCGTCCGAAATTGTATTTATACTTCATAGCCTCAAAAACCGGTTTCAAATATAAAACAATTTCTTCTGTCATAAAATCGGCTTCCCCTCTGATTTGAATTACCGTAACATGATCCGAAGCAACGAACGGATAACCGTGGTAAAACAGATATCCTACGCTTCCGCTGTTGGACAATATCATCGCATTACGATAAAAAACCATTTTTTCAGGCGGCATAATAAAACTTTTGATTCCGTTATTTTTCTTTGTAGACGAAATATTGGCAACATCGCCTTTTGTGATCTCTTCCTCAAAATAAGTAAAAAGCGGTGCAATCATATATAAAACAGCTGAACGGTTATGATTTTAATGATGGAACAGCCGGATACCGGTAAAGCACATCACAATGCCATATTTATTGCAGGTTTCCATCACATGGTCGTCGCGGATGGAACCGCCCGGCTGCGCCACATATTTCACACCGCTCTTATGCGCGCGTTCAATATTATCCCCAAACGGGAAAAACGCGTCGGAACCGAGCGCAACGTCCGTCATCTGATCCAGCCATGTCCGTTTTTCTTCTCTCGTAAATACTTCCGGTTTTACTTTAAAGAACTTTTGCCATTCCCCTTCCGCCAGTACGTCCATATAGTCTTCGCCGATGTACAGATCGATCGTATTGTCGCGGTCTGCCCGTTTGATGCCGTCAACAAACTGCAAGCCCATGACCTGCGGCGCCTGACGCAGAAACCAGTTGTCCGCTTTGGAACCTGCCAGCCTGGTACAGTGGATACGGCTCTGCTGTCCGGCGCCGATCCCGATGGCCTGTCCGTTCTTTGCATAACATACGGAATTTGACTGCGTATATTTTAACGTAATCAGGGAAATGATCAGATCGATCCTTGCCGATTCCGGAATTTCTGTTGCATCCGTCACAATATTGGCCAGCAGCTCATCGTCAATCTTCAGTTCGTTTCTGCCCTGCTCAAACGTAATGCCAAATACTTCTTTGTGCTCCGTCTGCGCCGGTCCATACGCCGGATCGATTTCTATCACGTTATAATTACCGTTTTTCTTCGCCTTTAAGATTTCCAGTGCCTCCGGCTCATAACCCGGAGCGATCACGCCGTCGGAAACCTCTCTTTTGATAATTTTTGCCGTCGGCGCGTCGCATACGTCCGAAAGGGAAATAAAATCGCCGAAAGAAGACATCCGGTCCGCTCCCCTTGCTTTTGCATAGGCGTTTGCCAAAGGGGTAAACTCCATATCCAGATCGTCTACCCAGTAAATTTTCCTCTCCGTGTCCGTAAGAGGCAGGCCGACCGCCGCCCCTGCCGGGGATACGTGTTTAAAAGAAGTCGCTGCCGGCAGGCCGGTCGCTTTTTTTAACTCCCGGACTAACTGCCATCCGTTAAACGCGTCCAGAAAATTGATATATCCCGGTTTTCCGTTTAACACTTTGATCGGCAGCTCGCCGTTTTCCATATAGATTTTTGACGGTTTCTGATTCGGGTTGCAGCCATATTTTAATTCTAATTCTTTCATTTTTTCCTCCGTGGTTTTCTGATTCCATCCTACAACTGCCTGCTTTACGTTACTTTTGCCGTTATTTATTTTTATTCACGATACGGGTTTCGTATTTCCCTGTCGCAATTTCAATATAACGGACAAATAAAGACACTTTGTTTTCTTCATTCAACGCGTTCCAGATCTTATCCGTATATTCTTCAATACCGCCGGATATTTCCACAAGTTCCGGTTCTCCCTCAAAACTCGGCAGCGGATTGCCGTCGCCCATATAAGTATGGAGAAAACGTCCTTTTCCCGGAGCCGGATTTTCATAGGCAAACGTATAGCGGTTACAGGAATCCGGGCAGCCATCGTCGCTCTTTAAAATGGACATAGCAAAATTGTACTTTCCGTCGCCGATATGCATAATACCGGAAATACGCGGCGTATAGTTCGGTCCGTCCGGTTCAAATTCCCTCGTCCGCAGCGACTGTTCAAACGTCTGCTGTTTGTCCATCAGTTCATAAATTGTATCGGTCTGGTCGCCGTTCGTCACGATCGTTTTGTTTCCCATCACACGTACCGGAGAGTAAATAATCAGGCTCGGATCGCTCAGTTTTGCCGGATCGAAAGCTTCGGTCCGAATCCCCTCGCCCTCTTCTGCAAAAATACGGTTTCTGCTGTTTTCACTGCGGCCCATGATAAAATATACCGCTACCGCATATTTTCCGTCTTCGGATTTCCCCAATATAATCCCGCGTCCCGGATAAGAGTTGTTTTTTAACAGTTCTTCGATAGATGACTGCTTCATTGTCGTTTCCCCCTTATTATTTTTTTATATGGTAATACTTACGCTCAAAAATTCACCCTTTACTTTTTTAATGATGCCAATTAATTTTTAAAACTGTGTACCGGTGCCGGAATCCTCCCGCCCCGGTTGATAAATGCTTCACAGGAATACCGGTTGACCGGAATAATCGGTGCGTAGCCTAACAGGCCGCCAAAACTTGCCGTTTCCCCTACGGTTTTCCCGATTACCGGAATCAGGCGCACCGCCGTTGTTTTCTGATTCACCATGCCGATCGCCATCTCGTCCGCTATGATACCGGAAATCGTACTCGCCTTTGTATCACCAGGAATCGCGATCATGTCCAGGCCGACCGAACAAACGCAGGTCATAGCCTCCAGTTTTTCTATCGTCAGCGCGTCTGCTTCTACCGCGTCGATCATTCCCTGGTCTTCACTGACCGGGATAAACGCGCCGCTTAAACCGCCGACATAAGACGACGCCATGATCCCGCCTTTTTTTACCTGGTCGTTTAACATTGCCAGCGCTGCCGTCGTTCCCGGCGCGCCCGCATATTCCAGCCCGATCTCCTCTAATATTTCCGCTACGCTGTCGCCGACCGCCGGCGTCGGCGCCAGGGAAAGGTCGATAATCCCGAACGGGATTCCCAGACGTTTCGACGCCTCTTTTGCAACTAACTGGCCGACACGCGTGATCTTAAACGCCGTCTTTTTTATCGTTTCGCATAACACTTCAAAATTCTCTCCGCGCGCCTGTTCCAACGCCTTTTTTACGACGCCCGGTCCGCTGACCCCGACGTGTACGACAGCATCCGCTTCCGTAACTCCGTGAAATGCGCCTGCCATAAACGGATTGTCATCCGGCGCGTTGCAAAATACCACTAATTTCGCGCACCCGAGAGAATCGTTTTCTTTCGTGTATTCCGCCGTCTGTAAGATCATTTCGCCCATCAGTTTTACCGCGTCCATATTAATGCCCGTCTTCGTAGAGCCAAGATTTACGGAACTGCAGACCCGCTCGGTTTCCTTTAACGCTTCGGGAATCGCCCGGATCAGCAATTCATCGCTGGCCGACATCCCTTTCGATACCAGCGCCGAAAAACCACCGATGAAATTCACGCCGACCGTTTTTGCCGCCTCATCCAGAACTCTGGCAATTTCCACATAATCTTTCGTACTTTTGCACGCCGCCGCGCCGATCAATGCAATGGGCGTCACGGAAATCCGCTTATTAACGATCGGAATACAGTAGTCCTGTTCAATCTCTTTTCCTACGGCCACCAGATTTTTAGCGGCAGACGTTATTTTCCGGTAAATATTCTCTTTCAGTTTTGCCAGATCGGAATCGATGCAGTCCAACAGGCTGATCCCAAGCGTGATCGTGCGGACGTCCAGATTTTCCTGCTCCACCATTTTATTCGTTTCGCTTACTTCAAAAATGTTAATCATTGCGCCCTCCTAGATCCTGTGCATCTTATTAAAAATTTCTTCCCGCTGGCATTTTATTGTCACGCCGATCTCCATCCCGATCTGCTCGAGTTCTTTTGCACATTCCGCAAACGGCTTTTTGGAATCGTTCAAATCCACAATCATCATCATATTGAAAAAACCCTGTACGATTGTCTGGGAAATGTCCAACACATTAATATGGTTATTCGCCAGATAAGTGCACACCTTTGCAATAATGCCGACCGTATCTTTTCCTACCACGGTAATAATCGTCTTTTCCTTTGCCTTTTCCATCCTAACCTCCTGATTTCTCTATCCTCTTCCAATTTCCTGCCTGCTTTTCACCTGCATGTCCGCTTCCCCTGCCTGCTTTTCCTTACACGCATACGCACTCTGAAATACCGTCGCGTTTTGCGACATACAGAGGAAAATCATTTCCACTGTATGGGTTTTCCCCCATAGTAATTTCCAGGCGTACGGTTTCATACGCCAGGCTGGCGTAATTGTTTTCCTGGCTCAAATGCCCCAAAAATACGGCCTTTAACTGATCGTGCAGCAGTTCGCACAAAAATTTTCCGGACGTTTCGTTGGACAGGTGTCCTTTTTCTCCCAGAATCCTCCGCTTTAACGGATATGGGTAACGCCCTGCCTGCAGCATCCGCACGTCATGGTTCGCTTCCAGAAACAAAATATCCATTCCCTGCAGACGTGTCAGCAAATATTCGTTATATAAACCTAAATCCGTGACGACGGCGGCCGATTTTTTCCCGTGGCGGATAATATACGCTACCGGGTCCGCCGCATCATGGGAAATATGTATCGGGGAAATCTGCATATCGCCGATCTGAAACGTTTCGTCGGCTTTCACTTCATGAAACAGCGCGGGATCCACTTTCCCGATATTTCTGTTTGCCAGTATGGCGTCGATCGTACCGCGGGTCGCATAGACCGGCAGTCCGTACTTCCTGGCTGCCACGCCAAGCCCCGCGATATGGTCGCTGTGTTCATGCGTAATCAGAATCCCGTTCAATTCCTTAAGCGAAAGCCCAATCGTATTCAGGCCCTGTTCCATCCTTTTTCCGCTGATACCGGCGTCTATCATTAAATGCGTACAATCCGAACCGGTATAAATACAATTCCCGCTGCTTCCGCTTGCTATGCTGCATAATTCCATCGTTTACAACTCTTTCTTTTATAACTTTTTCCTTTATAACTTTTTTACAATTCTTTCTTTTACAGTTCTTTCCAATAAATTTCGATTTTGTCCTGGTCTTTCAAAAATTCCCCATACTGCGCTGGCTTTCCGTTTAACAACGTAACGATCGCCCTGCCGTGGGACGCTTTGAGGTCAAAATCAATGTAATCGAAAATATCTACAAAAATGTAACTGCTCTTGCCGGTTAGCGTAATCTTTTCCCCGTTGGCCGTCACCATAATCGCCAGTTCCGGTTCTTCAATGACCGGCGGCCGCGACGGCTGCAGTTCTTCCAGCGTCGGAGGTTCGTTTTCCTGCCTTTCCAGCAGTTGTTCCAGATATTCCGTTTCGTTTTCCGGTTCTTTATATTTTACGGCAGGGGAAGCTGTTGTTTTTCTCCGATACAGCTCCGTACTGTTTGGGCGCTCCGGAATCGGCTGATCTGCTCTCGAAAAAGACGTTTCCGGCAGTTCTGGAAAAAGCGGCGATACGGTCGTCCAGTCTACGGAAAAATTGTCATACAGAAGCGCTTCCATATCTTCCGGGCGGTTGTTCACCAGAATATCTTTCTCCATGTCAATTTTTACATCCATATACTGTGCAAGCTGCTCTACAGTATAATAATTCCGAATCTCTATAATATCGCCGTCCTGAATTTCATAGCAGGCAGGCGCCACTTCCCCGTTTACTTCCACAAAACGCTGACATTCCACGGTTTTCCCGTTCACGATAAAAGTCAGCCGTGCCTCCGGATACTCCGGCAGGCGTTCGATCGTACAGGAAGCATCCAGGCCGGCCGTAGACGGAAAGATCTCGATTGTAGTATTCGGCTCTAGCGGCGTATTCATTGTGACATTTCTGCCATCTACACGGATCACCGCGGATTCCCCCGGTTCTCCCCGCACAATCCTGGCTTTTCCGTTTACATGGAAATTCAGCTCTTTTCCGCGCCGCGGGAACAGGTTTTCATTCGGGAATCCGGCCTGCATCGCCGCATCCACAATCGTCAGCCTGCTGTTGTCAAACAGCTTGATCCTTTCTCCGTTAAAACGCACCACGATAAAATTGTTCTTCTGTTCGTAGTAATTATAGCAAATGCCGATCGGGGTCACAAGCAGAGGATCTTTCCGGATTTCTCCCTGTTTAAAAACAACTTCCTGCAATACCTCTTCCCCGCGCAGCGCCACACGCTCTTCCGGCAGTTCCAGAAGCCCCGCCAGCGTTTTTGCAAACTCATGCACTTTTCCGCCCCCGCCAACGATAAATACGGCGCTGACGGATTTATCGCCATTCAACTCGCATATTTTTCTGGCAATGTCTTCCGCAATATGGTCGACAACCGGACGGATCAGATCCCAGACTTCCGACGACGGAACCGTATGGCTGATGCTCATAATATCTTTATAGGTTACCTCATCCTGTACTCCGGAATCCAGCTTTATTTTTTCCGCCGTCTTAAAATCAACCAGATATGTCTGGACGATCAGCTCCGTAATTTCATCCCCGGCCAACGGAATCATGCCGTATGCGGCAATGCTCCCGTCTTTCGTAATAGAAATATCGGAAGTCCCCGCTCCAACATCGACCAGCGCAATATTCAGCATACGGAACGCTTCCGGAATCGCCACATTCATAGCCGCAATCGGCTCCAGCGTCATATTCGCCACCTGAAGCCCGGCAATCGCCACTGCGGTATACAATCCATCCACGACGTCTTCCGGCAGGAATGTAACGACCAGGTCTTCCGCAATCCTCATGGCTTTATGGCTTTCCAGGCTCGAAAAAACATCTTCATTCAGATAGTATTTGATCACGGAATATCCGACGCAGTAAAATTTGAATTTTGTATCGTTATGCTCTTTCAAAATATCCTGCGCTTTCTCAATACCGAGCAGTTCCAGATTGTGGATATCTTCCCCGCTCACGACCGTTTCTTCGTCATATACATGCTCAATATGCGTCGTCACTGTTTTTAACACACGGCCAGCGGCTGCGATACAAACTTCGCTTAAAGCCGTGCCGATCTGCTGTTCCAGATTCTGCTTCACTTCGCCGATCGTCCGGCCGACCCTGGCAATATCGTGAATCTGTCCGTCAAGCATGGAACGGGTATCGTGCTGTTTGGAATACTGCGCCACTACAATAAAATTATCTTCTTCTTTGTATCCTACCGTACCGACGACATTCCTCGTACCGATATCCAGGCCGAAAACATATTCAATATTACCGTCCGGTTTTTCTTCGTTTGCCTGCGCCTTTTCGTATCCGGCCGCGTCGATTCCGGCAAGCAGATGCACCGCTTCCCTGATCTGTACAAACGTGTCCGGCAGGCCCGCGTCGTTATTGATGACGACGCGGCAGGCTTTCCGGAACTCTTCTTCCGACAACTGGCTGTCAAAAATCTGCTGGATCTTCCGGAACGAATAGCCGCGCTCATCCATCAAACGCCTTGCCCTTGTCTGTTCACTCGCATAAACATACCACAGTTCGTCGCAGATTTCCCCGTATTTTTCTTCCACAAGCAGCGCCGCCTCTATAATCAAAAAATCCAGTTCGCCTTTTTGCTTTTCCTTTAACACCTGTTTTTCAATATAGGATTTCACAGCTGGGTGCACGATACGGTTCAGTTTCCTGCGTTTCACTTTATCTTCAAAAATAACGGCCGCCATTTTTTCCCGGTCCAGCTCCCCGTTTTCCAAAAACACATCCGTATCAGGGAACAATTCCCGGATTTGCAGGTAACATTCCCCCGCAGGCCCCATCAAATCATGGGCTATTTTGTCTGCAACAAGCGTTTTCGCTTTATAATGACTCTCCAAAAAATTCAATATTGCAGATTTACCTGCGCCGACGCCACCTGTAATTCCAATTACTTTCATTTTCCCTTCTACCTCCCGCTCCTATTGTTTTGCCTGATCTGATTCCATTTCCTCTGTTTTACCTGGCCTGTTTCCATTTCCTCTGTCTTGCCTGATCTATTTTGCCTCATACCAGCTGTTTCCGGTATGCATATCGATTTCCAACGCCACTTCCAGATGCGCGGCGCATTCCATTTCTTCTTTCAAAATCTGCTGCACCTGTTCCAACTCTTCTTTTTTAGTTTCAACCAGCAGTTCGTCATGAACCTGCAGCAGCAATTTCGAAGCCAGGTTTTCTTTTTTCAGACGCTGCGCTACCCGGTTCATTGCGATTTTGATAATATCCGCCGCGGTTCCCTGTATTGGCGAATTCATAGCCACCCGTTCCCCGAAAGAACGCTGCATAAAATTGCCGGACGTCAGTTCCGGAACCGGACGTCTTCTGTGGAACATCGTCCGTGCATATCCGTTTTCCTTTGCGAAATCTACCAATCCGTTTAAAAAGGTACGGATTTTCGGATACGATTCAAAATACTTTTCAATATAGTCTTCCGCTTCTTTCCTTGTAATACTCAAATCCTGGCTCAATCCAAACGAGCTGATGCCGTACACAATTCCGAAATTGACTGCTTTTGCATTCCGGCGCATCAGCGGCGTTACTTCCTCAAACGGCACGTGGAATACTTGCGAAGCGGTCAGGGTATGGATATCCTGCGCCTCCCGGTACGCCTGTATGAGCTGCTCATCGCCTGACATATGCGCCAATACGCGCAGCTCGATCTGGGAATAATCCGCATCGACAAACACATAGCCGTCCTTTGGCACAAATACTTTCCGGATCAGCCTGCCCAATTCCATCCGGATCGGAATATTCTGCAAATTCGGGTCCGTACTGCTGATCCGCCCGGTCGCGGTAATCGTCTGGTGAAACGTACTGTGTATCCTGCCGTCTTCCCTGATACAGCCGCTTAAGCCGTCGGCGTATGTGGATTTCAATTTTGCCAGCTGTCGGTACTCCAGTATTTCCGCTACGATCGGATGGTCTGCGGCCAGCTTTTCCAGTACGTCCGCAGCCGTGGAATATCCGGTTTTCGTCTTTTTTCCGTTCGGCATTTTTAATTTATCAAATAATATCTGTCCTAACTGTTTCGGAGAATTGATATTAAACGTTTCTCCCGCTTTATCATAAATACTGCGCTCCAGTTCGTCAATACGAAACGCCAGCTGTTTTCCGTATTCTTCCAGTTCCGGCCGTTCTGCACGAATGCCTTCTTTTTCCATCCCGGCCAGTGTAAATACGAGCGGCATCTCTACTTCTAAAAACAGCTCCCACATCTGCTGCTCTTTTAATTCTTTTTCCAAAGCCCCGGCGGCGGCAAAGGAAGTATATGCCTGATTGCATGCAAAAACCAGGAATTCCTGTTTTGTTTCCTGTATCGCCTGTCCAAAGGTGCGTTTTCCTAGTAATTCCTGTCTGGTCTGCAGCATCATCCCTGTATAAGAAGCCGCAATATCTTCCGTATTATATTCATTTTTCAGCGGATTCAGCAAATAAGAAGCAACCGCCGTATCGAAGCACTTCTTCTGAGGGAGTTCCTCTATATATTTCGCTGCCGTTTTCACGTCCATGGAACTGATCCGCCCTGCTTTCTGCACTGCCGGACGCAGCAAATCCAGAAGTTCATCGCCGTCCATATCCCCGTCCGGCTGCGGCTCTTCCTCCAAAAACGAAAGCGTCATCTGCTTTCCGTCGCCCGCACATTCCAAAAAGTATATATCCGTATCGCCAAACGCCGCCGCCGCGCCGCACAGTCTGCCCTGATCGCAAAAAAACTCCAGTCCCAGATCTTTCCCTGCAAACTCCTCTTCAAAACGCCGCACGGCCTGCCGCGCCTCTTCTTTCGAGGAAATCCATTGAAAATGCTTCTGTATCTGAGGCGTTTCCTGCCGGATTTCAAACCGTGACAGCAGATTTTTAAACTCCAGCTTCTGAAATAACGCGTACGCTTCTTTCGTATACAGCTCCCCCAGTTTTGCACTCTCCAGCATATAATCCAGTTCGCAGTCCGTTTTGATCGTCGCCAGCACTTTACTCATCTGCGCCATATCATAATGTTCCCGCAAAGCTTCTTTGGCCCGGTTCGGCTTGATCTCCTCCACATGGGCGTATGCGTTCTCGATCGATTGATACGACACGATCAGGTTTGTCGCCGTTTTTTCGCCGATTCCTGGCACGCCCGAAATATTGTCGGCGCTGTCGCCCATCAATGCTTTCACATCAATAAACTGCGTCGGCGTTACCTGATATTTCTCTTTTACATCCGACGCATAGTAATCTTCTATCTCCGTTCCAGTACGTTTTGTCTTCGGAATCCGGATCTTGATATGCTCGCTGGCGAGCTGCAGCAAATCCCGGTCGCCGGATACCAGCGATACTTCCAGACCGGCTTTTTCACTGATTCCCGCGATCGTACCCAGAATATCATCGGCTTCGTATCCTGCCTTTTCCACGATCGTAACGCCCATCGCAGACAATACTTCTTTCATTAACGGCACCTGCTCCCGCAATTCCTGCGCCATCGGCTTCCTCGTCCCTTTGTAGGCGTCATACATATTATGGCGGAACGTCGGGGCATGTACGTCGAAAGCCACCGTCAAATATTCCGGCTTTTCCTCTTCCAATATTTTAAACAAAATATTTAAAAATCCATATACCGCATTGGTATGCTGCCCGGCGGAATTTGTAAGGTCCGGCAATCCAAAAAACGCCCGGTTTAAAATACTGTGTCCGTCTATCAGAACTATTTTTTCACTCATTTTATTACATGGCGCCCCATATCTTCCGACAGGGCGTTCCCTTTCTATTTTAAGGTAATGGCAGGAACCGGAGTTTCCGGCACCCTTATTTATCTTACACTACTTTACTTCTTTTTAAAAGAACAAAAAACTCTTACCGTTCAAACCTGCCGCTAAATTCAGTTATTTTTCATGGGGAGTGGGGAAAGCGCTGGCAGTTCAGCCGTTTCTTTACAAAACAGCGTTATCCGGAATTTCTAAAGCATGATGATATAAAAAATATTATCTGTACTTTTTTGGGGCCGATTTCCGGCTATGCTGTCAAGGCCGGGAAATCAGTTCCAGAATTGTTCAGCATCCCTAACTCCGGGATGGGCGGGTGTGATTTGATTCCCCCGATTCAAACTCGGTTTTCCGTGCAGTGCAAAAAAGTGTCAGGGGCGGAACAATGTTCTTTCTTCCATTGGAAGTCTTTTGTACGTTTTCCTTATCAGCGGCAGGAAAAGCACGAATGGGTATGCCGGCGACTGTCTGAGGGACTGCCATACGAAACTGTTTTGGATTCTATTTCTTATTTCATGGCAGTCCCGAGTTTCGCAAGGCATACCCTCATCGAACGTGCTTGATGCCGCTGTTAGGAAAACCAGAAAGGCTGTCCAGGAAGAAAAACATGTTCCGTTCCCGACACTTCGTAAACCATGAGGAAAACCTCAGACAGTGAACTCGGGGGAATCCATTTCGCCCATTTTCCCGGAGATAAGG
>JAAWJJ010000061.1 GCA_022796875.1 Eubacterium sp. | reverse complement strand
ATGGATGGCAGGTTCTTCGGAACCTGCTTTTTATTTTTAGATAGAAAAAAGAAGCCGTTGCTCCAGTAGATGATTCATCTACTTTTGCAACAGCCCCTCCGCCTATTTCCTATGATATAAAAAACATCTCCTGCCGTTTTTGCCGGCAGGAGATGTTTCTATAGAAAAATCCCCTATTTCACGTTACAAATTATTTTACTTTCTGAAAGAAAAACGATTCTTTCTTTGCATAATTGATTTCTTTATAATTCATAATCTGTTCCGTACTGCCGATGAACAATACCCCGTCTTTCATGAGAGAGTCATTGAATTTTTTGTAAATCTCTTCTTTAGCTTCTTCCGTAAAATAAATCACTACGTTTCTGCACACGATCAGATGATTCCCTTTTATGTAAGGATCCCGTAACAGGTTATGCTCCTTAAATTCCACTCTGGATTTGATCTCATCCGAAATCTGATAGGAATTGCCGATTTTCTTAAAGTATTTCCGCTTAAATTCATCCGGCACAGAGGCAATGCTTTTTGCACTGTAAAGCCCTACTTTTGCACTCGCAATGACCTGTTTGTCAATATCCGTCGCTGTAATTTTGATCTTATTCAACGGAATATGTTTGGACAATGCCATAACCAGAGAATATGGCTCGTCACCGGTAGAACAGGCAGCGCTCCAGACTTTCAGGCGCGTACCGAATTTTTCAAGAAGCTCCGGTATGATTTGTTTATCCAAAATCCTCCACTGTTCAGGGTTTCTGTAAAACTCTGATACATTGATCGTAAGAAAATTGACAAACTGTTCAAATTTTTCTTTGTTTTTCTTCAGCATGTCTACGTAAACATCGTATGTTTTAGCATTATTTTTCGTCACCAACGAATCAATACGACGCTTCATCTGTTTTTCTTTGTACGCATTTAAATCAATTTTCGTTAATGTATAAACATCCTGTTTAAATTTTTCATACCCTGTTAACATAGCTATACGAAACTCCTTTTATTATCTATTATTCCTCTTCAGCGTTCTCTGCATCCGGTTCTGCTGCCGGGAGTAACGCTTTCATGCTTAAACTGATCTTCTTCTCGTCCTCGTTAAAATCAACGATCTTCGCTTCAATCTCCTGCCCAACTTTTAATACGTCAGCCGGTTTCTCAATATGCTCACGGGCAATCTGGGAAACATGCAGCAATGCGTCTACGCCAGGCGCAAGTTCCACAAACGCGCCGAAATCTGTCATGCGGGCAACTTTACCGTTAACGATATTGCCTGCCGCAAACTTCTCGGACGCATTATTCCATGGATTGTCTTCCGGGAATTTCATGCTCAGAGCTATTTTGGTGCCGTTGATATCTTTGATAAAGACTCTGACCGTATCTCCAACATTAAACTCTTTCTTCGGACTCTCTACCCTGCCCCAGGACATTTCCGAAATATGAAGCAATCCGTCCGCACCGCCAAGATCTATAAATGCGCCGAAATCCGTCACATTCTTTACGGTTCCTTCGATCACGTCGCCGATCTGGATTCTCTCTAACAGTTCTTTCTGTAATTCGGCCCTGCGGGCAAGAATCAACTGTTTCCTGTCGCCGATGATGCGGCGGCGTCTCGGATTGAATTCACTGATGACAAACTCAATTTCCTGTCCGTCATATTTTGACAGGTCTTTTTCATAAGTATTAGATACCAGACTGGCCGGAATGAAAACTCTCGCCTCTTCCACGATAACGCTTAAGCCGCCGTCTAAAACCTGAGCCACTTTCGCCGTCAGCACTTCATGGTTGTTGAACGCTTCTTCCAGTCGTTTGTTTCCTTTTTCAGCCAACAGCCGTTTGTAGGTCAAAAGAACCTGTCCTTCTCCATCGTTGACTTTCATAACTTTCGCAGTCACCTGGTCGCCGATATTGACAGCGGTGGTCAAATCAAGGTTCGAATCGTTGGAATATTCATTTCTGGTAATGATCCCATCAGCCTTGTAACCAATGTTTAAGATGATTTCATCTGGCTTCACATCAATAACGGTACCTTCGACTACCTCTCCATTTCTTATTGTTTTAAATGACTCGTCTAACATTTGTTCAAAACTTAATTCTGACATTATTTTGAACCTCCTCAATAATATTATTTGGGGTGGAAGCCCCTGCGGTAATACCTACGTTATTAACATTTTGTAAAGCAGATAAATCTAGATCTTCCATTGTTTGTATATAGTAAGTATTTTCACATTCCTTTTTGGATATTTCAAATAGTTTGCGCGTGTTCGAACTGTTCCGGCTTCCGATCACGATCATGGCATCCGCTTCGGAAGCAATCTTTGCCGTTTCCGTCTGACGTTCGTCCGTAGCATTGCAAATCGTATTTAAAACATTTATATAATAACCTTTTTTTTGAATAATTTCAACTATATCTTTAAATTTCTTGTAGTTATATGTCGTTTGCACCACAACACATAGTTTTTTACCGTCCGGCGGCACAAAATTATCGGCTTCTTCCAGAGAATCAATTACCGTTGTTTCCGCTTCGCTGCACCATCCGCAAACCCCGATAATTTCGGGATGTCCGGCATTTCCCACTACAATAATATGATATCCGTCTTCGTTATATTTGCGAACAAGCTTATGGATTTTTTTTACAAACGGACAGGTAACGTCCAGATACGAAATCTTTTCTTTTTCCAGAAAATCGTAAATATCTTTTCCAACGCCATGCGAACGAATCACAACCAGGCCGTCTTTCGCCTGCGTCAGCTCTTCTTTCCGGTTCAGGACACAGACGCCTTTTTCTTCCAGGTCTTTCATAACTTCTTCATTATGAATAACCGGCCCGTACGTATATACTTTTTTGCCGCTGTTTTCTGCCGCTTCATATACGTTTTCTACCGCCCTTTTGACACCGAAACAAAACCCGGCGCTTTTGGCAACGGTAACGTTCCGGCTTTCGGCAGCGGACATTTTTTTTTGAAAGCAGAAAATGATTTTTTCCACAACCTGGTCAATAGTAAGATCGGAACTGTCAATAAGAATCGCGTCTTCCGCTTGTTTTAACGGCGCGGTTTCCCGGTGCATGTCCTGATAATCCCTTTTCTCAATGTCTTTTTCCACTTCCGACAGTTCCGCGGTAGCTCCTTTTTCCTGCAGTTCCAGAAAACGGCGTTTGGCACGGGTCTGCACGCTGGCCGTCAAATAAATTTTCAGTTCCGCTTCCGGCAGGACGCATGTCCCGATATCCCTGCCGTCCATAATTACGTCCTCTTCCGCGGCAAGTTTCCGCTGCAGATCCAGAAGTTTTGCCCTCACCTGCGGGAACGCGCTTGTTTTCGACGCCATATTCCCCACTTCTTCCCGGCGGATACTGCCGTTTACGTTTTCCCCGTTTAACAGTACCTGCTGGACGTTATCTTCGTAACGGATTCTGACATCAATTTTTGCACAGGCGCTGTTAATGGCGTCCTGATCTGACAAGTCCGTTTTTTGCCGCAAAAAATACAGTGCGATCGCCCGGTACATGGCGCCGGTATCCACGTAAATAAACCCAAGTTTTTGTGCCGCTTTTTTGGCGATTGTTGATTTTCCAGCTCCCGCCGGGCCGTCAATTGCAATATTTCTCCCCATCACACGTTCCTCGTTTCCTTTTCCTGTTTTTTTGTTTCTGTATATTGCCCTGTTGCATATTTCTGTTTACTGCCCTGTTTTCTGTTTCTGTTTTGCCTGCCCTGTTTCCTGCTGTTCGCGCTTCTTTGAGATATGTTCCCGAATGTTTACCCCTGCCAGCCACCCGGTCGACCAGGCAATCTGCAGATTATATCCTCCGGTCAGGGCATCCGTATCCAATACTTCCCCGGCAAAATAAAGGCCTTTTACTATTTTGGACTCCATCGTTGCCGGATCCACATCCCGGACTGATACGCCGCCGCGGGTAATAACCGCTTCTTCGTATCCCCGAAGTCCGGTGACCGTCACCGGAAAATGTTTCAGGACGTTTACCAGTTGTTTTCGCTCCTCTTTGGTGATTTCATTTATTTTCTTGTTTTCACCGATACCGGAGAGCCGGATCACAATCGGGATCAGCTTCGCCGGAAGCAGTTTCTGCAATGAATTTTTGTACTGCCGGTTCGGAACTTCTTCCCAGTCGCGCAAAATTCGCCGGTCTAACTGTTTTTCCTCCAGCGCCGGTTTCAAATCAATCTCTATCCGGCAGTTTCCCTTTTTTAACGGGGAATTGATAAGCGCGCTTGCGCTCAATACAATCGGCCCGGTCACTCCGAAATGGGTAAACATCAGCTCTCCCATTTCCGAATGCAGGCATTTTTTCCCCTGATAAAAGGAAACAGATACATTTTTTAAAGAAAGTCCCATTAATTCTTTTACATAACTCTCTTTTGCGTTTAAAGGAACCAGTGACGGCGAACACTCCGTAACTCTGTGTCCGGTTTGCTCTGCAAACGTATATCCGTCTCCGGTAGATCCTGTCGACGGATAAGATAAGCCGCCGGTCGCAATGATGACATAGTCCGCTTTGATCCAGCTGCCGTCTGCGGTCACTACCCCGGTTACTCTTTTTGGAGGTAAAGCTTTTTTCTTTTCCGGTACTGCAACTTCTTCTGTCTGGATTTCCGCGGCTTTTGTATTCAGGCGTACCGTAACGTTTTGGTCCGACATCGCTTTTTCCAATGCTTTGATCACATCAGAAGAATGATCAGACGCCGGAAACACACGATTGCCTCGTTCTACTTTTAACCGCAGGCCTCTGCCATGAAAAAAATCCATGACCTGCTGATTATTAAACTGATAAATACTGCTGTACAAAAAACGGTGATTTTGTACGACTGCAGAAAACAGTTCTTCCGTTTCACACGCATTGGTCAGATTGCATCTGCCTTTCCCGGTCAAAAACAGCTTTTTTCCAAGTTTTTCATTTTGTTCCAAAACAATGACGTTAGCGCCGCCGCAGGCTGCTGCCGCCATCATTCCCGCCGCGCCGCCGCCGATAACTACCACATTAGACATCCGTATCTTCTCCAACCTGTTTATATTTGTTTTTTATCGAATCCGCCATCTGATCGATTTCATCATTTCCGTCATATTGATAGTCTTCCCACAATTTTTCCATCTGTTCCACATTTTTTACGACAGCGGTTCTGTGTTTTATTGTCAATGCCACGATCAGAGCGTTAAGCATGCTCATCGGAGCGGCCATGGAATCCACAATAGAAGACATATGGCTCTTCGCAAGCAGATTACAGGAAGAATACAGATTTAACGGCGAATGTATACTGTCTGTCAAAGTCACTACTTTGGCGTTCCGTTCGTTTGCAAATTCCAACGCTTTTAACGTTCTCATGGAATACCTCGGAAAGCTGATGCCGATAATTACGTCTTCCGCGGTGATATGCATCATCTGTTCGAACAGTTCGCAATTCGAACTCGTTTTGATCAGACGTACCTGCGGAAAGATCATATTCAGGTAAAATGCCAGAAATTCCGCTAAAGGTGCGCAGTTCCGCATACCGGTTACATAAATTGTTTTTGCGGACGATATCGTTTCTACTGCCGTTTCAAATGCCGCTTCATCCAGAGATTCTTTCGTCTTTTTTAAATTGTCTTCATCCATTTCGAGTACCTGCCGCAAAATTCCGGAGCGTCCGGAACGCGCAGCCGAAAATTCTCCTTTTAAAGACGCGGTTAATTTTTCCTGTACCAGTTCTTCCAGGGCTTTTTGAAATTCCGGATACCCTTTGTAACCAAGCCCTGATGCAAACCTTACGACCGTAGATTCGCTGACTCCTACGATCTCCCCCATTTTTGCAGCCGTTAAAAAAACGGCTTTATCATAATTATCGGTAATATATGCCGTTAAGCATTTCTGTCCTTTGCTCATACGTCCATACGCTTCGTTCATACGGTTGATCAAGTCGTTTGTTTTCATGGTTTCCTCCCGAAGCAGGCTTGCAGTGCGCCTCCACTGCCTCGCAGTGCGCTCTCCCACTACGTAGCAGTGCGATTCTCACTACGTAGCAGTGCGCCATTCGGAAAACCGTAGGTTTTCCTCATTCACGGACTTCGCCCTACACCTGCAGTCAGATGCAAATTTGTCTGTAAACAGCCAATTTCCCTCTAACAGCAGCTGCACTGCTCATTGCCTACGCGGACATTATACCAAACTCGCAAACGGCTGACAATAAGTTTTCCATACCCACTGCAAACTGATTTTCATCGTCCTTTTTTCTACCACCGACGGCATTATCACTTCTTCCTCAGCAAGCAGCTTATCTCCCAGATAATACCTGACCGTTCCGATATACGTCGTTTCATCTACCGGAGCCTGAAATTCTTCTTTCAAATCCGTCTGTACGGTAATATGCTCATCCTGATTCAGCAGGCAGGAAAACTCTTTTGTTTCCGGCGGCAGGTTTAACGTCACTTTTTCCGTCGGATATTCGGACTCCAGACAGCCGTCCCAAACCGTAATATCCGGCATCGGCGTATTCAGGGTTTCCGTACGGAATTCATAATGCTCCATCCCATACTCGATCAGTTTTCTTGCATCTTTCCACTTATAAGTTTTGTTATTCGGCCAGCCGCAGGCCAGCAAAGAAAGCGTAAAATTTTTTCCGTCTTTGGAAAAAGCGCAAACATAACAATATCCTGCTGCGCCTGTAAACCCTGTTTTTCCGCTTAACACCCCGTCCATCATTGTCAGGAAAGCGTTTTTATTGGAAACCGCATACTGTAGCGTACCGTCGCAGCTTGTAAAACTATGCTGGTTTGTATGTGTAATTTCCAGAAACTGTTCGTTTTTGATGCACGCCGCCATAATAAGGGCAAGATCTTCCGCCGTTGTCGAATGGCTCCCGTTCTCATCCGTATCATCCAAGCCGTTCGGCGTCACAAAATGGGTGTTTTTACAGCCGATCTCTTTGGCTTTCCGGTTCATCATGACAGCAAATTCTTCCGTAGAACCGGCGATCGTTTCTGCAATTGCCACCGCCGTATCATTAAAAGATTCCAGCATCATGGCAAGCAGCATATCTTTCATATAAAATGTACTTCCCTCCGGAGCACCCAATCTGACGCGCGGCTGGGAAGCCGCATTGCTGCTGAACGTCACGGTATCTTCCAGGCTGGCATGTTCCAATGCCACCAGGCAGGTCAGAATTTTTGTGGTACTGGCATTCGGCATTTGCTGCCCTCCGCTTTTTTCAAATAATACCCTTCCGGTATCGGCATCCATAAGAACGGCTGATTTTGCATACAAGGTACTGGCAAGCTGCGCCTTTTCCTCTTGCAGTACTTCGTCCGCGCCGGTTTCTTCTGTCTGTAATACTCCATCTGCACCGGTTTCTTCTGTCTGCAATTCCACATTTACATCGCTTTTTTCTGTCTGCAATCCCCCATTTGCATATCCCGGCGTGCATACAGGAAATACAAATCCAGCGGTCATAACTACTGCAATAGCTGTTTTCCAGAATTTTTTCATTTCACAGATTTTCACTTGTCTTTTCTATATCCTTATTAAAAGGAACGGGATTTCATGCCAAAAAGGGGAAATACTATCAGACAGCTGCCACTTTTATTTTTTTAACAAAGTTTTTTGAATTATTACGTTTTATCGTGTATAGTATAGTAAAAGGCTGTTAAAATATGACGTTCATAAAACTATATGATTACAAAATAACCAGAAAGGAAATGCTGCTATGGCACAATCATCAGCACGGGAAAAAACCTATACCATTGACGATATCTATTCTCTTCCGGAAAGAGAACGTGCGGAACTGATCGACGGTCAGATATACTATATGGCGCCACCTAACACCGTACATCAGAGAATACTGTCATTTTTACATCTGGAAATCGGAAACTACATCCGTGCTAATAAGGGAACCTGTGAAGTTTTTCCTGCTCCTTTTGCTGTGTTTCCTTTTTCAGATGACTCAAAATATCTGGAACCGGACATCTCCGTAATTTGTGATACAGACAAATTAAATGAACAAGGATGCAATGGCGCTCCGGATTGGATTATAGAAATTGTATCTCCAGGCAGCCGCTCCATGGACTATTACACGAAACTTTCTTTATACCGCTCTGCAGGTGTAAAAGAGTATTGGATTGTAGATCCAATGAAACAAGTCGTTCTTGTTTACGATATGGAACACGCTGCCGCACCTGCCATATATTCCTTTACCGATCAAATCAATGTAAATACCTATCCTGATTTATGTATCAGTTTCTCTGATATTTCTGAATTGCTGAACATTTAGTCCTAAAAGAAAAGGCCTGTCCCTGATTTACTATGCACTATTGTATCAGCATGAAAAGCAACGCCCCTGGCCGTAAGTTTCCTTACAGCCGGGGCGTAATATTCAGAAATTCATTTGGATTTTAATCCGTTTCCGACGGCATTTTCCATGCGTCGTGATCCGTATGGAGCAGTTCGTGCGCTTTGTGCGACAACGGTTTTTCCAGGAAATTCTCATAAATGTCTTTGATTTCCGGATTATCATGCGAAAAACGGATTGTGCTTTCGGCATCCAGATCGTACAGTTTCTGACCGCGGATATCCGCCAGTTCCACGCCGTCGCAAATCGGCTGTCCGCCGCCGCCGGCGCATCCTCCCGGACATGCCATGACCTCTACGAAGTCATATTCTTTTTCCCCGCTCTTCATCTGTTCGATCAGTTTCCTTGTATTGCCAAGGCCGCTAACCACGGCAGCCCGGACCGGTATTCCGTTGATCTCTACCGTCGCTTCCTTAATACCGTCCATACCGCGGACTACTTTAAAATCATCGGCCCCCGGATTGTTTCCGGTAATCAGGCAGTATGCGCTCCGGAGCGCCGCCTCCATTACGCCTCCTGTAGAACCGAAGATTACGGCAGCGCCGGTTCCCGTCCCGAACGGATAGTCAAAATCCGTTTCTTCCAACAATTCCGGTATAATGTTTTCCGACCGAATCAGACGAGCCAGCTCCCTCGTCGTCAGGGTCAGATCCAGATCCCGGTAGCCGGAATCTTCCATAACCGGAATATCCACTTCATGTTTCTTCGCCGTGCACGGCATAATGGATACCGAGAAAATATTGGCCGGATCAATTCC
Organism: Eubacterium sp.; assembly: GCA_022796875.1. Taxonomy (GTDB): domain Bacteria; phylum Bacillota; class Clostridia; order Lachnospirales; family Lachnospiraceae; genus JAAWJJ01. Next base: position 11,273 of record JAAWJJ010000061.1, on the reverse strand, counting down.
GTTTTTCTGTGCAAAAAACGTTTTGATCACCGCGCCGAACATCTGCTGCGGAGATTTTGCGGTAGATAACTGCGCCGTCTGTTCTGGATACTGGCCTTTTAAGAAACGGACCCAGCCCGGACAGCAGGACGTGTACATCGGCCATGCGTATTTCTCCTTATGAGAAAGGCGTTCGATCAGTTCGCTGCCCTCTTCCATAATCGTAAGGTCGGCAGAAAAGTTGGTATCCAGTACATAGTCGACGCCGATTGCTTTCAGAGCGGAAACAATTTTAAGGACGCTTGCCTGATCGCGTGGAATCCCGATCGCTTCTCCCCACGCCGCGCGTACCGCCGGCGCAATCTGTACGACTACCGTTTTCTCCGGATCCCCAACCGCTTCCATAAAACGTTCCAGGTCATTGCGCTCCCGCAGGGCGCCTACCGGACAGTGTGTAATACACTGGCCGCATAAAGAACAATCGGACTCTTCGATCGTTTTTCCGTTGGATACGCCGATCGTCGTCTTCCTTCCGGTATTGACAATATCCCATACGTTCAAATCCTGTACTTTATCACAGATCTGTACGCAGCGGAAACATTTGATGCATTTGCTTGCGTCGCGGATCAGCGGAAAATCCTGATTCCAGTTATTTTCCTCATACTGCTGTTTATACGGGATGCCCGTAATCCCCAGATCGTTTGCCACTGTCTGCAGCGAACAGTTTCCGCTCCTGACGCAGGCCGCGCAGCGGAAATCATGCTGGGATAAAATCATTTCCACATTGGTTTTTCTGGCGGAATGGACTCTCGGGCTGTTGGTGTAAATCACCATCCCCTCTTCCACAACGTTGTTGCAGGCCGCAACCAGCGCGTCTTTCCCGGCAATCTCTACCAGACAGACCCGGCAGGCGCCGACTTCATTTAAATCTTTCAGAAAACAAAGCGTCGGGATTTTAATCCCGTTACTTGCCGCAGCGGCAAGGATCGTTGTATTTTCCGGTACCTGTACCTGTTTTTTATTGATCGTTATATTTACCATCTGTCAACTCTGCCTCCTCTCAAAACGCCGCAGCCGAAATGATCGCAGCGCAAACATCTGGAAGCTTCCTGGCAGGCTTCTTCCTCACTGATCGAGTTCTCGATTCCTTCAAAATCATGTTTTCTTTCGGTCGCTTCTCTCTCGGACAAAATTACACGCCCGCAGGCTTCTTTATTGTTCAGAAGCGGGTTCGGGATTTCCACGTCACATTTGATTTCGTGCTGGAATCCCAGATATTTATCAATATTGGCAGCCGCCACTTTTCCTGCGGAAATCGCCATAATGACGGACGCCGGGCCGGTCATACAGTCGCCGCCGACGAAAAGGCCCGGTTTTTCTTCTACGGTCAGCGCTGGTGTCGCCACAAAACGCTTTCTCTTTGCAGGCATTCCGGCGTTTACGAACGGTTCACTGACAATATCCTGTCCAATTGCCACCAAAATAACGTCCGCATCTATTTTCTCTTCCGGTCTGTTCGCTTTCATTGGAGCCGGACGCCCTTTGCTTACCGGTCCGATCATCTGAGGCTGCACGACCAGGCCGGTCACGTCGCCGTTTTCGTCCGCTTCGATCCGAAGCGGCGCAAATAACGTAAGGATTTCCACGCCTTCTGACAACGCGCCTTCGATCTCTTCCGCCATTGCCGTCATATCTTCTTTCCGCCTTCTGTAGACAAGGGAAACTTTTTGCGCTTTGGCACGGATCGCGGTTCTCGCGCAGTCCATCGCTACGTTGCCGCCGCCGACCACAACAACTTTCTTCCCGGTGAAGTCCGGATATTCATCATCTCCGATTTTGCGCAGCCAGTCTACGGCAGAAATCACGTTATTGCTGTTTTCTCCGTCGATCTTTAATCTTTTTGCCGTATGCGCGCCGATCGCCACATAAATGGCATCAAATTCTTTTTCCAGGTCGTCCATCCCGAGGTCTTTTCCGATACAGGTATTCATTTTTACTTTGACGCCGGTGGAAAGGATAATGTCGATATCCTCCTGCAGGCGCTCTCTCGGGAACCGGTAATTCGGAATACCGTAACGCAGCATACCGCCCATTTTTTTCTTTTCTTCAAACACGGTGACTTCATGTCCCATCAGCTGCAAATAATAAGCCGCGGACAGTCCGCTCGGCCCTGCGCCGACAACGGCTACCTTTTTACCGGTTGAAGCTGCGTTTTCCGGCGCCGGCACCGTATTCGCAGGCGTGGTATCCACCGCATATTTTTTCATGACGCGGATATTGATCGACGTATCAATCATATTTCTGCGGCATCTGGTTTCACACGGATGCTCGCAGATCAGCGCGCAGGCTGTCGGAAACGGATTGTCCTTACGGATCAGACGGATCGCGTCCGCCGTCCTCCCCTCTCCGGCCAATGCAATATAACCAGGGATATCCACGTGGGCCGGACACAGTTCCACACACGGAATCGGCTGTTCAAAGTTGGAAATACAGCCCTTCCCTGTCACATGCGATATGTAATCTTCCCGGAACCCGTCCAGTCCTTTTAACACAAGATGCGCTGCCTGGTATCCGATCGCGCAGTCCGCAGATGCTTCAATGTTTTTTGCCGTTTTTTCGATCAGCTTTAACGTTTCCATCGTCCCTTTTCCGTCGCGTACTTCTAACAGCAGTTCTTCCAACTGTCCCAGGCCGATACGGCACGGCGTACATTTTCCGCAAGTCTGTGCATGGCACAACTGGAGTGAAGCAAGCTGTAACTCAACCGGACAGACGCCCGGCGGACTTGCCATGATCCTCTGCGCAAAATCCTGCGTCAGTATTTCCCCAGTAGCACTCATTTTATTCGGTGTTGCCACTGTTAATCTGCTCATTTTATTCCCCCTTGTTTCTATATAGTATTTACTCCATCGGATGTATGACATGTATGACTTTTCTATGACAATTTATCGTGGTACAGTAATGCAGACCACAATAAGTATATCTTACAATAAAAAAAAAGAAAATTCAATGCTTTCTTTTCCGCCAAAAACATCCAATAAACATATCCGCAATATTTTTTTCCAAATAGCCGTTTTTCCCCTTGATAGAAAACGTTATTTCCATTAAAATAAAGGAAATGTAATGCAAAAAACCAAAGAAAATTACGGAGTGCATATTGTGTTATGAAATTATCATCTTCTCATATTATTGAACAATTGGAGAACCGGCTGAAAACTCAGCCGGATTTTGTGCTGTACCGTTTTGCCGACTACAAAGACGGCGAATTTAAATTTCAGGACTGTTCGATCAAACAGATTTACAAAAAATCGCTGGAAATGGCAAACGCGTTAAAGGAAAAAGGCGTGCGCAAAGGCGACCGCGCCATTATCTTTTCCATGCAGGATTTCGGCACCGTATACGCGGTTCTCGGATGTATGATGGCCGGAATCGTTTTTACGGTTCTTCCTCCGCCATTGGACGAAAGCAAGCTGACACGCTTTATTTCCGTTTTAAAATCCTGTAAGCCCAAAGCGCTGATTTCCAATTATGCGCTGGAAAAAGGTTCCGGGGTATCCGTTACTGGTCGTTTGCTGAAAGAAGCGTTTTTTGACGTCATCAGTTTAAAACGGATTTATACCGACCGCCTCGCCCCTTATTCCCGCAGGGACGTCATCGTCCCGCAGGAACCGGAAGATCTTGTCTATCTGCAGTATACTTCCGGTTCTACCAGCGAACCGAAAGGCGTGCGCGTGCTGCGAAAAAACCTGATGTTTCAGATGGAGCAATGCAACGAAGTCTATGATTTCCGGCAAAGTTCCCTTGGTACGTGGGTGCCGTTTTTCCACAATCTGGGACTGGTCATTACCGTACTGATGCCGATCTGCGTCGTCGGGCCTGTCGTTTACCATATGAATACAATCCAGTTTCTGGAAAATCCAAAGCTGTGGATTAAAATGTTATCCGATTATAAACTAACGTTAACAGTTGGTCCAGGTTCTGCTTTTGATGCCTGTACACGTATTTTTACGGAAGAAGAAGCCGCACAGTACGACCTGTCGAACACGACCCATTTAATGAACGGTTCCGAATTTGTCAGCCCGGAAACGATCGCCCGGTTTTCCAGGATGTTCCACGCCCCGTATCTGGCTTCCGCCCCGGGATACGGCCTCGGGGAATGTGTCTGCCTGGCAAGCGTGGCGAGCCAGGACTACAAAGTGCTGCGCGTAGACTTTGAACAATACCAGGACAACCGCATCGTATTATCCGATGCCAAAGACGCTAAAGAAATTGTAAGCCTCGGAAAACCGGTCAAAGACCTGACGATCGTAGCCGCCAACCCGAAGACGAAAAAAGCATACGGGGAACTGCGGATCGGTGAAATCTGCATCCAGGGGCCTACCGTTGCGGACGGATACTGGGGAAACATACCGGACAATAAAAATTTCCACTTCCGGCTTCAAAACAAGGACGGCGATTTTTACCGAACCGGGGACCTTGGATTTCTATATGAGGGAAACGTCTATATTACCGGTCGGTTAAAAGAGATGTTCATTGTCAACGGACATAATGTTTATTTAAACGATATCCTGCTCTGTTTGCAGCAGAAAGTCCCGTCCCTGACCGGCGCTGCCATCGTCTGCTTTACAGTAGAACAGGGTACCAAAGAGCAGGTCATCGCCTGCGTAGAAGCAAGCGCGGATTTCCCGTTCACCAAAGCCGCCTCGAGAATCAATTCCGTTATGGCGGCGCAGTTCGGCTTTTCGTTTTATGATATTGTGTTTGTTCCGGCAAAATCGCTGCCGCGGACGGACAACAACAAATTGCAGACCGTAAAGGCACGCAGGATGTACGCCAATCATACGCTGCCGATCCTGTATTCTGTGCGGGAACATGCACAAAGCGCCCCGTTGCCATCCGAAACCGGACCAGCGGAGTCCAAAACCGAAATCCGGAAAGATGAAACTGCAAAGCCGGAAACTACGATTGTCGACGACATTTTTACACAGGTAAAATCCACGTTTGACCGTGTGCTTAACATCGACCATTACAATATTCATGACAGCTTTCTGGAACTGGGCGGAGATTCCCTGACCGGTTTTGAATTGCTGACAAAAATAGAACAGAAATTCGGCATCAAGCTGGATTTGAGGGAATTGCTGTTAGACGCTTCCGTTTCCGGTATTTCGGATTACATTCACAGAATCCTAAACGGCGGGAAAACACATTCCACCCACGTAGATCTGATTGCGGAATGTCATCTTCCGGACGAAATCCGACCGGAACAGGACTACAAGGTAACTGCGGATACGTGCCGCCGCATTTTTCTGACCGGCGCGACCGGATTTTTAGGCAGCAACCTGATCCGCTCGTTTATCGAAACCTATCCGCACGACGGCTTAAAAATCTACTGCCACGTCAGGGCGGCGGACGAGGAAACCGGAATGCTGCGAATCAAAGAAAAAATGCAGCACTTCCGCTGCTGGAAACCGGAATATGAACTGTTCATCCATCCGGTGCCGGGCGACCTGACAAGACCGCTTCTCGGCATGGAACCGGAACTTTACGAAAAGCTGTCCGAGGAAGTCGACGCCGTCTTCCATAACGGGGCGTTATTGAATTTTGTGTATCCATACCAGTATTTGAAACGGACAAACGTCACCGGAACCGCGGAAGCTCTGCGCTTCGCCTGCAAAAACAAAGCAAAATATTTCCACTACGTATCTTCGTACAGCGTTTTTGACACGCCGGATTTTATTGGCAAAAAAATACTGGAAGAAGATCCGTTAAATAACGGCGAAGGATTCTCCCTGGCTTATTCCGAAACGAAATGGGTATCCGAGCATCTGGTCAGTTCCGCTGCCAAAAGGGGCTTAAAAACGATCATCTACCGTCCGGGCGATATTACCGGCGGTGAAAACGGCATCTGGAATCTGGAAGATATGGTCAGCCGACTGATTGTCGGCTGTATCCAGCTGCAATGCGTCCCTCCTGCCTCCTATCAGATGCAAATGACACCCGTAGATTATATCAGCGACGCAATGGCAAATATTTCCAGACAAGAACTTGCGGTCGGCAGGCATTTCAACCTGATCAACCCGAAACCGCTTTCCCTGCGGCAGCTGGTCAATTCCATCCGCCGAAAAGGATACCGCGTGCATTATGTGCCTTACGGGCTTTGGAAAAAACGGCTGCACGCCTGCAAAGATACGAACGTGTTGTCTATCCTGGAATGTCTGTTTGAACCGGGGACGTCAAATAATCCTGGTATTTTACGGCATTTCACCGGAAAGAATTCCGTATACGACACTTCAAATGCAAAGGCTCTGCTTAAAAACACTAATATTACCTGTCCACCGGTAGACGACCGCTTTATCCATCTGTATTTAAACTATTTCCATAAATGCGGATATATTTAACGGCGCATATTCCATAAATACAGATATATTTAACGACGCATACTGTTTTTTCAGGAACTTAATTTTCAGGAACTTGAGGAAAGGACTTTATAAAATACTATGAAAGTTGGAATACCACGGGCGCTGCTCTACCATCGTTTTTCTATACTGTGGGATGTATACTTTAAAGAACTGGGAATCGAAACGGTACTCAGCCCAAAAACCGACAAACTCATTATGGAAAAAGGCGAACACTTCGGCATTGACGAATCCTGCCTCTCCAGCAAACTGTTCTGGGGGCACGTGGACTGTCTGGCCGGAAAATGCGATACCATTTTCGTACCGCGCATTGCCAATTACGGAAAAGAAGGATATCTCTGTTCCCGTTTTGAAGCGTTATACGATACGGCGGTCAACACGTTCCGCGACAGAAACGTCCGCTTTGTCTGCTGCAACGTAGACGAACAGCAAAAAATCACCGAGGAAAAAGCGTATATCAGCCTTGCCGTCAGCCTCGGGAAAACAAAATCCGACGGCAAAAGAGCCTACCGGAAAGCTTACGCCGCATACAAACAGGATCTTTTCGTCAAAGAACAGGCGCAGGCAGATCTGTTAAAAAAAGACGACATCAAAATATTGATACTCGGGCACAGTTACAATCTTTACGACGAATATATCGGGATTCCGATTTTAAATACGTTGAAAAAGCTGGATACAATCCCAATTCTGGCAGATCACTATGATTTTGATAAAGCCAGGCGGGAATATACGAAAATTTGCAAAGACATTCCCTGGTTTACGAGCCGCGAACTGGTCGGCGCCCTGGCGCATTACGAAAACGACGTAGACGGCGTCATTCTGCTGACCGCTTTTCCATGCGGCCCGGATTCGATGGTAAATGAAATGATCATCCGCCGTGTCCATGACAAACCGATCTTAAACCTGCTGCTCGACAGCCAGGACGGAAACGCCGGCATTGATACGCGGCTGGAAAGCTTTATTGACATTATACGATTTCGAAAGGGGGCGGCCGTCTGATGAAACCACGCGAAGAATACCGGCTGTGCTACCCGCAGCTTGGGAATTACAACGTCCCGATCAGCTATTTTGTCCGCCACGGCTTGGGCGACCAATACGTAACGCCTCCTCCGATGACAAAAAAAACGATCGAACTCGGCGCCAAATACAGTCCCGACTTCGTCTGCGCGCCGTTTAAATGCATGATGGGGTGCTATATTGAAGCACTGGAAAAAGGCGCAAACGTCTTAATCCAGACCGGCGGCACCTGCCGTCTGGGATACTACGGCGAACTGCACGAACAGATTTTAAACGATCTCGGTTATGATTTTGATATGATGAATATTACGATCGCCCGTTACCATAATCTGTTTGGCCTGCTCAAAGGCATGAAACAGTTTGCACAGGATACGAATCTGTTCCGTATCCTGCGCACTCTTCCGGCGACGGCCAAAATGATCGTCTGCATGGACAAACTCGAAGACTACATGCGGCAGAATATGGGATTTGAAACCGAAGACCGCGCGCACGAAAAAGTCTATCAAAAATTTCTGGCAAAGATGCACGACGTCAAAAGCGCGCGCGAAGTCAGGCTGGCATATGAACAGGCATTAAGCGACATGAAATCCATTCCGTGCAACAAACCGGAACATCCGGTCCGCATCGGGATTGTCGGGGAATATTTCACGATTATGGATCCGGATTCCAATCACGAAGTAGAGAAAAAATTTGCGAAAATGGGTGCGGAAGTCCACCGCTGGATGAACCTGTCAAACAGCGTCATGCTTTGCCCGGACGAAACGTCGCTCAAAAAACTGAAAGGATATTTAACCTACGATATCCGCAAATTCCCGTCTTCGATCTGGCATAAAATCCAGTTAAAAGACGCCGGAAAGTATGCAAAATACGATATGGGCTCCTCTTCCGTTTCTACCGTGCTGTTAGCGGAAGAATATGCCAAACGCGGATTCGACGGGATCGTCCATGTCAAATCTTTCGGATGCACTCCGGAAATCGGAGCCGTTCCGGTGCTCCATAATATCAGCCGGGATTATAAAGTACCGATCCTGTTTTTGAGTTATGATACGCAGACCGGCGATACCGGGATTGAAACCCGTATGGAAGCGTTTTATGATATGATTGCAATGAGAAAGGAAGTACAATAATTGAAGAAAGCATACCTTGGCATCGATATCGGATCTATTTCCACAAAGGGTGTCATTATTGATGAATCAAAAAATATTCTGACGGGCGTCTATCTCTGGACCGAAGGAAACCCAATCGAAGCATCCAAAAAAGTGATTGCCCGGCTGGGAGAAGAATTTGATCAGTCCAAATATCAGGTCGTTGCCTCCGGAACAACCGGCAGCGCCCGAAAACTGGTCGGCACGATGTGCAACGCCTGCATGATTAAAAATGAAATCACGGCGCACGCCGTAGGAACGACGACGCTGCATCCGGACGTCCGCACGATCTTAGAGATCGGCGGGCAGGATTCCAAAATTATTTGCGTAGAAAACGGTATCGCAATCGACTACGCAATGAATACGCTCTGCGCGGCAGGCACCGGTTCTTTTCTTTCGAGCCAGGCAAAAAGGCTCGGCGTAGAAGTCGAAGATTTCGGCGAAATTGCCTTATCCAGCTCCAATCCTACCCCGATCGCCGCCCGCTGTACCGTATTCGCGGAATCCGATCTGGTGCACAAAATACAGATGGGCCATAAAAAAGAAGACATTATCGCAGGCCTGTGCCGCGCCGTCGCCAACAATTACTTAAATAACATCGGAAAAGGCAAAAAAATCGCCGCCCCAATCGTTTTCCAGGGCGGTGTGAGCAAAAATATCGGCGTCGTAAAGGCATTTTCCGACGCTTTGGGCGAAGAAATCATCGTAGATGAAAACGGCCATCTGATGGGCGCGTACGGAGCTGCGATCCTGGCTGCGGGATGCGGCATCGAAAAACCGTTCGATTTCCGTCTGGCCGATATGGAATTTACTACGCGGGAAGTGACATGCGAACATTGCCCGAATCACTGTGAAGTCATCTGCGTCTACAAAGAAGATACGCTTCTCGACTCCTGGGGAAACCGCTGCCAGCGGGGCGAAATCAAAGCATCCCCGTAATATCCAGGCGCTAAATCTGTATCAAAGCAGAGGCTTTTTAGAAACCGGAGCAGCGGACTGTTACGAATAATCTGTTCTTTCCGTTTCTGCGGTTTCTTCCTCTGTAGTTTCCGGTGCAAATCCCAGATTTGTCACTTCTTCTTCTGCCTGCCGTTTAAACTCTTCGATTCTGTCATTATTTAACGACGGCAGTTCTTCTAACGACTGCACACCAAAGCTTCTCAAAAACTCTTCCGTCGTCCCGAACAGCATCGGCCTGCCCGGCGCGTCCAGCCTTCCCACTTCACAAACAAGATTATACTCAATCAACTTATTTACCGTATGCCCGCTGGAAACTCCGCGGATATTTTCAATTTCCAGTTTTGTGACCGGCTGCTTATACGCGATAATGGACAGCGTTTCCAGCTGGACATCCGTCAGCACATATTTTTTCGGCATTTTCGCGATTTTAATCAGTTCTTCGTAAAATTCCGCTTTTGTACACAATTGATACGCGCCGTCCAGTTCGATCAGTTTGATTCCTCTTTCCCGGCTCTCGTACTGCTCCGCCATCCGTTTCAGAATTTCTGCGGTTTCCTCTTTGGATGCCTCTATGACGCCGGCCAGTTTTTCCAGTTCGACCGAATTGCCCATTGTAAACAAAACGGCCTCTAATATCGCTGTCGCTTTCTTTTCTTCCATTCGCTATCTGTCATGCAGCAACTTTGGATGAGATCATAATATCATCAAACAACTCTTTCTGTACAATCGAGAGTTTTCCGCTTTTCATCAACTCCAATATTGCCAGAAAAGTTACGATCAGCTGCATTTTTCCTTTCTGATTCTCTAATAAGGTACGGAAACTGAATGTTCCATGGTGTTTGGCATACTGCTCTACAAATGTAAGCTTGTCCTCCAATGATACTTCTTCTTTTTCGATTTCCCCGAATTTGGAACGAATCGGATCTATTTTATCCCGCTGTTTCTTCATAATGCTTTGAAAAATGTCGTTTAATTTTCCCAATGTCAAATCTCCGATCAGTTCTTCCAAATCTACCGGCTGTTCATACTCCGCCACTTCTTTCGGAATCGTCGGAAACTTATACATGCTCTTTTTTGCATCTAACTGCCTGTCTTTCAATTCATAGGAGATACATTTGTACATTTTGTATTCCAGCAGCCGTTCCACCAGTTCCGCGCGGGGATCCTCTTCCTCTTCCTCGTCGTCAGAAACCGGCAGCATCATCCGCGATTTAATATCCAGAAGCGTGGCCGCCATAACCAGGAACTCACTTACCACATTCAGGTCGTTTTTCTGCATTTCGTGTATATAGTCCATGTATTGGCTGGTAATCTCCACGATCGGTATATCATAAATATTGACTTTGTTTTTTTCTAATAAGTGTAATAACAGATCCAACGGACCCTCAAAAACTTCCAATTTAAATTGAATATCCATAGCTTATTCCCTGATCCTGTTTCTTTGCTGCTGCCCTTGTCTTTGAAAGGCTGCTTTTCCATTTTAGCGGATAATGACCGGAAATTCAACCCTGTTTTTCCAGTAACGTTTTGTAAAAGACTTTTTAATCAAATTCACAAAAAAATTTACATTTCAGGGCAAAAAAATAGAGCCAGGAACCTGTTTTCTAGATTCCCGGCCTACAGTTCTGTTTACACTGTTCTTTCAGCTTTCAATTTCTTTACTTCATCAAGAGAAAGTCCAGAAATATTCGCAATTTCTTCCAGAGCATATTTTCCAGCTGACAGCATACGAAGAGCGACCTCTTTTAAAGATTCA